>NZ_JBQEQE010000042.1:0-14855 GCF_052046095.1 Pseudomonas sp. 22072
CTCGCTCCTACCAGGGGGGGGCGTCTTGAAGGCGAAGTTTTGGCGCCAGTAACCCGTGATTACTGGCGTTTCACGCCTCTATAAGCCGTTGAAATACAAGGGCTGGCACAGGGCTAGTAAAAAAAATCAAAAAAACCCTCAAGCAACCGGCTACCACGACGATAACTATTACGTAGGTTCTCAGGCCACACCCGGCGGTTGCCAGGGCCGGAAGCCGCAGTATCCATCCAACGAGGATTTCGTCATGGCTTTAACAGTAAACACCAACATTGCTTCCATCACGACTCAGGGCAACCTGAACAAAGCTGGCGGCGCCCTGGCCACTTCCATGCAGCGCCTGTCTTCCGGCCTGCGTATCAACAGCGCTAAAGACGACGCTGCCGGCCTGCAGATCGCTAACCGCCTGACCAGCCAAATCAACGGCCTGGGCCAAGCTGTAAAAAACGTGAACGACGGCATCTCCATCGCTCAGACCGCTGAAGGCGCGATGCAGGCTTCGACCGACATCCTGCAAAAAATGCGTACCCTGGCCCTGTCCTCGGCTACCGGCTCCCTGAGCGCCGACGACCGTAAGTCGAACAACGACGAATACCAGGCCCTGACTTCGGAACTGACCCGTATCTCGCAAACCACTACTTTCGGTGGCCAGAAGCTGCTGGACGGTTCGTACGGTACCAAGGCTATCCAGGTTGGCGCCAACGCCAACGAAACTATCAACCTGAGCCTGGAAAACGTTGCGGCTAACAACATTGGTTCGCAGCAGGTTAAATCCGGCGCGCTGACGCCTAACGCTACCGGCCTGGCTGCTGGTTCGATCGCCATCACCGGCAATGGCCAGACTGCAAACGTTGCTGTCAACCTTGCTGACTCTGCCAAGACCATTGCTGCCGGTCTGAACGGCGCCATCGGTGGCCTGAGCGCTACTGCCAGCACCGAAGTCAAGTTCTCGGTAGACGAGACCAAAACCAAGGGCGATCCTGCTGCAACTCCGCCTGTTGCCGGTGTTCCAGCCAGCTTCTCGATCGATGTAGGTGGTGCTACCGTCAAAATCGTTGGCGTAACCAGCACTGCCGACCTGGCTGATCAACTGAAGTCCAACGCTGCCAAACTGGGCGTGAGCGTTAACTACGACGAAGCCAAGGGCACTCTGGAAGTCAAATCCGACTCCGGTGAAAACATCAAGTTTACCAGCGACGCGCTGGGTGCTGATGCTGTCAGCGTTAACGTAAAAGACGGTGCTGGCAAATATGCAGCTGCCGCTACTAACCTGGGCGCTGCTGTCAACGATCCAATCATTGCAACTGGTCAGATCTCCCTGGATTCGTCCAAGGGCTACTCCCTGGCCAACGGCGCTACCGGTACTTCGGTAACCACTTTGTTCGGCGCAGCTCAGGTGTCTTCCCAGAAGACTTCCGTTGCCCAAACCGACGTGACTGACGCTACCAATGCTCAGAACGCTCTGGCTGTAATCGACAAGGCCATCGGCACCATCGACAGCGTACGTTCGGGCCTGGGTGCTACCCAGAACCGTCTGACTACCACTGCAGACAACCTGCAGAACATTCAGAAGAACTCCACCGCTGCACGCTCTACCGTTCAGGACGTCGACTTCGCTTCCGAAACCGCCGAACTGACCAAGCAACAAACCCTGCAGTCGGCTTCCACCGCGATCCTGTCGCAGGCTAACCAGCTGCCATCCGCTGTACTGAAACTGCTTCAGTAATCAGCGCGCTTGGTAACTAACGGAAGGGCGCGTTTACGTGCCCTTCCGTTTTTTCGGTTTAGAGGAGATTGGACATGGACATGAGTGTAAAGCTGAACCAGTCTTATCCGCCGGTTGCCCCTCAAGGCGCGCCTCCCAAGGTGACTGCCGATCAAAGCAGCAGCAAGGCCCAGGAAGTGGCGGCAACCGGCAAAGAGCCTGAGCGCGCGGACCTGGAAAAAGCAGTAACCGACATTCGCGAATTCGTCCAGGCTGCCCAGCGCAGCCTGGATTTTTCCATTGACGATTCGACCCACCGGGTCGTGGTCAAGGTCATCGCCACCGACAGTGGTGAAGTGATCCGTCAGATTCCGTCGGAAACGGCGTTGAAACTGGCACAAAACCTTTCCAGCGCAAGCAACGTGTTGTTTGACGACAAGGTGTGAGCTGGCATGAAATTTGTTGCTGTCAGGTCTTGAGGCGCAATAAGTCAAGATAACGGCAGCCACCGAACAGGAGATACGAAGATGGCGGGTACAACCGTAAGTGGTATTGGTTCGAATATCGACACGCAAAAGATTGTGCAGTCTTTGGTGGACGCCGAAAAGGTGCCCAAGCAGACGCAGATCAATACCGCGTCTCAGAAGGCGACCACCACGCTGTCTTCGATCGGCAAGATTCAGGCCGCCCTGGATGCATTCCGTGGCGCTCTCGACAATATGACTGCCAGCTCCAGCTTCACGGGTTTGACCGGCTCATCTTCGGATGAAAAAGTTGCGACCATGACTGCGAGCAATACAGCCTCCAACGGCAGCTTCCGGCTGATCGTGAACCAGTTGGCGCAGCCTTCGAAGCTATCGAGCAAAATCTTCACCGGTGGTGCCAACAGCGTGGTCAACGCTACCGACAAGCCTACGACCCTGACAATCAGTCAGTCGGGCAAGAGTTACGACGTTAATATCCCGGCTGGAGCAACGTTGCAGCAGGTGCGCGATTCGATCAACACCCAATTCGGCACCTCCGGGTTGAGCGCCAACATCCAGACCGACTCCAATGGTTCGCGTCTGATCCTGACGTCGACCACTATGGGCACTGGTTCGGATCTGAAGTTGTCGGGTAATTCGGGGCTGGATGTCGGCTCGACGGTTATCGACGAGCCCAAGGACGCGCTGTACAGCATCGATGGTGTTGCATCTGTCTCCAAATCCAACAACATCGAGGGTGCGCTCAGCGGGGTAAATATCAAGCTGGTCTCGGTATCCGCACTAAAGACTGCGGGCGACACTTCTCCGACGCCTGAGCGCAATGCGACGCTCATCACTGTCAGTACCAACAACACCGCGCTCAAGTCTGGCGTTAAGGGTTTCATCGACACCTATAACGCCCTGATCACGGCAATGAACGCCGAAACCAAGGTCACCAAGAACCTGGACGGCAGCACCACGGCCGCTGCCCTGACTGGCGACTCCACCATGCGCTCGCTGCAGGCGGCGATCCGCAATGAGTTCAATACCATTTCCGGTACCGGTCAGTTCAAGTCCCTGGCGCAATTTGGCGTCAGCACCAGCTCTACTACTGGTTTGCTGTCCATGGACGATAAAAAGTGGGACGCTGCAGTCAAGACCAATGCGGCCGACATCAACAGTATGTTCGCTGGCAAGAATGGCATGTTGGCGCGCATGAAGAGTGCAACGGATGACTTTGCCAAGGCCTCAACCGGGGTGCTGGCGACACGTTCCACTTCCTTGTCCGATAGCCTCAAGGACATCGCAAAGCAGCAGGAAACCCTGAACGAGCGCATGGAACTGCTGACCAACAGCCTCTCCGCCAAATACAACGCCATGGACACCCTGGTTGCCCAACTGCGCCAGCAAAGCACTAGCGTCATGACCACGCTCAATGCCTTGAACAACCCTAAAACCAATAACTGATCGCCACTCACGCAAAAGGCCAGGCAACCTGCCTGGCCTTTTCGTACCGAAAGACGACCGGTGTTAAAGCTTTTTGCGGCCCAGTCGACATATTGGTTACTAGAATCCTTTTCGCTGTCGCCTGTCACGAGGTAGAAACATGAACCCCATGCGAGCCCTTCGCCAATACCAGAAGGTCAATTCCCACGCACAGATTTCCGAAGCCAGCCCGCATCGCCTGGTGCAGATGCTGATGGAAGGCGGCCTGGATCGCATGTCCCAGGCCAAGGGCGCCCTGGCGCGCGGTGACATCGCACAGAAGGGTTTGATGCTCGGCAAGGCCATCGACATCGTTATCGGGCTGCGCGATGGCCTGGATGCTGAAAAGAGTGATAACCCGGCTTATGTTCAGCAGTTGGAAAGCCTTTATGTGTACATGACCAACCGGTTGATGGAGGCTAACCAACAAAACGACGCCGAGATCATCGACGAAGTCGCTCGCTTGATGATTACCGTAAAAGAAGGCTGGGATGCTATCGGCGCGCCACAAGGCGCAGCAGAATAAGGCCACGGGCCTTGAGGAACTCGTCATGAGCCACGCACTGCAACGCATTGATGAAACCCGTGAAGCCCTGGTCGACGCGCTGGCTGCGCGCAACTGGGATGCCATCAGCGAGCTCGACCTGGGCTGCCGCAGTGTGATCGATCAGGTGCTGAGCGAAGCGCCGGTGGATGAGGATGCGCTGCGTGGAAAGCTGGAAAGCCTGTTGGCGGTTTACCAGCAGTTGCTTGAAGTGACGACCGGCGAGCGCCAGGCGATTTTCGAAGAGATGTCGCAGATCAACCAAGCGAAAAATGCGTCAAAGGTTTACCATCTGTTCGGTTGAAAGGGCGCAGTTAATCCGAACGGCGCGTCATATATTTGACTATGCCATCATTTTTGACTTAACTAGTGCTGTTTTCAGATTTCAGACGTCTAGAAGGTAAGAAATCTTACAGACGTCTTGATTGCCCTCATTCCGGGGCAGGAAGTTTTACTAGGGAAGTTGCTATTGCATGTGGCGTGAAACCAAAATTCTGCTGATCGATGACGATAGCGTCCGCCGCCGCGATTTAGCGGTGATTTTAAATTTTCTTGGTGAAGAAAATTTGCCCTGCGGCAGCCACGATTGGCAGCAGGCGGTCAGCTCGTTGTCGTCGAGCCGTGAAGTCATTTGTGTATTGATCGGGACGGTAAACGCTCCTGGCGCAGTTCTGGGCCTGTTAAAGACACTGTCTACCTGGGATGAGTTCCTTCCGGTGTTGCTAATGGGTGATATTTCTTCCGTGGACCTGCCGGAAGACCAGCGCCGCCGCGTGCTATCCAACCTGGAAATGCCGCCCAGCTACAGCAAATTGCTCGATTCCCTGCACCGTGCCCAGGTCTATCGCGAGATGTACGACCAGGCCCGCGAGCGCGGCCGTCACCGTGAACCCAACCTGTTCCGCAGCCTGGTCGGCACCAGCCGCGCCATCCAGCACGTGCGCCAGATGATGCAGCAAGTGGCCGACACCGACGCCAGCGTACTGATCCTCGGCGAGTCGGGCACCGGCAAGGAAGTGGTCGCGCGCAACCTGCACTATCACTCCAAGCGTCGCGACGGGCCCTTTGTGCCGGTCAACTGCGGGGCGATCCCGGCAGAGCTGCTGGAAAGCGAATTGTTCGGCCACGAGAAGGGCGCCTTTACCGGGGCGATCACCAGCCGTGCCGGGCGCTTTGAGCTGGCCAATGGCGGCACCCTGTTCCTCGACGAAATCGGCGACATGCCGTTGCCGATGCAGGTCAAGCTGCTGCGCGTATTGCAGGAACGCACCTTCGAGCGCGTGGGCAGCAACAAGACCCAGAGCGTGGACGTGCGCATCATTGCCGCCACCCACAAGAACCTCGAAAGCATGATCGAGGTCGGCAGCTTCCGCGAAGACCTGTACTACCGCCTCAACGTATTCCCTATCGAGATGGCCCCGCTGCGCGAGCGCGTGGAAGACATCCCGTTGCTGATGAACGAACTGATCTCGCGCATGGAGCACGAGAAGCGCGGCTCCATTCGTTTCAACTCCGCGGCAATCATGTCCCTGTGCCGCCACGGCTGGCCGGGCAACGTCCGCGAGCTGGCCAACCTGGTGGAGCGCATGGCGATCATGCATCCGTACGGGGTGATCGGCGTGGTCGAGTTGCCGAAGAAATTCCGCTACGTCGACGACGAGGACGAGCAGATGGACAGCCTGCGCAGCGACATGGAAGAGCGCGTGGCAATCAACGGCCATACTCCAGACTTCGGCGCTAGCGCGATGTTGCCGCCCGAAGGCCTAGATCTCAAGGACTACCTCGGCAACCTGGAACAAGGCCTGATCCAACAGGCGCTGGACGATGCCAACGGCATCGTCGCCCGTGCCGCCGAGCGCCTGCGTATCCGTCGCACCACCCTGGTGGAGAAGATGCGCAAGTACGGGATGAGCCGCAAAGAAGGTGATGAACAGGCGGATGATTGACGCCTGTTTTTCAACTACTTGATTTATAGGTATATTTTTTTCGGCACGGGTATTGCTACAGCCCTCGCAACGTTCCGTTTAACTGACGGTCAGCCAAGCGAGAGAGCATCATGCCCCACGCCGCCCAACTATCTTCGGCCCCTGCCATCCAGGGGCTGGTTTCGCCTGTAGAACCGCCGACCCGCCAGGGCCTGGAGCACGCGCTCTCGCAGTTCAACCAGATGTCGAACCAGCTGACCGACTCCTACAGCCTGCTTGAGGCCCGGGTTTCCGAGCTTAAAGGCGAACTGGCTGTGGTCAGCGCCCAGCGCATGCAAGAGCTGGCCGAGAAAGAGCGTCTGGCCAACCGTCTGCAAAACTTGCTGGACCTGTTGCCCGGTGGCGTGATCGTCATCGACGACCAAGGCCGCGTGCGCGAAGCCAACCCGGCCGCCTGCGACCTGCTTGGCCTGCCGTTGGAAGGCGAGCTGTGGCGTGAAGTCATCACCCGCTGTTTCGCCCCCCGTGAAGACGACGGCCACGAAGTCTCCCTCAAGGACGGGCGCCGGTTGTCCATTGCGACCCGTTCCCTGGACGCCGAGCCGGGCCAGCTTGTGCTACTCAATGACCTGACAGAAACCCGGCACCTGCAAGATCAGTTGGCTCGCCATGAGCGGCTGTCGTCCCTGGGGCGGATGGTCGCTTCCTTGGCGCATCAGATTCGTACGCCGTTGTCGGCGGCATTGATCTACGCCAGCCATTTGACTGACGAGCAATTACCAGCGGCCACCCACCAACGCTTTGCCGGGCGCCTCAAGGAGCGCCTGCATGAGTTGGAACACCAAGTACGTGACATGCTGGTATTTGCCCGCGGCGAACTGCCGCTGACCGATCGCGTTACCCCTGCCGGTTTGATGCAGTCGCTGCAAGCGGCAGCGGCGACCCATGTGCAGGAGGCCAACCTGCGCTGGCAGTGCGACAGCCACCAGGGCGAATTGCTGTGCAACCGCGACACCCTGGTGGGCGCGCTGCTCAACCTGATCGAAAACGCTACCCAGGCCAGTGGCCCCGGGGTGCGCCTGAAAGTGCACCTGTATAGCCGCGGACAAACCCTGCGCCTGTGCGTCAGCGACAGCGGCAGCGGTATCGCCCCGCAGGTGCTGCAGCGCCTGGGCGAGCCGTTTTTTACCACCAAGACCAACGGCACTGGCCTGGGCCTGACCGTGGTCAAGGCAGTGGCCCGTGCCCATCAGGGACAATTGCAGCTGCGTTCGCGCCTGGGGCGTGGCACCTGTGCATTGATGACCTTGCCGCTGTTTTCCAGCGCGGCAAGCGCGGAGTAAGAGGATGATGGCTATCAAGGTTTTATTGGTGGAAGACGATCGCGCCCTGCGTGAAGCATTGGCTGACACGCTGCTGTTGGCGGGCCATGACTACCGTGCGGTCGGCTCTGCCGAGGAAGCCTTGGAGGCGGTCGAGCAGGAAACCTTCAGCCTGGTGGTCAGCGACGTCAACATGCCCGGCATGGACGGCCACCAGTTGCTCGGCCTGCTGCGGGTGCGCCAGCCGCAGCTGCCGGTGCTGCTGATGACCGCCCATGGCGCGGTGGAGCGGGCGGTGGATGCCATGCGTCAGGGCGCGGCGGATTACCTGGTCAAGCCGTTCGAACCCAAGGCGTTGATCGAACTGGTCGCCCGGCATGCCCTGGGCGTAATGCCCGCAGCCGACGGCGATGGCCCGATTGCCTTTGAGCCGGCCAGCGCGCAATTGCTGGAACTGGCGGCGCGGGTGGCGCGCAGTGATTCCACTGTGCTGATTTCCGGCGAGTCCGGCACCGGTAAAGAAGTGCTGGCGCGTTATATCCACCAGCAATCGGGCCGTGCCAAACAACCATTCATTGCGATCAACTGCGCGGCGATCCCCGACAACATGCTGGAAGCCACCTTGTTTGGCCATGAAAAGGGCTCGTTCACCGGCGCCATCGCGGCCCAGGCCGGCAAGTTCGAACAAGCCGACGGCGGCACCATTCTGCTCGACGAAATCTCGGAAATGCCCCTGGGCCTGCAAGCCAAGTTGCTGCGGGTATTGCAGGAGCGTGAAGTGGAGCGCGTGGGCGCACGCAAGCCGATCCAGCTGGATATCCGCGTGGTCGCCACCACCAACCGCGACTTGGCGGGTGAAGTGGCGGCGGGGCGCTTCCGTGAAGACCTGTTCTACCGGTTGTCGGTGTTCCCGCTGGCCTGGCGCCCATTGCGTGAGCGCCCGGCGGATATCATTCCCCTGGCCGAGCGCCTGCTGAACAACCACGTCAAAAAAATGAAGCATGCCCAGGCGCGTTTGTCGCCCGAGGCCCAGGCGTGCCTGGTCAGTTACCCATGGCCGGGCAACGTGCGCGAGCTGGACAACGCGATCCAGCGTGCGCTGATTTTGCAGCAGGGCGGTTTGATCCAGCCCCAGGATTTCTGCCTGGCCATGGGCAATGGCGCTGCGCCGTTGCCGAGCCTGGCCCCGGCTCCAGTGGTCGCCGAGGCGGAATCAGCCGGTGCCCTGGGCGATGACCTGCGCCGCCGTGAATTCCAGATGATCATCGACACCCTGCGCGCCGAGCGTGGCCGCCGCAAAGAAGCGGCCGAACGCCTGGGCATCAGCCCGCGTACCTTGCGCTACAAGCTGGCGCAGATGCGCGACGCCGGTATGGATGTGGAAGCCTATCTGTTCGCCACCTGACTTCGCGCCCATACCGTTTTTTTGTAGGAGCGAGCTTGCTCGCGAAAAACGTCAACGATAACGCGTGCTTCCTGGATGCTCGCGGCGTCCATGAGTTCTTCGCGAGCAAGCTCGCTCCTACCAAAAACGTGCGGTAACAAGTTCGACAAGCTTTGTCGCCTTTTCTTACGAGTTGCTCCAGAGCTGGCACCCTTGTTGCTACCACCCCTAGTAACCGCTGCGTAGTGTCAAAAAATTGCGGGTCGTCGGAGAGAGAAGGTCATGAGCCAGGGTATTGAGTTCAATCGGTTGATGTTGGATATGCGCGCCATGCAAATGGATGCCATGGCTCAACCGAAATCCGTCGCGCCAGCGCCGGAATTGGGCCAAAGCAATTTTGCCGACATGCTCGGTCAGGCAATCAATAAAGTCAGCGATACCCAGCAGGCGTCCAGCCAGTTGGCGACGGCCTTCGAGATCGGTAAAAGCGGCGTGGACCTCACCGATGTGATGGTCGCCTCGCAAAAGGCCAGTGTGTCCTTCCAGGCCTTGACCCAAGTGCGTAACAAGCTGGTTCAGGCGTATCAAGACATCATGCAGATGCCGGTTTAAGGACGAGATTTAAGTCATGGCTGAAGCAGTCTCCGACAACCTCCCCGCCAAGGCCGACGGCAAACCGCCGTTGTTTGGCCTGTCGTTCCTGGAAAACCTCTCGGAAATGACCATGCTGCGTCAGGTGGGCCTGATGGTGGGCTTGGCCGCCAGCGTGGCGATTGGTTTTGCCGTGGTGCTGTGGTCGCAGCAACCCGATTACCGCCCCCTGTACGGCAGCCTGTCGGGCATGGATTCCAAGCAGATCATGGAAACCCTCGCCGCCGCCGACATCGCCTACACCGTGGAGCCCAACTCCGGCGCCTTGCTGGTCAAAGCTGACGACGTAGCCCGCGCGCGGATGAAACTGGCCGCCGCTGGCGTGGCGCCGTCCGACAGCAACATTGGTTTTGAAATCCTCGACAAGGACCAGGGCCTGGGCACCAGCCAGTTCATGGAAGCCACCCGCTATCGTCGTGGCCTGGAAGGCGAACTGGCGCGCACCATTTCCAGCCTCAATAACGTCAAGGCCGCCCGTGTGCACCTGGCGATTCCGAAAAGCTCGGTGTTCGTGCGTGACGAACGCAAGCCCAGCGCCTCGGTCTTGGTCGAGCTGTTTGCTGGCCGCTCCCTGGAGCCTGGCCAGGTACTGGCGATCGTCAACCTGGTGGCAACCAGTGTTCCCGAATTGAGCAAGTCGCAAATCACCGTGGTGGACCAGAAGGGCAACCTGCTGTCCGACATGGCCGAAAACTCCGCGCTGACCCAGGCCGGCAAGCAGTTCGACTACAGCCGCCGCATGGAAAGCATGCTCACCCAGCGCGTGCATAACATTCTGCAACCGGTACTGGGCAACGACCGCTACAAGGCTGAAGTGTCGGCCGACGTGGACTTCAGCGCCGTCGAGTCCACCTCCGAACAGTTCAACCCGGACCAGCCGGCCCTGCGCAGCGAGCAGTCCACCAGCGAACAACGCACCGCCAGCAATGGCCCCCAAGGTGTGCCAGGCGCCCTGAGCAACCAGCCACCCGCGCCGGCCTCGGCACCGCAAACCACCGGTGGCGCCGCCGCCACGGCTGGCGCGATCCAGCCTGGCCAGCCGCTGTTGGACGCCAACGGCCAGCAGATCATGGACCCGGCCACCGGCCAGCCGATGCTTGCGCCATACCCTGCGGACAAGCGTAACCAGTCCACCAAGAACTTCGAACTCGACCGTTCCATCAGCCACACCAAGCAGCAGCAGGGCAAGATCAATCGCCTGTCGGTTTCGGTGGTGGTCGATGACCAGGTCAAGGTCAACCCTGCGGACGGCGCGGTGACCCGTGCGCCGTGGACGGCTGACGAACTGGCGCGCTTCACCCGCCTGGTGCAAGACGCCGTTGGCTTCGACGCCAGCCGTGGCGACAGCGTCAGCGTGATCAACATGCCGTTCTCCGCCGAGCGCGGTGAAGTGATCGCTGACCCGGCGTTCTACACCCAGCCGTGGTTCTGGGACATCGTCAAGCAAGTGCTGGGGGTGCTGTTCATCCTGGTGCTGGTGTTCGGCGTATTGCGCCCGGTGCTCAACAACATCACTGGCGGCGGCAAGAAGCAACTGGCGCTGGCCGGTGGCGACGTCGAGTTGGGTGGCATGGGCGGCCTGGACGGCGAACTGGCCAACGACCGCGTCAGCCTCGGCGGCCCGCAAAGCATCCTGTTGCCAAGCCCGAGCGAAGGCTATGACGCTCAGTTGAACGCAATCAAGAGTCTGGTGGCAGAAGACCCGGGCCGTGTGGCTCAGGTCGTGAAAGAGTGGATTAACGCAGATGAATGATCGAGCCGCTGTGGCCAAGCTGTCCCGGGTCGACAAAGCCGCCGTGCTGCTGCTGTCCCTGGGTGAAACCGACGCTGCCCAAGTGCTGCGCCACATGGGCCCTAAAGAGGTCCAGCGAGTGGGCGTGGCCATGGCGCAGATGCGCAATGTGCACCGCGAGCAAGTCGAGCAGGTGATGAGCGAGTTCGTCGAGATCGTCGGCGACCAGACCAGCCTGGGCGTCGGATCCGACAGCTACATTCGCAAGATGCTCACCTCGGCCCTGGGCGAAGACAAGGCCAACGGCCTGATCGACCGCATCCTGCTGGGTGGCAACACCAGCGGCCTGGATAGCCTCAAGTGGATGGAGCCGCGGGCAGTGGCCGACGTGATCCGCTACGAGCACCCGCAGATCCAGGCGATCGTGGTGGCCTACCTGGACCCGGACCAGGCCGGCGAAGTGCTTGGCCACTTCGACCATAAAGTGCGCCTGGACATCATCCTGCGTGTGTCGTCGCTGAACACCGTGCAACCGGCGGCGCTCAAAGAACTCAACACCATTCTGGAGAAGCAGTTCTCCGGCAATTCCAACGCCTCGCGCACCACCCTGGGTGGCATCAAGCGCGCAGCCGACATCATGAACTTCCTCGACAGCTCGGTCGAAGGTCAGTTGATGGACTCGATCCGCGAGATCGACGACACCCTGTCCGGCCAGATCGAAGACCTGATGTTCGTGTTCAACAACCTGGCCGATGTCGACGACCGCGGCATCCAGGCGCTGCTGCGCGAAGTGTCCTCGGACGTGCTGGTGCTGGCGCTCAAGGGCTCGGACGAAAACGTCAAAGAAAAGATCTTCAAGAACATGTCCAAGCGTGCGTCCGAATTGCTTCGCGACGACCTGGAAGCCAAGGGCCCGGTGCGCGTCAGCGACGTGGAAACCGCCCAGAAAGAAATCCTCACCATTGCCCGCCGTATGGCCGAAGCCGGAGAAATCGTTCTCGGCGGGAAGGGCGGCGAAGAAATGATCTAAGGCGCCTTGCATGTCGACTAAAGATGAGGCGCCCAGCGATCTGATTCGCGCGCGGGATGTCGGCGGCTTCGACATCTGGTCGCTGCCCAGTTTCGACCCCCATGTGCCGGAGCCCGAGCCTGAACCGGTTGAAGAACCTCCGGCAGAGATGGAAGAAGTGCCACTGGATGAAGTCCAGCCACTGACCCTCGAAGAGTTGGAAACCATTCGCCAGGAGGCCTACAACGAAGGCTTCGCGGCGGGGGAAAAAGACGGCTTTCGCAGCACCACCCTCAAGGTTCGCCAGGAGGCCGAAGCGGCGCTGGACACCAAGTTGGGTAGCCTGGAGCGCCTGATGGGCAACCTGTTCGACCCTATCGCCGAACAGGACTCGCAGCTGGAAAAATCCATGGTTGGCCTGGTGCAGCACATTGCTCGTCAGGTGATCCAGCGCGAGCTGGTGCTCGATTCCAGCCAGATCGAAGGCGTGATGCGTGAAGCCCTCAAGCTGCTGCCCCTGGGCGTCGGCAATGTGCGGCTGTACATCAATCCGCAGGATTTCGAACAGGTCAAAGCCCTGCGCGAGCGTCATGAAGAAACCTGGCGCATCGTCGAAGACGCTTCGTTGCAGCCCGGTGGTTGCCGTGTCGAAACCGAGCACAGCCGCATCGATGCAACGGTGGAAACCCGCATCAGCCAGATCATGGCCAAGTTGTTCGATCAACTGCATGAACAAGCCCTGCACCCCGCCGAGCCTGACCTGAGCGTTGACCTGGACGCCACCGATGCGCCTTGATCGCACGAGCTTCGCCAAGCGCCTGGGCAGCTACGCCGAGGCCACTGAGTTGCCCGGCCAGCCGGTTCTTGAAGGGCGTTTGTTGCGCATGGTCGGCCTGACTCTCGAAGCCGAAGGCCTGCGCGCCGCAATGGGCAGCCGCTGCCTGGTGATCAACGACAACAGCTACCACCCGGTGCAAGTCGAAGCCGAGGTGATGGGCTTTTCGGGCAGCAAGATTTTCCTGATGCCGGTCGGCAGCCTCACCGGCATTGCCCCCGGCGCCCGCGTGGTACCGCTGGCCGACACCGGCCGCCTGCCCATGGGCATGAGCATGCTGGGCCGCGTACTCGACGGGGCCGGTCGTGCGCTGGACGGCAAGGGCGGCATGAAGGCCGAAGACTGGGTGCCGATGGACGGCCCCACCATCAACCCGCTCAAGCGCAACCCCATCAGCGTGCCGCTGGACGTGGGCATTCGCAGCATCAACGGTTTATTGACGGTCGGTCGCGGCCAGCGTCTGGGCCTGTTCGCCGGTACCGGCGTGGGTAAGTCGGTATTGCTGGGCATGATGACGCGCTTTACCGAGGCCGACATCATCGTGGTGGGGCTGATCGGCGAGCGGGGCCGCGAAGTGAAGGAGTTCATCGAGCACAGCCTCGGTGAAGAAGGGCTCAAGCGTTCCGTTGTCGTCGCTTCTCCGGCAGACGATGCACCGCTGATGCGCCTGCGTGCGGCGATGTACTGCACGCGCATTGCCGAATATTTTCGCGACAAGGGCAAGAACGTCCTGTTGCTGATGGACTCCCTCACGCGTTTCGCCCAGGCCCAGCGCGAGATCGCTTTGGCCATCGGTGAGCCGCCCGCGACCAAGGGTTACCCCCCGTCGGTATTTGCCAAGCTGCCCAAGCTGGTAGAGCGTGCCGGTAATGCCGAAGCCGGCGGTGGCTCGATCACCGCGTTCTACACCGTGTTGTCTGAAGGCGACGACCAACAGGACCCGATTGCCGACTCGGCCCGGGGCGTGCTCGACGGCCACATCGTGCTGTCGCGGCGCCTGGCGGAAGAGGGGCATTACCCAGCCATCGATATCGAAGCGTCCATCAGCCGGGTGATGCCGGCGGTGGTCACGCCGGAGCATATGGCCCGTGCCCAGCAGTTCAAGCAGCTGTGGTCGCGTTACCAGCAAAGCCGTGACCTGATCAGCGTCGGCGCCTATGTGGCCGGTGGCGACCGCGACACCGACCTGGCCATCGCCTTGCAGCCGCAACTGGTGACCTACCTGCGCCAGGGTCTCAACGACAAGATCACCATGGGCGAGAGCCAGTCGCACTTGCAGTCCATCTTCGCCCCGGCGCCGGGCGGCTAAGCCATGGCCAACAGCCGCGCCGCACGCCTGGCCCCGGTGGTGGACATGGCCGAAAAGGCCGAGAAAGCCGCCGTACAGCGCCTGGGCTACTTCCAAGGCCAGGTGCGGTTGGCCCAAAGCAAGCTGGGCGACCTGGAGCGTTTTCGTGGCGAGTACCAACAACAGTGGATCGAGCGCGGCAGCCAGGGTGTTTCTGGCCAGTGGCTGATGGGGTACCAGGGCTTTCTCAATCAGCTTGAAACCGCCGTCGGCCAGCAACGCCAGAGCCTGGCCTGGCACGAGACCAACCTCGACAAAGCCCGCGAGGCCTGGCAACAGGCGTTTGCCCGGGTCGAGGGGCTGCGCAAGCTGGTGCAGCGCTACATCGACGAAGCGCGAGCCATCGAAGACAAGCGCGAGCAAAAACTGCTCGATGAATTGTCCCAGCGCCTTCCCCGCCCAGAACAGTTCTAACCGGCACCACAAATCCAGTGTGGGAGCTGGCTTGCCTGCG
>NZ_JBQEQE010000042.1:14889-25423 GCF_052046095.1 Pseudomonas sp. 22072
GCCAGCTCCCACAGTTGATTCACTGTGTTGCTCAGATGCTCTTCAACTGCTACACCTTGTGTCTAGTGCAATGACAAGGAAGCAGTCACATGTCAGTCGAGTCAGAAGTATCCCTGGACGGGAAGAAGTTGACGATCGCAATCAAGGGCCGGTTCGATTTCGGCAGCCACCAGGCGTTTCGGGAAGCCTACGAGCGTTTCTACAAGGTCCCCGAGACCTATATCGTCGACCTCAAGGATGCCACCTATATGGACAGTTCAGCCCTCGGCATGCTGCTGTTGCTACGGGATCACGCCGGCGGTGATGACGCCGAAGTCAGAGTGATCAACAGCAGCAACGACGTGCGCAAGATCCTCGCCATCTCCAACTTCGACAAACTGTTCGATATCAATTGAGCGCCCTGGCCCCTGTCCTGGAGGCGCTGACCATCCTGATCGCCGAAGACAGCGCCGCCGACCGCCTGTTGCTGGCGAGCATCATCCGCCGTCAGGGCCACCAGGTGCTGACTGTCAGCAACGGCTCCGAAGCGATTGAGGTGTTTGCCCGTGAGCGCCCGCAACTGGTGTTGATGGACGCGCTGATGCCGGTGATGGACGGCTTCGAAGCCGCACGGCAGATCAAGCAACTGGCGGGGGAGGCGCTGGTGCCGATCATCTTCCTCACGTCGCTGCGCGAAAGCGAAGCCCTGGCCCAGTGCCTGGACGCCGGCGGCGATGACTTTCTGCCCAAGCCCTATAACCCCTTGATCCTGGCAGCGAAGATCAACGCCATGGACCGCCTGCGCCGCCTGCAAGCCACGGTTTTGCAACAGCGTGACCTGATCGCCAGGCACCACGAACACCTGCTGCATGAACAGCGGGCGGCCAAGGCGGTGTTCGACAAGGTCGCCCATTCCGGTTGCATCAACGCCGCGCCGAATATCCGCTATCTGCAATCGCCTTATGCGTTGTTCAATGGCGACTTGTTGCTGGCGGCTTACACGCCATCGGGTGACATGCATGTGTTGCTGGGTGATTTCACCGGCCATGGCTTGCCGGCCGCTATCGGTGCCATGCCCCTGGCCGAGGTGTTCTACGGCATGACCGCCAAGGGCTACGGCCTCACGCAGACCCTGCGGGAAATGAACGCCAAGCTCAAGCGCATCCTGCCGGTAGACATGTTCTGCTGTGCCACCTTGCTGTGCCTGAGCGCCCAGCGGCGTGCGGTGGAGGTGTGGAACGGCGGCATGCCCGAAGGCTACGTGCATGAAGTCGCCACGGGCAGGCGCACGCCATTGATGTCGCGGCACCTGCCGTTGGGGGTGTTGTCGGCAGAGGCGTTCGATGACAGCACCGAGGTCTGGCCCATGGCGTTGGGCGACCGGGTATTCCTGCTCTCCGACGGCGTGCTGGACACCGCTGACGCCAACGATCAACTGTTCGGTGCCGAGCGCTTGCAGCAGGTGTTCGCCGCCAACCGCGAGCCCGACCGCCTGTTCGAGGACATTGAGCAGGCCCTGGCGGCCTTTCGCGGCCAGGCGCGCGATGACGTCAGCATGGTCGAGATCACGTTGCAGGCGGGCCAACCCTTGCGGGCGGCAGAACCGATGTATGCCGACAGCGGCCAGTCATGCCCGCTGGATTGGTCGGTGAGTTTCGAATTCCGCGCCCAGACGCTCAGGACCTACAACCCGCTGCCGTACCTGCTGCAACTGCTGTTGGAGATCCATGGCCTGCGTGCGCAGAGCGGGGCCCTTTACAGTGTGATGGCCGAGTTGTATTCCAACGCGCTGGAGCATGGCGTGCTGGGCCTGGACTCACGCCTCAAGCGCGATGCCCAAGGGTTTGCGCAGTATTATCGCCAGCGCCATGAGCGCCTGGCGCAGTTGGACAGCGGCTATGTGCGCGTGCATATGCAGGTGGTGCCCACCGACAAGGGCGGCAAACTGACCTTGCGCCTCGAAGACAGCGGGCAGGGTTTTGATGTGGAGCAAGAGCTGGCGCGCCCCGTGGACATCGACCGTCTGTCTGGTCGGGGACTGAGCCTGGTGCGTCAACTGAGCAGCGCTGTAGGCTGGTCCGATGGCGGGCGCACTGTCTGCGTGGAGTTTTGTTGGGCGGCTCTGGCATAATCCGCCGATTCTTGATCAAGGAGCGAGCAAGTGGCTGAGATTCATATGGACCCCGAGGTGTTGTCGGGTTTGCAGGAAGTCATGGAAAGCGAATACCCCACGCTGCTGGACACCTTTCTGCATGATTCTGAAGAGCGCGTGCAAGCGCTGCGCAAGGCGCGGGACGACGCCAAGACGTTGGGGCGCATCGCACACAGCTTCAAGGGCAGTAGTGGCAACTTGGGGGCGCTGCGGTTGGCAACGTTGTGTGAGCGGTTGGAGACCGAGTCCTTCAAGTCTGCTTCCGACTTGGGGGCGTTGGTGGATCAGATTGATCGTGAGTTTGCGCTGGTTCGGCCGCTTTATGAGCATGAACGGGAGCGGTTTTCTGGGGTTTGATATTTTATCGGCCTGACTTGGCCCGACTCTTGCTCTACCTCCACAGACTGCATTCCCGACCCCATGCAGTGGAGACCCTTACTTATGCCAGTCGCTCCCAATTCGCTTCTTCAGGCTGCCGCTGCGGCCAAGCCTCAAGCGCCGGCCGCCACGCCTGCCGTAGCGCCTGCGGCTCCGCGGGACAAGGGCGCTGGCTTCGCTCAAGTGTTTGCCAAGCAAGCTGCCAAGCCGCAGGCCAAGAGCGACGACGCGCCAGCCAAACCGGTGCGCGACAAGGCTTCTGATGCCAGCGCCAAACCGGCCGCCGGCGACGATAAACCTGCCGCCAGCGCGCCAGCGGTTGCCGATAGCGGCAATCCCTTGCCTGCCAAGCCGGCCAAGAGCGACGACCACGCTGACAGTGAAGGCGAGCCACCTGCCGACCCGTCCCTGGCACTGCAACCGGTTGCCGACCCGGCTCTGGTTGCTACCGTGACGCCTGTGGCGGTGCCTGTGCCGGTACAAGCGCCTGCCGTCACGGCCGCAGATGACAACGCCCAGCCGCTCATTGCGGTAACCGAGGAGCCCAAGCAGCCAACCTTCGACCCTGAGGCCGACCCGCTGGATTCGATGCCGGCCGTGCGCCTGGCGATGGAGCAGGGCGGTCATGTCTCGGCCAGCAGCCAGGCGCCGCAGAAAGGCGCGCCCGCCACCCAGGACCAGCCGACCGCCGCGCAGAGCTTTGCCGCCGGCCTGGCCAACATGGTCGACCAGCAAGCCACCAAGGACAGCACCGACCAGGGGGGCGACAAGGCCTTCGGCGCGCTGATCGATGACGGCCTCAAGGACCTCAAGAACGCCAGCAGCGACACCCGTGTGGATGACTTCGCCAACCGCCTGGCGGCGCTGACCCAGGCGGCCACGCCGAAAACCGCGAATGCCTTGCCGCCCGTCCCCAATGCGCCCCTGGCCATGCACCAGAGCGGCTGGACCGAGGAGGTGGTCAACCGCGTAATGTACCTGTCCAGCGCCAACCTCAAGTCGGCCGAGATCCAGTTGCAGCCTGCTGAGCTGGGGCGCCTGGACATCAAGGTCAACATGACGGCGGACCAGCAGGCCCAGGTCAACTTCATGAGCGGCCATGCGGTGGTGCGTGAAGCGCTGGAAAGCCAGTCTGGCCGTTTGCGCGAGATGTTTGCCCAGCAGGGCATGGGGCAGGTGGATGTGAATGTCTCCGACCAGTCGCGGGGCCAGGACCAGCAGCAACAGCAGAGCCAGGCGCGAGGCGTCAGTAGCAGCGGCAGGCGCGCTGACAGCGGCGACGCCGGTGGCCCTGTGGATGTGGCCGAAGTGGCAGCGCCCGTGAGCCAGAGCGTGATCGGCTCCAGCGCCGTCGACTACTACGCCTGACTTCCTGCTCAAACCCGGTCAGTGGCTGATCGTTCCCACGCTCTGCGTGGGAATGCCGCCCCGGACGCTCCGCGTCCCGAAGTCGGCGATGTTTTCGACCATTGCACACGGTGACGCGAAGCGTCACAAGATGCATTCCCACGCAGAGCGTGGGAACGATCATCTTCCTGCGCCTGCCAGACAACTCTGGCATAACACTTGCTCTTGCCTTGCCATAGATCTACGAATCCCCGAATAGTGACGGATTATTGGCATGGCGAAGAGCGACGACGCAGCAACTCCCCCCGCAGGCAAAGGCAAGCTCAAGCTGATCCTGTTGATTGTGCTGGGCCTGCTCCTGGCGATCGGTGCCTCGGTGGGCGGCACCTGGTACATCATGCACAGCAGTGCGAGTAAACCGGCGCCCACCGCCGAAACTGCCACGAACGTCAAGCAACCGGCAATCTTCGAGCAGATGCTTCCGGCCTTTGTCGCCAACTACAACCAGAATGGTCGTCAACGCTACCTGCAGGTGAGCATCACCTTGTTGGCGCGCAACCAGGCGGACCTGGATGCCCTCAAGGTGCATATGCCGGTGATCCGCAACAACCTGGTGATGCTGTTCTCCGGGCAGAGCTTCGACAGCCTGGCCACGCCAGTCGGCCAGGAAATGTTGCGCCAGAAGGTCACTGCCAGCGTGCAGGAAGTGGCCCAGAAAGAACTCGGCAAAGTCGTGGTCGAGCAGGCGCTCTTCACTAACTTCGTATTGCAGTAGGATCACGACATGGCCGTGCAAGACCTGCTGTCCCAGGATGAAATCGACGCGCTGTTGCATGGCGTGGACGATGGTCTGGTACAGACCGAAATGGCTGCCGAACCCGGCAGCGTCAAAAGTTATGACCTGACCAGCCAGGATCGCATCGTGCGGGGACGCATGCCGACCCTGGAGATGATCAACGAACGCTTTGCCCGCTACACCCGCATCAGCATGTTCAACATGCTGCGCCGCTCGGCGGACGTGGCCGTGGGCGGCGTGCAGGTGATGAAGTTCGGTGAGTACGTGCACTCGCTGTACGTGCCCACCAGCCTCAACCTGGTCAAGATCAAGCCGTTGCGCGGTACCGCGCTGTTCATCCTCGACGCCAAGCTGGTGTTCAAGCTGGTGGACAACTTCTTCGGTGGCGACGGCCGTCACGCCAAGATCGAAGGGCGTGAATTCACCCCTACCGAACTGCGGGTGGTGCGCATGGTGCTGGAGCAGGCCTTCATCGACTTGAAGGAAGCCTGGCAGGCGATCATGGAGGTCAATTTCGAGTACATCAACTCGGAAGTGAACCCGGCCATGGCCAACATCGTCGGCCCCAGCGAGGCCATTGTGGTGTCGACCTTCCACATCGAACTCGATGGCGGTGGCGGCGACCTGCACGTGACCATGCCTTACTCGATGATCGAACCGGTGCGCGAAATGCTCGACGCCGGCTTCCAGTCCGACCTCGACGACCAGGACGAACGCTGGGTCAAGGCCCTGCGCGAAGACCTGCTGGACGTCGACGTGCCGCTGAGCGCCACCGTGGCCCGCCGCCAGTTGCGCCTGCGCGATATTTTGCACATGGCGCCTGGGGACATCATCCCCGTCGACTTGCCGGAAGAGCTGATCATGCGCGCCAACGGCGTGCCGTCGTTCAAGGTCAAGCTCGGTTCCCACAAGGGCAACCTGGCGCTGCAAGTGGTTGAGCCGATCAACCGCCGCTGATTCAACCCCAATTCATGATTGTTTGCTGCGCCGAGGACATGTAATGGCTACCGAACACGAAAACACTTCCGCCGAAGACCAGGCCCTGGCTGACGAGTGGGCTGCGGCCCTGGAAGAAACCGGCGATGTTGGCCAGGACGACATCGACGCGCTGCTGGCCGCCGACGCCGCCACCGCGCCGGCCGGCAACCGCCTGGCCATGGAAGAATTCGGCAGCGTGCCGAAGAACAACGACCCGGTGAGCCTCGATGGCCCGAACCTGGATGTGATCCTCGACATCCCGGTGTCGATTTCCATGGAAGTGGGCAGCACCGAAATCAACATCCGCAACCTCTTGCAGCTCAACCAGGGCTCGGTGATCGAACTGGACCGCCTGGCCGGCGAGCCATTGGACGTGCTGGTCAACGGCACCCTGATTGCCCATGGCGAGGTGGTGGTGGTCAACGAGAAGTTCGGCATCCGCCTGACCGACGTGATCAGCCCGAGCGAACGCATCAAGAAGTTGCGCTGAGATGAAGTACTCGATGGCGGGACTGTTGCTGGCGCTGCCATTGAGCGCCTTGGCGGCTGAGCCGGTGGCGCAGGTGGCTGCGGCGCCAGCGGTCGGCAGCGTCGGCGGGCAGTTGACGCAACTGGTGCTGGGCCTGTTGCTGGTGATCGGCCTGATCTTCCTGCTGGCCTGGTTGATGCGCCGCGTGCAGCGCATCGGCCCGGGCAACGGCCAAGTGATAGAGCTGGTGGGCTCGCGCGCCCTCGGCCCGCGTGATCGGCTGGTGCTGGTGCAGGTGGGCGAAGAGCAGATCCTGCTCGGCATCACCCCCGGCCGCATCACCCCGCTGCATGTACTCAAGACCCCGGTGGACGCGGTCAAGACCGAAGCCGCCACGCCAGAATTCGCCCAGCGCCTGATGGAGTTGCTGGGCAAGGATCAGAAGGATAAGAAGTAATGCGCGTTTTGTTGACGCTCATGCTGTTGCTGGCCGCGCCGATGGCCCTGGGCGCCGACCCGTTGTCGATCCCGGCGATCACCTTGGGCACCAACGCGGCGGGCGCCCAGGAATATTCGGTCAGCCTGCAGATCCTGCTGATCATGACGGCGCTGAGTTTCATCCCAGCGTTCGTCATGCTGATGACCAGCTTTACGCGGATCATCATCGTCTTCTCGATCCTGCGCCAGGCCCTGGGCCTGCAGCAGACGCCGTCGAACCAGATCCTCACCGGCATGGCACTGTTTTTGACACTGTTCATCATGGCGCCGGTGTTCGACAAGGTGAACCAGCAAGCCCTGCAACCTTATCTGGCGGAAAAGCTCACAGCCCAGGATGCCATCGACAAGGCCCAGGGCCCGATCAAGGACTTCATGTTGTCGCAAACCCGCTCCAGCGACCTTGAGCTGTTCATGCGCCTGTCCAAGCGCACCGACATCGCCACCCCGGACCAGGCGCCGCTGACCATCCTGGTACCCGCGTTCGTCACCTCCGAATTGAAGACCGCGTTCCAGATCGGTTTCATGATCTTCATCCCGTTCCTGATCATCGACTTGGTGGTAGCGAGCGTGTTGATGGCCATGGGTATGATGATGCTGTCGCCGCTGATCATCTCGTTGCCGTTCAAGATCATGCTGTTTGTGCTGGTGGACGGTTGGGCGCTGATTATTGGCACCCTGGCCGGCAGTTTCGGAGGGGTATAGCGCTATGACGCCAGAAGTCGCCGTCGACCTGTTCCGTGAAGCGCTGTGGCTGACCACCCTGATGGTCGCCGTGCTGGTGGTGCCGAGCCTGTTGGTGGGCCTGCTGGTGGCGATGTTCCAGGCCGCCACCCAGATCAACGAACAAACCCTGAGCTTCCTGCCGCGCCTGCTGGTGATGCTGGTGACCCTGATTGTCGCCGGCCCGTGGTTGGTGCAAACCTTCATGGAATACATCCTGCAGTTGTACGGCAGTATTCCGCAGTTGATCGGCTGAGCCGATGCAATCCTTGCTGGCCTTGACCGACACCCAGATCAGTACCTGGGTAGCCTCGTTCATCCTGCCGCTGTTTCGCGTCACGGCGATGCTGATGGCCATGCCGGTGTTCGGCACCACCCTGGTTCCGCGTCGTGTGCGCCTGTATTTCGCGGTGGCGATCACCGTGGTAATCGTGCCTGGCCTACCGCCGATGCCGCCGGTGAACGCTCTCGACCTGAGCGCCTTGCTGCTGATTGCCGAACAGATTCTGATCGGTGCCATGCTGGGGTTTTCCCTCATGCTGTTCTTCCAGGCTTTTGTGATCGCCGGGCAAATCATCTCGATCCAGATGGGCATGGGCTTCGCGTCCATGGTCGACCCCACCAACGGCGTGTCGGCGGCGGTGATCGGGCAGTTCCTGACCATGCTGGTGACCTTGCTGTTTCTGGCCATGAACGGTCATCTGGTGGCGTTCGAAGTCTTGACCGAAAGCTTCACCACCTTGCCGGTGGGCTCGGGGTTGGTGGTCAACCATTTCTGGGAGCTGGTGGGGCGCCTCGGCTGGGTACTGGGGGCTTCGCTGTTGCTGGTGCTGCCGGCGATCACTGCGCTGCTGGTGGTCAATATCGCCTTCGGCGTGATGACCCGTGCGGCGCCGCAACTGAATATCTTCTCGATTGGTTTCCCGCTGACCCTGGTGTTGGGTATGGGGATTTTCTGGGTCGGCCTGGCTGACATTCTCAATCAGTATCAACCGCTGGCCACCGATGCCTTGCAGTTCTTACGTGACCTGGCACGGGCGCGCTGAGCCATGGCCGAGAGCGAGAGTGGTCAGGACAAAACAGAAGACCCCACGGAGAAACGTAAAAAGGACTCCAGGGAAAAGGGCGAGATCGCGCGCTCCAAAGAGCTCAACACCTTCGCCACCATGATCGCCGGCGCCGGTGCCTTGCTGATCTACGGCGGTGGCCTGGCGCTGGACCTGCTGGAGATGATGAAGCACAACTTCAGCTTGCCGCGCGAAGTGTTGCTCAACCCCGATGCCATGGGCCAGTACCTGCTGCACTCGGGCAAAATCGCGCTGCTGGCGGTGCAGCCGATCCTGATCACCTTGTTGCTGGCCGCGCTGATCGGCCCGGTGGCCCTCGGCGGTTGGCTGTTTGCCGCGGGCAGCATGGCGCCCAAGTTCAGCCGCATGAACCCGGGGGCGGGGCTCAAGCGCATGTTTTCCGCCAAGGCCCTGGTGGAATTGCTCAAGGCCCTGGCCAAGTTTTTCCTGATTCTGTTCGTGGCGCTGGCGGTGTTGTCGTCCGACATCGACGATTTGCTGCGCATTGCCCATGAGCCGCTGGAATCAGCGATCATCCACAGCGTGCAAGTGGTGGGCTGGAGTGCGCTGTGGATGGCGGCCGGGCTGATCCTCATCGCCGCCGTGGATGCGCCGATCCAGTTGTGGGAAAGCCACAAGAAACTGCTGATGACCAAGCAGGAAGTGCGCGACGAGCACAAGGACCAGGAAGGCCGCCCCGAGGTCAAGCAACGCATCCGCCAACTGCAGCGGGAAATGTCCCAGCGCAAGATGATGGCCTCGGTGCCCGACGCCGATGTGGTCATCACCAACCCGACTCACTACGCCGTAGCGCTTAAGTACGACCCGGAGAAGGGCGGCGCACCGATGCTGCTGGCCAAGGGCAGTGATTTTACCGCGTTGAAAATCCGCGAAATCGCGGTGGCCAACGACATTCTGTTATTGGAGTCGCCAGCATTGGCGCGCTCGATTTTCTACTCCACCGATCTGGACCAGGAAATCCCCGCCGGCTTGTACCTGGCCGTTGCACAGGTACTGGCCTACGTTTACCAAATCCGTCAATACCGCGCCGGCAAGGGCAAGCGGCCTGATCCGCTCAAGGATTTGCCGATCCCGCCGGACCTGCGTCGCGATTCTTGAACGCTCCTACAGTGGTGTGCTGTTTACCTGTCAACTTTGACAGTAGCCATTACGCCGCCTTCACTGTTTGATACAGCGATGAGGCGTGCAGCTCTGCACGACTCGGGAGGCGGTGATGGATAGGGGTACGGTCAGGTGGTTTGATGCGGTCAAAGGCATCGGCTTTATTGCCCGGGATCGCGATGGCAACGAGGTTGCCGTCCAGTCGACAGGCGCTCAACACGGTAACGTTCCTCCCACCCCTCCCAAACCGCGAAAACCCCGCAAGCGCAAGAAACCCTCGGATGCATGAATCTTCTGCTGTTCCGCCGCTACCACCCATCGGTAGCTCACGTCTACCTGTCAACTCTGACAGTAGCCAAAGGATGCTTCCCGTTGTTTTATGACTGAACCAAGCACTGCGCGTATGTAGTAAACGAGATGCAGGGAGAGCGGGATTGAAGGTGGCTACAGGGACTGTCAAATCCTATGACCGGGTCAGGGGCGATTGGCTGATCGAATTGGATGATGAGGCAGAAGAGGTATTTATCAATCGCAAGGATTGGCGTTGCACAGCGCTGTCGGTGGGTAAGCAACTGAGGTTTCAAATGGTCCATCGGCCCAAGGGCATCTATGCGTTGCCCGTCAGGGGGCATCACCGGGGTTGGTTGGGGTCTGAGTGAGGGTAAGGAGAGCAAAAATGGCAACGGGTACTGTGAAATGGTTTAACGCGGAGAAGGGGTTTGGCTTTATTGCCCCGGAGGATGGGGGGGATGACGTTTTCGTCCATTACTCGGCAATCCAGTCGCAGGGGCAAAAAAACCTGGATGAAAACCAAAAAGTAGAATTTGACATCACGCAAGGACCAAAGGGCCCCCAGGCTGAGAATGTGCGGCCAGTTTAAAAACTGGATCACAGGTGGGTGCTGGCTTGATCGTTCCCACGCTCCCGCGTGGGAACGCATCGCGTGATGCTCTGCGTCACCCTTGCAGAGTGCTCAAGTCGTGCGCCTGGCTCGGGACGCGGAGCGTCCCAGGCGGCATTCCCACGCA
>NZ_JBQEQE010000043.1:0-23015 GCF_052046095.1 Pseudomonas sp. 22072
TGGTTATTTTCAGAAGTTTTCGAAGATTTCTTCAACAACTTCAACCACTTGCGCTTGCGATCTCTCGTAAGCGGGAGGCGTATTCTACAGCGTTACACGCTGCTGTCAACACCTCTTTTTCAACTTCCTTTTGGCCTCGATGAACTGAAGCAACTTGCTGCCGAAAACTGCATAACTCATTGTTTACCAAGGAGTTTTCCGTTTCGACTGCGCCGGAAGTGGGGCGAATTATAGACAGTTATAATTCGCCGTCAACACCTATTTTCAGACTTGTTCGGATTTGAGCGTAATACGCGCAAATGCCTTCTTCCCCGCCTGGCAAACGTGAGTCGCGCCCAGCTCGTATATAAAGGTGCGATCAACCACCTCACCATCTATACGTACACCGCCCGAACCCAAGAGATCACGCGCGACCGCCGAATTCTTCACCAGGCCAGCCTTATTAAGCACAGCCGCAATCGGCATCGCCTCAGCAGCAGTCAATTCAATCTCCGGCAGATCGTCAGGCAGCTCGCCGTCTTTCATGCGATTACCTGCCGCGCGGTGAGCGCTGGCCGCAGCCTCCTCACCATGGAAACGCGCAACGATTTCTTCAGCCAGCTTAATCTTCACATCGCGAGGATTAGCGCCCGCCTCGACATCCGCACGCAGCGCATTGATCTCGTCCATCGAGCGGAAGCTCAACAGCTCGAAGTAGCGCCACATCAGCGCATCCGGAATAGACACCAACTTGCCGTACATCACACCTGGTGCTTCCTGGATACCGACATAGTTCCCCAGAGACTTGGACATCTTCTTGACGCCATCCAAGCCTTCCAACAGCGGCATGGTCAGAATGCACTGAGCCTCCTGACCATAGGCGCGTTGCAATTCACGCCCCATCAGCAGGTTGAACTTCTGATCGGTGCCACCCAACTCAACGTCCGCGCGCAGCGCCACCGAGTCGTACCCTTGAACCAGCGGGTAAAGGAACTCATGGATGGCGATTGGCTGATTGGTCGAGTAGCGCTTGTCGAAGTCATCGCGCTCGAGCATGCGTGCCACGGTGTACTGGGACGTCAGACGAATGAAATCTGCCGGCCCCATTTTGTCCATCCAAGTGGAGTTGAACGCCACCTCAGTCTTGGCTGGATCAAGGATCTTGAATACCTGGGTCTTGTAGGTCTCGGCATTATCGAGCACCTGCTCACGAGTCAGCGGCGGGCGCGTAGCACTCTTGCCGCTTGGATCACCGATCATCCCAGTGAAGTCACCTATAAGGAAGATGACCTGATGGCCTAACTCCTGAAACTGACGCAGCTTATTAATAAGCACGGTATGACCCAGGTGCAGATCCGGCGCAGTCGGATCAAAGCCAGCCTTGATACGCAGGGGTTGGCCACGCTTGAGCTTTTCGATCAGCTCGGCCTCGACCAACAGTTCTTCCGCACCACGTTTTATCAGCGCTAGCTGCTCTTCAACCGACTTCATAACAGACCCGCAAGGCTCAGATTCAAAAGGGAACCAACCATACAAGATCAGGGACTAATTACAAGTTTTGCCCTGCGCACGGACACCGTTCAGCAAGCCCAGCGTTCGCGAGCTTGCGCCACAGATGATTTGGTTATATTTTATACAGTTATTTCATCTTCATCATGTCATTCATCTTTTCCATTTCATCTTCAAAGTCAAAATTACTTATGACCACTGAACCGTCTAAAGCGCCGCCGCTTTACCCGAAGACCCACCTGCTCGCCGCAAGTGGTATCGCCGCCCTTCTCAGCCTGGCACTGCTGGTATTCCCTTCCAGTGACGTTGAAGCCAAACGAACATCCCTGAGCCTCGATCTGGAAAGCCCAGTTGAACAACTGACACAAGATCAAGACGCTTCCGACGCTCAACAAGCCACAAATGCTCCGGCCGAATCACCTTTCGCACAGATCGAAAGCGCTCCAGAAGACACTCAACAAGCCACCCAGGAAGCACCTGCGGCAGCCGCAGCCAAGAATCCCCAGCACCGCGAAGTCATCGTGGGCAAAGGCGACACACTATCTACCCTGTTCGAAAAGGTTGGATTGCCTGCCGCTGCTGTAAATGAAGTGCTCGCCAGCGATAAGCAAGCCAAGCAATTCACTCAGCTCAAACGTGGCCAAAAGCTCGAGTTTGAGCTGACGCCAGACGGCCAGCTGAACAACCTGCACACCAGTATCAGCGACCTGGAAAGCATCAGCCTGAGCAAAGGCGCCAAAGGCTTCGCATTCAACCGAATCACCACCAAACCCGTCATGCGTTCCGCCTACGTACATGGCGTGATCAACAGCTCCCTGTCGCAATCGGCCGCGCGTGCGGGCCTGTCGCACAGCATGACCATGGACATGGCCAGCGTTTTTGGCTACGACATCGACTTCGCCCAGGACATCCGTCAAGGCGATGAGTTCGACGTGATCTACGAGCAGAAAGTAGCCAACGGAAAAGTCGTGGGCACTGGTAACATCCTGTCTGCACGCTTCACCAACCGCGGCAAAACCTACACCGCCGTGCGCTACACCAACAAACAAGGCAACAGCAGCTACTACACAGCTGATGGCAACAGCATGCGCAAGGCTTTCATCCGTACCCCCGTTGACTTTGCTCGTATTAGCTCGCGTTTCTCCATGGGCCGCAAGCATCCAATTCTGAACAAAATTCGCGCACACAAGGGCGTCGACTATGCCGCGCCGCGTGGCACGCCAATCAAAGCGGCGGGCGACGGCAAGGTCTTGTTGGCAGGGCGCCGTGGTGGTTACGGCAATACGGTGATCATCCAGCACGGCAACACTTACCGCACGCTGTACGGCCACATGCAAGGCTTTGCCAAGGGCGTCAAGACTGGCGGCAACGTGAAACAGGGGCAAGTGATCGGCTACATCGGCACTACCGGCCTCTCCACCGGCCCGCACTTGCATTACGAGTTCCAGGTCAACGGCGTACACGTCGACCCATTGGGCCAGAAGCTGCCGATGGCTGACCCGATTGCCAAGGCCGAACGCGCGCGCTTCATGCAGCAGAGCCAGCCGCTGATGGCACGCATGGATCAAGAGCGCTCCACCATGCTGGCTTCGGCGAAGCGTTAAGGTATGCCGCTCTATATCGGTGTGATGTCCGGGACCAGCCTCGACGGCCTGGATATCGCCCTTATCGAACAAGGCGCGGCGGTCAATCTGATCGCCACTCATTACATCCCGATGCCTGACGCCTTGCGCACAGAACTGCTGAGCCTATGCGCCAGTGGCCCGGATGAAATCGCCCGCTCGGCAATTGCACAGCAACAATGGGTAACGCTCGCTGCGCAAGGCATCCACGCCTTGCTGGATCAACAGAACCTCAAGCCTCAGGACATTCGGGCGATTGGTAGCCATGGCCAGACGATTCGCCATGAACCCTCCCGAGGCTTTACCGTTCAGATCGGCAACCCTGCCCTTCTCACCGAGCTGACAGACATCACGGTCGTCAGCGACTTCCGCAGCCGCGATGTCGCTGCCGGCGGCCAAGGCGCTCCATTGGTTCCAGCCTTTCATGAAGCCTTGTTCGGCGAGCAGACGGGCAATCGCGCGGTATTGAATGTCGGCGGGTTCAGCAACCTCAGCCTGATCGAGACGGGCGAGCCTGTCGCCGGTTTCGACTGCGGCCCGGGGAACGTCCTCCTCGATGCCTGGATTAACCTGCAGCGCGGCGAACACTTTGATCGGAACGGGCAATGGGCGGCCAGCGGCAAGGTCCAACCCCAACTGCTCAATACGTTGCTCAGCGATCCGTTCTTCATGACCAAAGGCCCAAAAAGCACGGGCCGCGAAGTGTTCAACCTGGCCTGGCTGCAGCAGCACCTTGGCCGTTTGCCCGCCTTTGAACCCCAAGACGTACAGGCCACCCTGCTGGAGCTGACGGCCCTGACCATCGTCGAGTCCCTGCAAAGCGCCCAGACTGACACAACAACCTTGCTGATCTGCGGGGGCGGCGCCCATAACGGGGCACTGATGAGCCGGCTGACAACGTTGCTGCCTTCCACTCATGTCAGCACTACAGCGGCCTACGGCGTAGATCCTGACTGGGTAGAAGCAATGGCCTTCGCCTGGCTGGCACATTGCTGCCTGGAAGGCATCGCCGCCAATCGCCCCAGCGTCACTGGCGCACGTGGGCTTCGAGTGCTTGGCGCGATCTACCCCGCCTGACCCCAGACAGCAAAACGCCGCTTGGCCCGTAAAAGCCAAGCGGCGTTTTTGTACCTGCTACCGATCAGATCGAGAACGAAGACCCGCAACCACATGTCGTGGTGGCATTAGGGTTCTTGATCACGAAACGCGAGCCTTCCAGACCTTCCTGATAATCCACCTCGGCACCTGCCAGGTATTGGAAGCTCATCGGATCCACGACCAGGCTCACACCCTCACGCTCAACGATAGTGTCGTCATCGGCCACATCTTCATCGAAGGTAAAACCGTACTGAAACCCTGAACAACCGCCGCCCGTAACGAATACGCGCAGCTTCAAGCGATCATTACCCTCTTCATCGACCAGGCTCTTCACCTTGTGCGCAGCACCGTGGGTGAATTGCAAAGCCGTGGGGGTGAAGGATTCAACGCTCATGCTGATAATCTCCCGGCGTAGCGCCGCCATATGCGTAATGGCCGGTATTATCCGCTTCTCCTAGAAAAGCGGTCAACTATTGTTACGGTATATCAATCCGCCCAGCGACCATTAAAAATGCAAAAGGCCCGATCAAAGGGCCTTTTGCGCAACGGTGATCCCGCGTTAAGGCAACATCCCCGCGTGGGACAGGCCCAACTTCTCGTCCAGGCCGAACAGGATGTTCATGTTCTGCACCGCCTGGCCCGAAGCGCCCTTGACCAGGTTGTCGATCACCGACAACACCACCACCAGGTCGCCATCCTGCGGACGATGCACCGCAATACGGCACACATTGGCACCACGCACGCTGCGCGTTTCCGGATGGCTACCGGCCGGCATCACATCGACGAACGGCTCATTGGCATAACGCTTTTCAAACAGCGACTGCAGGTCTACCGAGCGATCGGTGACGGTCGCATACAGCGTGGAGTGAATCCCGCGGATCATCGGTGTCAGGTGCGGCACGAAGGTCAGCCCCACATCCTGGCCGGCAGCGCGACGCAAACCCTGGCGGATTTCCGGCAAGTGCCTATGACCTTTTACCGCATAGGCTTTCATGCTTTCCGACGTTTCGGAGTAAAGCGAACCTACCGCCGCACCACGGCCCGCACCACTGACGCCCGACTTGCAGTCCGCGATCAGGCGCGACGCATCCGCCAAGCCAGCCTCCAGCAATGGCAGAAAGCCCAATTGCGTCGCCGTCGGATAGCAACCCGGCACGGCAATCAGGCGCGCTTGCTTGATCTGCTCGCGATTGACTTCCGGCAGGCCGTAAACCGCCTCTTCCAACAGCTGCGGCGCACCATGGGGCTGGCCGTACCACTTGGCCCACTCATCGGCGTCTTGCAGGCGGAAGTCTGCCGACAAGTCGATAACCTTGGTACCGGCCGCCAGCAGCTCACCGGCCAGAGCATGGGCGACACCGTGAGGCGTGGCGAAGAACACCACGTCGCAGGCACCCAGGGTCTTGGTGTCCGGCACACTGAACGCCAGACCGTCATAGTGGCCTCGCAGGTTCGGGTACATATCGGCCACGGCCAGCCCGGCTTCGGATCGGGAAGTGATGACCACCACCTCAGCCTGCGGATGCTGAGCCAACAGACGCAGCAATTCGACACCGGTGTAACCCGTGCCGCCGACGATACCGACCTTGACCATAAACCTGCCCTCAACGAACCCACTGGAAAGCCGTCGATAATAGGGGCCGTATCGTCCTGCGACAACCGTCAACGTGACGTACGGGCGCATGAGCCACTACTATCTTCGCTACCGTGAACCTGGGAATAACTAAAATGCTCTATCTTTGGGTCAAAGCCTTCCATATCGTCAGCATCGTTTGCTGGTTTGCCGGGCTGTTCTACCTGCCGCGCCTGTTCGTCTACCACGCCCAAAGCGAAGACACCGTCAGCAAGGAGCGCTTCAGCATCATGGAGCGCAAGTTGTACCGTGGCATCATGGGCCCGGCGATGGTTGCCACACTGGTCTTCGGCATCTGGATGCTGGCCCTCAACCCAGGCATTTTCCAGTCGGGGGCCTGGATCCACGCCAAGCTGACCCTGGTCGTCCTGCTGATCGGCTATCACCACATGTGCGGCGCACAGGTAAAACGCTTCGCCCGTGGCGAAAACACCCGCAGCCATGTCTTTTATCGCTGGTTCAATGAGGTCCCGGTTCTGATATTGCTGGCTATCGTAATTTTGGTCGTGGTCAAACCGTTCTAACGTCAATTACTCGGGGAACCTCCAATGTCGCTGCCCGCTCTGCTGGAACAACGTCTGCGCCTGCCCGTGGTGGCCGCGCCGATGTTTCTGATCTCCAATCCGCAACTGGTCCTGGCCTGCTGTCGCAACGGGGTAGTGGGGAGTTTCCCGGCGCTCAACCAACGCGAAAGCAGCGGCTTCAAGGCCTGGCTGGAAGAAATCGAAGCGGGCTTGGCGCTGCTGGACAATCCTGCGCCCTATGCCGTGAACCTGATCGTGCACAACAGCAACCCGCGGCTGGAGGCCGACCTGGCGATCTGTGTCGAGCACAAGGTGCCCATCGTCATCACCAGCCTCGGTGCGGTAAAGGAACTGGTGGACGCGGTTCATAGCTACGGCGGCCTGGTATTTCATGACGTTACTACCCGACGCCATGCGGAAAAAGCCGCTGAAGCCGGCGTAGACGGCCTGATTGCCGTAGCCGCTGGCGCGGGTGGCCACGCTGGCACCTGGAGCCCCTTTTCGCTGATTGCCGAAATTCGCCAGTTCTTCGACAAAACCCTGCTGCTGGCGGGCTGCCTTAACCATGGGCACGAAATTCTTGCCGCCCAGATGCTGGGGGCAGACCTGGCATATTTCGGTACGCGCTTTATCGGCACCACCGAAAGTCAGGCACCGGATGCCTATAAGGAGATGCTGCTCACATCCCGCGCTGCCGACATCGTGCACACTCCTGCAGTCTCCGGCGTACCTGCAAGCTTTATGCGCCAGAGCCTGGAAAATGCCGGTTTTGACCTTGCTGCGCTTCAAGGCAAGGGTGAAGTCAATTTCGGTTCCAAGCTCAAGCCATTGAGCGATGAGGCCAAAGCGTGGAAAACTGTATGGTCTGCTGGCCAAGGCGTCGGTGAGATCAATGATGTACCCACTGTGGATGAGCTCATAGCGCGCCTGGATGCCGAATACCGCAAAGCACGCGAGCACGCCGCGCAACTGCGCTGGCCACGCTGACCCACTGCCGGGCCTGCCAACTGGACAGGCCTGCATACTCTCCCTGATTAAGTGACAAGGATGCCCGCATGAGCGACAGCCGTTTCAAGATTGTGTTTGACGGAGCCTTGCGCCCAGGTGTCGAAAGCACCACCGCCAAGCTGAACCTCGCCGAACTATTCAAAAGCGATGTTGAAGCAATCGAAAAACTCTTCACCGGCCGCCCCGTCGCGCTCAAGCGCGACCTGTCCCAGCCCGACGCGCAAACTTACCTGACGGCACTGCACAATGCCGGGATCGACGCTCGCATCGAGGCCGAACAACCCGTGGCGTTCAACCTTGCAGAAACCCACGAGACGGACTCGTCAACCTCTGACCCCGCCGCTGCGTCACCTTATGCACCGCCACGCGCCGCAGTTGGCGACGACCTGCCGGAGTTCGCCACCCTAAAGGTATTCACCATCCACGGGCGCATCGGGCGCCTGCGCTACCTGGCTTGGACGCTGGCACTGACCGTCGCGATGCTGGTGGCAGCGGGCATCATCAGTACGGTGGGCTTCGCGGTGGCGACAGCCTCGCCAACCATCGCCATCATTATTGGCTCGCTGCTGGGTTTCGCGCTGTTTGTGGCACTGGTAGTGGTGAGCGTGCAAATCGGCGTGCAGCGCCTGCATGACCTGGGCTGGTCTGGCTGGCTGTACCTGCTCAACCTGGTTCCGCTGGTTAACAGTGTTTTCCCGTTGCTGTTGCTGGTATTGCCAGGCAACACGGGCGCCAACCAATACGGCGCGCCACCACCACGCAACTCCACTGCGGTGAAAATCCTGGCCTCGCTGTGGCTGGCGTTCATTCCCTTGATGCTCATCATCGTCGTCACCCTGGGTATGAATGGCTACCTGGACCAGCTTGAAGCCAACATGGACAGCAGCTACGAAAGCAGCTCCATTACCTCCGATGCAGACGCCGATCAAAGCGCTATCGTTGACGAAGCCGAAGCGCAAAGTGCTGACGATGCAGCCGAACCTGTAGACTCTCCAGAACAGTGAAGAAACGCCCGCCGCCTGTGACGCACTGTCATAGGCCGGTGGCGTAGCGATGGAGAAAGGCATGACCCGTTACGCTCTGATCACCGGCGCCTCCAGTGGCATCGGCCTGGCATTGGCCGAGGCCTTGGCACGGCGCGGCCGTAGCTTGATTCTGTTGGCCCGCCAGCGTGATCAGTTGGAAAGCATTGCATTGGAGTTGACCCAACGCTTCGGCGTCGAGGTGCTGTTTCGTGCCTGTGATTTGGGCGAGCCGCTGCGTTTGTCCGGCTTTTTGCTGGAGCTCGAAGAGGGTGAGCGACAGATCGACCTGCTGGTCAACTGCGCCGGCATCGGCACCAGCGGGCCGTTCCTGGCCCAGGACTGGATGACCGAGCAGGACCTCATCGAGGTCAACATCCTGGCCTTGACCCGCATGTGCCACGCACTGGGCAATGCGATGGCCCTGCATGGCGGCGGGCAAATCCTCAATGTGGCTTCGGTCGCCGCCTTCCAGCCTGGGCCGTGGATGAGTAGCTACTACGCCAGCAAAGCCTACGTATTGCACTTCTCCGAAGGGCTGCGCGAGGAATTGAAGACCTGCGGCATCAAGGTTTCAGTGCTGTGCCCCGGCCCCACGCGCACCGCATTCTTCGGCACCGCGCAGATGGATACGGCGAAACTCGACCGCAGCCAGCAACTGATGAGCCCGGAAGAAGTCGCGCTGTACACCGTGCGGGCGCTGGAAAAGAACAAGGCCATCATCATTCCCGGGCGCCGCAATCGTTGGCTGACGTTCAGCCCACGCCTGAGCCCCCGCTGGCTCACCCGCAAAATTGCCGGCGCCATCAACAAGGCCTATTGCCCACGCTGATGGCCAACGTACACTCACCTCACCTTTCACGATGGAGATACAGCTGTGGATACTCTGTTCACCAAGATCATCAACAGGGAAATACCGGCGAAGATCATCTATGAAGATGACCAAGTCCTGGCTTTTCACGATATCGCCCCGCAGGCGCCAGTGCATTTCCTGGTTATCCCGAAAAAGCCCATTCGTACCCTCAACGACCTGACCGAGGACGACAAGGCGCTGGCCGGCCATATCCTGTTCACCGCCCAACGCCTGGCCGTGGAGCAAGGCTGCGAAAAAGGCTTTCGTGTGGTGATGAATTGCAATGAAGACGGCGGGCAAACCGTTTACCACATCCATATGCACGTGCTGGGTCAGCGCCAGATGAACTGGCCACCGGGCTGAGTGCACAAGGGCAAATTGACTCAGCACAAACGCTGGACGCTCTCTTGCGGTAAACTGGCCGCCGAGATTCTTCCCGGAGGTCAGCATGACTACCCAACGTCACTACTCGCCGATTGACCGTCTGTTGCTGCAAGCCGACACGGCCATGCGCACCCTGCTGCCGTTCAGCGGCCAGCCCTACCGTCCCTCGCCCGCCATCGTGCAGCCGGATGTACAGCTGAGCGACACCGATACCCGTCACGTCGCTGGCCTGATGCGCATTAACCATACCGGTGAAGTCTGTGCCCAGGCGTTGTACCAGGGCCAGGCGCTGACCGCCAAGTTGCCACAGGTACGCACGGCGATGGAGCATGCGGCCGAGGAAGAGATCGACCATCTGGCCTGGTGCGAACAACGCATCCGCCAGTTGGGCAGCCATCCCAGCGTGCTCAACCCACTTTTTTATGGCTTGTCGTTTGGTATCGGCGCGGCTGCCGGGCTGATCAGCGACAAAGTCAGCCTGGGGTTTGTGGCCGCGACAGAACATCAGGTGTGCAAGCACCTGGACGAACACCTGGAGCAACTGCCGGCCGAAGACGAAAAGTCACGGGCCATTCTTGAGCAGATGCGCATCGATGAAGAACACCACGCAGAGAGCGCGCTGGACGCGGGCGGCTTCCGCTTTCCAGCCCCGGTACGGTTCGGCATGAGCCTGCTGGCCAAGGTCATGACCAAAAGCACCTATCGAATCTGAACCGAAAAAAAGGGCGCCCGAAGCGCCCTTTCTTTTGCCGGCTGCAATCAACCCAACTCGATGATTTCGTAGTCGTGGGTAATGACCACGCCCGCGGCCCCCAGCATGATCGATGCTGAGCAGTACTTCTCGGCCGACAGCTCGATGGCACGCTTGACCTGAGCGTCTTTCAGCGCCCGGCCCTTGACCACGAAATGCATATGGATCTTGGTAAAAACCTTGGGGTCTTCAGTGGCGCGCTCGGCTTCCAGGAAGGCTTCGCAGCTTTCCACGGCTTGCCGGGACTTCTTCAAGATGCTGACCACGTCGAAATTGCTGCAACCGCCCACACCCAGCAGCAACATTTCCATGGGGCGTACACCCAGGTTCCGACCGCCGGCTTCCGGCGGGCCATCCATAACCACCACGTGGCCGCTGCCCGACTCACCGAGGAACATGGCTTCGCCCGCCCATTGGATGCGTGCCTTCATCGCCCAGACTCCACTGCTAAAAAAGGGTCGCCAGCTTAGCACAGGGCCTTGAAACAGCAGCGCCCTGCATAAAATCGATAAATGACAGCGTTTGCCCGCTAAATTGGCTAATCGCGACAGAAGGTGTCTGGTAAGCTGGCGCCAAATGAATGGCGCATTGCCATGTCTTGTACGGCGTGTATCAATGAGATGCCGCTGGATAAAAACAACGCCAACGACACCGCGCAGTCTTTTTCGGGATACAACCATGGTTGCTCTTACTCCCACATCCAAGATCAAGAACCTCGACAAGCTGCTGCTTCACTGCCAGCGCCGACGTCATCCGGCCAAACACAACATCATCTGCGCCGGCGAGCGTTCAGAAACCCTGTTCTTCATCATCAAAGGCTCGGTCACCATCCTGATCGAGGATGAGGATGGCCGTGAGATGATCATTGCCTATCTCAACGCCGGAGACTTCTTCGGGGAGCTGGGTTTGTTTGAACAAGCAGGCAAAGAGCAGGAACGTAGTGCTTGGGTACGGGCCAAAGTTGAGTGCGAAGTGGCCGAAATCAGCTATGCGAAATTTCGCGAATTGGCCCAGCATGATCCGGACATCTTGTACGCCCTGAGCGGTCAGATCGCCCAGCGCCTGCGCGACACCACGCGTAAGGTCGGCGACCTGGCGTTCTTTGATGTCACTGGCCGCGTCGCTCGCTGCCTGCTGGAATTATGCAAACAACCCGACGCCATGACCCATCCCGACGGCATGCAGATCAAAGTCACGCGCCAGGAGATCGGACGTATTGTCGGGTGTTCGCGGGAAATGGTCGGCCGCGTGCTCAAGGATTTGGAAGAACGCAACCTGGTGCACGTCAAAGGCAAGACGATGGTGGTGTTCGGTACTCGCTAGAGCGGCAGGAAGCCAGCCAGCATCTGCCGGTACAACGTGTCGAGCCGACGGATCGCGTCCGGCGCGGGAAACGCTTCGTGCAGTGCGATATGGCTATCGGCGCGAACCCGCTGCTCCAAGCCGCAGGCTTGATTGAAGCGGTTGACCGCCGCAATCAATTCCTCACGATCATTCTCCAGCAACATCGCCCCGTGCACCAACCCGACCGGGCGGCCACCGCTTTGCCGCCAACGCTGGGCAGTGCCCACCATTTTGCGGCCATTGAGGTTGACGTTGTAACGACCGTCGCAAAACGCACCGTCAATTTCGCCGACGGACGCATCGCCACCCAACTCGATCAACAGATCACAGATCGGTTGGCACAAGCGCTGATAGCCGGTTTCGATGCGCCCCTGGTCGCCTTCGCTACGCGGTGGGGCATAGACCAGGGCGATGTTGACCGTGGCGCCGGACTGCGGCACCGGCTCACCGCCGGTTTCACGCAGCAATACCGGCCAACCCGCATCGGCCGAGACCTGGCTCGCCACCGCGAATGCCGGCAGCCGGCTCAAACGGCGCGGCATGACCAGCGCTTGGTCACTGGGCTGCCAGAACAGCAATCCGAATGCCTGCTCACCCGCGCAAACGGCTGCCAATAGGTCTTGCTCGGCGGCAAGGCCAGCTTCGACAGTCATGATCACGGGCTGGAGCATCGAACACCTACCTGAATAAACACAAAACCAATGTGGGTGCTGGCTTGCCTGCGATAGCGGTGTGTCAGCTACACAGAGGTTGGCTGACCCGCCGCTATCCAGGCAAGCCAGCTCCTACAGTTCCGAGCGTATTTCAAATCAGTCTAGTGTCGAACCGCTGATCGTCGTACCGCGCTCCGGGAAGAACAAACGCTGCAGTTCCGCCCCCGGGTTCTCGGCGCGCATAAAGGTCTCGCCCACCAGGAACGAGTACACACCACTGATTTCCATCAATTCCACATCGGCGCGATTGACGATGCCACTCTCGGTAATCACCAAGCGATCGCGCGGAATACGCGGCAGCAGGTCGAGGGTAGTTTCCAGGCTGACGTCGAAGGTATGCAGGTTACGGTTGTTGACGCCCACCAGCGGAGTATCGAGGGTCTTCAATGCGCGCTCCAGCTCGTCGCCGTCATGCACTTCGACCAACACGTCCAGGCCGACGCTTTTGGCCACGGCCGCCAGCTCCGCCATCTTCACGTCATCCAATGCCGAGACAATCAGCAAAACGCAGTCGGCACCCAAGGCACGAGCTTCGACGATTTGGTACGGGTCGACCATGAAGTCCTTGCGGATCACCGGCAGCTTGCACGCAGCGCGCGCCTGTTGCAGGAACGAGTCGGAACCCTGGAAGTAGTCAATATCCGTCAGCACAGACAAGCAGGTTGCCCCACCCTTCTCGTAACTGACGGCGATCTCAGCGGGTACGAAGTGTTCGCGAATCACGCCTTTGCTCGGCGAGGCTTTCTTGACCTCGGCGATCACGGCCGGCTGCTTGAGCTTGGCCTGGGCGATCAAGGCATTGGCAAAGCCGCGTGGCGCATCGGCGGTTTTCGCCCGCGCTTCCAACTCGGCCAGGCTCACACGGGCGCGGCGCTCAGCCACTTCTTCAGCCTTGCGGGCCAGGATCTTTTCCAGAACGGTTGGCACACTCATCCTTCATTCTCCATCTTGAATACGGCGGTGAATGCTCCCAGCTCTTCGAGCTTCTCACGAGCCAGGCCGGTGTGCAGCGCATCGTGGGCCAAGGCGACACCTTCCTTGAGACTATAGGCATGGTCGGCGGCGTAAAGGGCTGCGCCAGCGTTGAGCACAATCATTTCCGCAGCTTTCTGACCGTTTTCGGTCTTGCGACGCCCCAGGGCATCACGAATCAATTCCAACGAAGCTGCCGGGCTTTCCACCGCCAGGCCGTGCAAGCTCTGGCTTTTCATACCAAGGTCTTCGGGCTCGACCCAATATTCGGTGACCTCGTCGTTCTTCAGCTCCGCCACGAAGGTCGGCGCCGCCAGGCTGAACTCGTCGAGGCCATCCTTGGAATGCACCACCAGCACATGCTTGCTGCCCAGGCGTTGCAAGACTTCGGCCAGCGGCCGGCACAGCGCCTGGCTGAACACGCCTACCACCTGGTGCTTCACACCGGCCGGATTCGTAAGCGGGCCGAGCATGTTGAACAGGGTACGCAAGCCAAGGTCCTTACGCGGGCCGGCAGCGTGTTTCATTGCGCCATGATGGGACTGGGCAAACATGAAGCCGATACCAACGCTGTCAATGCAGCGCGCTACTTGCACCGGCGTGAGGTTCAGGTAAATACCGGCCGCTTCCAGCAAGTCGGCACTGCCGCTCTTGCCAGACACTGCACGGTTACCGTGCTTGGCGACGGTGCAACCAGCGGCGGCCACCACAAAAGATGAGGCGGTCGACACGTTGAAAATATTCGCACCGTCACCGCCGGTGCCCACCACATCGACGACGCCGTCGAGAGTCTTGAGCTCGACCTTGTCCGCCAGCTCACGCATCACCGACACCGCACCGACTATTTCGTCGATGCTTTCGCTCTTCATGCGCATCGCCATCATAAAGGCGCCGATCTGGGCATCGGTGCATTGGCCGGTCATGATCTCGCGCATCACATCGCTCATTTCCGCGGTGCTAAGGTCCAGATGGCCGACGATACGGCTCAGGGCAGTCTTGATATCCATGAAAAGTCCTTAGCGCGTGCCGCCGCTCTGCTTGAGAAAGTTGGCGAACAGCTCGTAGCCCTGCTCGGTCAGGATTGATTCAGGGTGAAATTGCACCCCTTCGATGTTCAGCGTCTTGTGACGCAAGCCCATGATCTCGTCGACCGAGCCGTCTTCCAATTGGGTCCAGGCGGTCAGTTCCAGGCATTCGGGCAAGGTTTCACGCTTGACCACCAGTGAGTGGTAACGGGTCACGGTCACCGGCAGGTTCAGGCCGTGGAACACGCCCAGGTCACGATGGAACACCGGGCTGGTCTTGCCGTGCATGACCTCCCGCGCGCGCACCACATCACCGCCAAACGCCTGGCCGATGGACTGGTGGCCCAGGCAGACGCCCAGGATCGGCAGCTTGCCGGCGAAATACTGGATAGCTTCCAGAGAGATGCCCGCCTCGGTCGGCGTGCACGGGCCAGGTGAGACGACGATGCGCTCGGGGTTCAACGCGGCGATTTCGGCAACAGTGAGTTCATCGTTGCGCACCACCTTGACCTCGGCACCCAGCTCGCCCAGGTATTGCACAACGTTGTAGGTAAAGGAGTCGTAGTTATCAATCATCAGCAACATGTGGGTTCAAACCTCTTGAATTCACTGATTTCAAATGACCGCCTTCCAAGAGTGTGACCCGCTGCCAGACACACGTTCCGGTTGCCAGGGTGAGTTGGCAAGGGGCGTCAGGCAACGGGTGAAGAAGGCAAATCGGTACAGGTCCGGCCAGGCCGGCAGAGAAAAATGTCAGGCGCGCCAACGCCAACGGGCGTGTGCCTTGACTACTCGCATCAAGAGTTTGCTGATGATCAACACGGGGAGGGTCTCATTCATACGTTCAGGCACAGTAACGTAGGCTCGCCAGCGGTGCAATATGGAGCCGCAAATACGGGGGCCAACGTAGGCAGATTCCACATCTCCCTACAGAAAATGCTAGAAATTTTGCTAGTGTTTCACTTCCAACATAAAAACAACCGAATGGAATCTTGCATGCTCAGACCAGCGTTTTTCACGCCCCTTGCCGGCTGCCTCCTGTCATTGGCCTGCGCCCAGGCGTTCGCAGCCCCGTCACCTTATTCAACCATGGTGGTTTTCGGCGACAGCCTGGCTGATGCAGGCCAGTTTCCCGACGGTTCGGCCGGTGCCACGTTGCGCTTTACCAATCGAACCGGGGCGAACTTCCAGGGTGAGTACGGCCTGGTCTCCTCAACCCTATTGGGTGCCAAATTGGGGGTAGCCCCCAATGACCTGAATGCCTCCACCTCCCCCGTTCGCGCAGCCCAAGGTTTGCCAGACGGGAACAACTGGGCAGTGGGTGGTTACCGTACAGACAATATCCTCGACTCTATTACCTCAGTCTCCGATGCTGCGATTCCCCCCGGCAATGCCGGTGGTGGCACCGTGTTGCGCAGCCGGCAGGGCTATTTGCCGGCCAATGGTGGGAGAGCTGACCCGAACGCGCTCTACTTCCTTTCCGGTGGGGGCAACGACTTCCTCCAAGGCCGGGTACTCAGCCCCGCTCAAGCGGTCGCCGCAGGTGGGCGTCTGGCGGACAGCGCCCAGGCCCTGCAACAAGCCGGCGCACGCTACATCATGGTCTGGATGCTACCCGACCTGGGGCTGACGCCGGCCATCAACGGCACCCCACAGCAAGCATCGACCTCGGCCCTGAGCAATATTTTCAACCAGTCCCTGGTACAGCGCCTGTCACAAGTGGATGCGCAGGTTATTCCGCTGAACATCCCGCTGTTGTTGAACGAGGCTTTCGCCGATCCGGCCCGCTTCGGCCTCGCCACCGGCCAGAACCTGACCGGCACCTGCTTCAGCGGCAACAGTTGCACCGCCAACCCAACCTACGGCATCGGCGGTACCAATCCGGACCCGACCAAGCTGATCTACAACGACTCGGTCCACCCGACTGTGGCCGGGCAACGCTTGATTGCCGACTACGCCTATTCGCTACTCGCCGCGCCGTGGGAACTGACCTTGCTGCCGGAAATGGCCCAAGGCACATTGCGCGCCCACCAGGACGAGGTGCGTAACCAATGGCAAGCAGACAACGGCAGTTGGCAAGCCGTCGGCCAATGGCGCGCCATAGTGGCCGGCGGCGGCCAACGCCTGGATTTCGATGATCAGAGCAGCTCGGCCAGTGGCGACGGCAGCGGCTACAACCTGAATATCGGTGGCAGCTACCGGCTCGATGAAAACTGGCGCGTGGGCGTTGCCGCTGGCCTGTATCGGCAGACCCTCGAAGCCGGTGCCAATGATTCGGACTACAAGCTCAACAGCTATATGGGCACGGCTTTCGCTCAGTATCAGCAAAATCACTGGTGGGCCGATGCCGCATTGACCGGCGGCAAGCTGGACTTCGACAGCCTCAAGCGCAAGTTCGCCCTGGGTGTCAGTGAAGGCTCGGAGAAAGGTGATACCGATGGCTGGCTCTGGGCACTGAGCGGCCGCGTGGGGTATGACATCGCCACACCGGGCAGCGACTGGCACCTGTCGCCGTTCATCAGCGCCGATTACGCGCGGGTTGAAGTCAATGGTTACTCGGAGAAAAACAGCCGCTCCACCGCCCTGACCTTTGATGATCAACAACGCGACTCCAAGCGCCTGGGCGTCGGCCTGCAAGGCAGCTACCGCATCGCGCCGCAAACCCAGGTTTTTGGCGAAGTTGCACACGAGCATGAGTTTGAAAATGACACCCAGAAGGTGAACATTTCGCTCAACAGCGTCCAGGGAATCGACTTCAAGCTGGACGGCTATACGCCTCGCAGTAACTCTGACCGCTTGAGCCTGGGTGTCAGCCACAAGCTGACTCAGGACCTGGCACTGCGCGCGGCGTATAACCTGAGGAAGGATGACAATTTGACCCAGCAAGGCATCAATGTCGGGGTCAGTCTGGATTTCTAAATACTGCGCAAAACAAATGTGGGAGCTGGCTTGCCTGCGATGGCGGTGGATCAGTCACTGAATATCTCAAGTGACACACCGCCATCGCGGGCAAGCCCGCTCCCACATTTTTTATTCCAGCTTCAGTCTTGTGGAGTTTGCTCTGCCAATGCCACGGCACGGAACATCGCTCGGCGCTTGTTCAGGGTTTCTTCCCACTCAAGGGCCGGCACCGAGTCCGCCACAATCCCACCACCAGCCTGCACATGCAGTTCGCCATCCTTGATCACGGCCGTGCGGATCGCAATGGCGGTGTCCATATTGCCGTTCCAGGCAAAATACCCGACGGCGCCGCCGTAGACACCACGCTTGACCGGCTCCAGTTCGTCGATGATTTCCATCGCACGGATCTTCGGCGCCCCCGACAATGTGCCCGCCGGCAAAATCGCCCGCAGTGCGTCCATCGCCGTCAGCCCGGCCTTCAGCTCGCCGGTGACGTTGGACACGATATGCATCACATTGGAATACCGCTCAATGACCATCTTCTCGGTCAGTTTCACCGAGCCGATTTCCGAGACACGCCCGGTGTCGTTGCGCCCCAGGTCGATCAGCATCAGGTGTTCGGCGATTTCCTTGTCGTCGCTGAGCAGGTCTTCTTCCAGCGCCACGTCGGCTTCTTCGGTCGCGCCACGGGGGCGCGTGCCGGCAATCGGGCGCACGGTGATCAGGTTGTCTTCAACCCGCACCAGCACTTCCGGCGAACTGCCGACGACGTGGAAGTCGCCAAAATTGAAGAAGTACATATATGGCGTCGGGTTGAAGCAACGCAGTGCGCGGTACAGATCAATCGGCGCCGCCTTGAAGTCGATGGACATGCGTTGCGACGGCACTACTTGCATGCAGTCACCGGCGAGGATGTATTCCTTGATGGTATCGACGGCGCGCTCGTAGTCATCCTGGGTAAAGCTTGAGCGGAACACCGGGTCGGCCGCAGGTGGGCGGCTGAGGTCCAGGCCGCGACGCGGAGTGATCGGCTGGCGGAGTTTCTCAAGCAGCGCTTCCAGGTTGGCCTGGCCTTGCTCGAAGGCATCAGCCTGGGCAGGGTCGGCAAGAACAATCGCATGCATCTTGCCGGCGAGGTTGTCGAACACCACCACCGCGTCGGACACCATCAGCAAAATGTCCGGCACGCCCAGCGGGTCCGGGTTCGGGCATTTGCCCAAGCGCTTCTCCACATAGCGCACGCAGTCATAGCCGAAGTACCCCACCAGGCCGCCATTGAAGCGCGGCAGGCCAGCGATGGTCGGCACGTTGTAGCGCGCCTTGAAGGTTTCGACAAAAGCCAGCGGATCTTCTACGTCATGGCTTTCGATCTCCACGCCATCATGGGAGATGCTCACATGATGGTCGTGTACCCGCAGCACCGTACGGCATGGCAGGCCAATGATCGAGTAACGACCCCACTTCTCACCGCCCTGTACCGACTCGAGCAGGTAGGAGTTGGGCTCGTCGGCCAGCTTCAAGTAGATCGACAGTGGCGTATCGAAGTCGGCCAGGGTTTCGCAAGCCATGGGGATACGGTTATAGCCGGCAGCGGCCAAACGCAGGAATTCTTCGCGGGTCATGAGGTGCCTCGTGGTGTGAGGGTCAAACAGTCAGGTAGGCAAACGTGCCGCAAACGCGGCCAGGATCAGTCAGGCGCGCCAACGCCAGCGGGCCAGGGCCTTGATGACTTTCATCCAGAGTTTGCGAGTGACCACCACGATGGAATTTCCAGAAGGGGACGAATCAATGTCGGGCAACGTTATCTCAGCGCCAGCGCCCAAGCAACCGGGGATTAGCAGTCGCAGGTCATCAATCACCAGCGCGGGGGACTCCTCCGCAATCGGCCGGCCATGGTTGTAACCATAACTCAAGGCCACACACTGCACGCCCGCCGCCTTGGCCGCCAGCACATCACTGCGTGAATCGCCGACAAACAGCGACTGAGACGCCGGAATATTGGCCATTTTCATTACGAAAAACAGCGCCGCCGGGTCGGGTTTTTTCTGCGGCAAGGTATCGCCGCCGATGATCCAGCGGAAGTAGCGACCGATTTTCATCTGGTCCAACAACGGCGCAACGAAGCGCTCCGGCTTGTTGGTGATCAGGGCCATTTCCACGCCCTGCTTGCTCAACCACTTGAGGGTATCGCGCACACCGGGGTAAACCACGGTCAGTTCGTGGCTGCTTTCATAAGCGGCATTGAACAGTTCCAAGGCATGTTCTGCCTCGACCTCATCCACACCCGTGGCATCGATGTCGTTGGCCAGGGCCCGGCGCACCAACATCGGTGCGCCATTGCCAACCCATTCGCGCACCGACTCGATCCCTGCCGGCTTGCGCCCCAGCTTGAGCAGCATCTGGTCCACCGCGGCCGCCAGGTCAGGCACCGAGTCGATCAAGGTACCGTCCAGATCGAACATCACCAGCCGTGGCAATTTGCCGGGGAACAACTGCTCAAAACCGCTCATGGACGCGCCAGCGCCAGTTCGGCACGCATCTTGTCGATGACGGCCTGGTAGTCCGGGGCGTTGAAGATAGCAGAGCCGGCCACGAAGGTATCGGCGCCCGCTGCGGCGATCTCACGGATATTGTTGACGTTGACCCCGCCGTCGATTTCCAGGCGAATGTCACGCCCCGACGCATCAATCAGCGCACGGGCCTCACGCAGCTTGTTCAAGGTGCCAGGGATGAACTTCTGCCCGCCGAAGCCTGGGTTGACGCTCATCAGCAAGACCATGTCGACCTTGTCCATCACGTACTCAAGCACGCTCAGCGGAGTAGCCGGGTTGAATACCAGGCCCGCCTTGCAGCCGCCTTCGCGGATCAGTTGCAGTGTGCGGTCAACGTGCAGCGTGGCTTCAGGGTGGAAGGTGATGTAAGTCGCACCCGCCTCGATGAAGTCACCGACGATACGGTCTACCGGGCTGACCATCAGGTGCGCATCAATCGGCGCAGTGATGCCGTACTTGCGCAACGCGGCGCACACCATCGGGCCGATGGTCAGGTTGGGTACGTAGTGGTTGTCCATGACATCGAAGTGCACGAAGTCGGCACCGGCGGCCAACACCTTGTCCACTTCCTCACCCAGGCGGGCGAAGTCGGCAGAGAGAATCGATGGAGCAATGACGAAGGGCTGCATGACGCACCTTTTTTGAGCTAAATCACGATGGCGCGCATTGTATACCTCATGCTTTGCTGCGCGCACCGTGACCTATCTCAACGGTTAGTAAGCTGCGCGGTAGATTTTTTCGATATCGGCGGCGCTGAGCTTGCGCGGGTTGTTGCGCATCAAGCGCTCAATGCCTGCGGCTTCGCTGGCCATGGCCGGGATGGCGTCCTCGGGCACGCCGAAACTGCGCAGGCCGGACGGGATCTCCACCGCCGCACACAGCCGCGTCATCGCCGCTACAGCCTGGTCAGCAGCGTCATTCACACTCAGCCCGGCGATATTGACGCCCATGGCCTGGGCGATGTCCTGCATGCGCTCGACGCAGGCCAATTTGTTCCAGTGCATCACATACGGCAACAACAGCGCGTTGCTTACGCCATGGGCAATGTTGAAGCGCCCACCCAACGGGTACGCCAGCGCATGCACGGCACCGACGCCAGCGTTGCCAAAGGCCATGCCGGCCATCAGGCTGGCGGTGGCCATGTCGTCACGGGCCTGCAGGTTCGCCGGATTGGCGTAAGCCTTAGGCAACGCGCTGGCAATCAATTTGATCGCACCGATGGCCAGGGCGTCGGTAATCGGCGAGGCATTCAGCGACAGGTAGGACTCGATGGCGTGCACCAAGGCGTCCACGCCACTGGCGGCCGTGACACCGCGTGGGCAGGTCAAGGTCATTTGCGGGCTGATCAGCGCAACGTCCGGCAGCAAGTAATCGCTGACGATGCCTTTTTTCAGCTGCGCCGCCTTGTCGGACAGTATCGCCACGTTGGTCACCTCCGAGCCGGTGCCGGCGGTGGTGGGGATGGCGATCAACGGCGGGCCTTTGCGCGGCACCTGATCGACGCCAAACAAGTCCGCCAGCGCGCCGTGATAACCGGCATAGGCCGCCACGCTCTTGGCGATGTCAATGGCACTGCCGCCGCCCACACCGATCAGGCCGTCATGCCCGCCTTCGCGGTACGCACGCATGCAGTCTTCGACGATGGCAATTTCCGGATCGGGCAGCACACGGTCGAAGATTTCGTAGGCTCGATCACCCAGATGCTCCAGGGCCAGCGCCACGGTGCCGGACTGGACCAGCGCGGCGTCGGTGACGATCAACGGATTATCCACATCCAGGCGCGTGAGTTCGGCAGCCAGTTGTTCGATGGCACCTGCGCCGGTCAGCAGTTTGTGGGCGATCTTGAATGAGGAAGTACTCATGTGCGCGGCCTCTTATGAATGATGGGCTGGCACAAGAATAGCCGCACCTGGCGTGTTGTCTGCCATTCACTGGTTGAATGGTCGCACCGCGCCCATCAAGGCAGCCAACAAACCGCCGATAATCTGTTGGTAATGAGAACCGCGCCTCATACCCCTGACAAATACCGACCAACCCATTAGGCTGCTGGAATCACTTCTGGCCGGGAATCAACGATGCTTTTTCTTCACCGTTCGGCACTGCCAGCACTGTGCCTGTCACTCCTGTTTACCAGTGTCTTGCCTGTTCAGGCCGAGGATGCGCCCTCGCCTGCCGTCGAAAAACCGGCTGAACGCCAGCCACTGTCCGAGCGTAGCCAACAAGAAGCCAGTGCGCTCGAACGGCAGGTGCCGCTGCAAGAGCAACAGCAATTGCAGGCGGGTAGCGAGTCGTTCCTGGCGCTGTGGAAACCCGCCAACAGCGCCGAAGCCGAGGGTGTGGTGATCCTCATACCAGGTGCAGGGGAGAACGCGGACTGGCCGCAAGCAATCGCGCCTCTGCGGCGTAAGTTGCCGGACGCCGCCTGGGGCACCCTCAGCCTGTCATTGCCTGACGTCAGTGTGGACACCCTGCCGCCACGGCTCATCGAACCGCCGAAAGCGGCGGTCGATACCAGCAGCAAGGAAGGCAGCACCGCTGCCAAGCCGGTCGAACAGGCCGCCAGTGCCGAGGCCGAAGGCACTGACCCGGCGGTGGTGCCGGGGGCGGATGAGCAGGACAAGACCGACGCCAAGCGCATCTTCGACCGTATCGACGCCGCCGTCGCCTTCGCCCAGACCCAAAGCGCCCGCAGTGTGGTGTTGCTCGGCCATGGAACCGGGGCCTGGTGGGCGGCACGCTACCTGAGCGAGAAACAACCCTCCCAGGTGCAGAGGTTGGTGATGGTGGCCGGCAAGACGCCCGCAGCTCGCCAACCGGACCTGCAGCAACTGGCGCCGGTCTTGAAGGTACCCACGGCGGACGTGTTCTATCAAGAAGGCGCCCTGGAACGCAAAAACGCCCAGGAACGACTCCAGGCGGCCAAGCGCTCGAAGAATGACACCTATAAACAGGTATCGCTCACGGCGTTGCCCGGCAATAGCGCGGCAGAGCAGGAGCAGCTGTATCGCAGGGTTCGCGGCTGGTTGAGCCCACAGGGCGGCGCCGACTGACACTCCGCTAACGGGGCGACATCGCTTTCTGTAGGAGCGAGCTTGCTCGCGAAAAACGTCAACGATAATGCGTGC
>NZ_JBQEQE010000044.1:0-22482 GCF_052046095.1 Pseudomonas sp. 22072
TCGTTCTTTAAAAATTTGGGTATGTGATAGAAAGATAGACTGAACGTTACTTTCACTGGTAACGGATCAGGCTAAGGTAAAATTTGTGAGTTCTCTTAATTGAGAAATTCGAATTTTCGGCGAATGTCGTCTTCACAGTATAACCAGATTGCTTGGGGTTATATGGTCAAGTGAAGAAGCGCATACGGTGGATGCCTTGGCAGTCAGAGGCGATGAAAGACGTGGTAGCCTGCGAAAAGCTTCGGGGAGTCGGCAAACAGACTTTGATCCGGAGATGTCTGAATGGGGGAACCCAGCCATCATAAGATGGTTATCTTGTACTGAATACATAGGTGCAAGAAGCGAACCAGGGGAACTGAAACATCTAAGTACCCTGAGGAAAAGAAATCAACCGAGATTCCCTTAGTAGTGGCGAGCGAACGGGGACTAGCCCTTAAGTGGCTTTGAGATTAGCGGAACGCTCTGGAAAGTGCGGCCATAGTGGGTGATAGCCCTGTACGCGAAAATCTCTTAGTCATGAAATCGAGTAGGACGGAGCACGAGAAACTTTGTCTGAATATGGGGGGACCATCCTCCAAGGCTAAATACTACTGACTGACCGATAGTGAACTAGTACCGTGAGGGAAAGGCGAAAAGAACCCCGGAGAGGGGAGTGAAATAGATCCTGAAACCGTATGCGTACAAGCAGTGGGAGCCCACTTTGTTGGGTGACTGCGTACCTTTTGTATAATGGGTCAGCGACTTATTTTCAGTGGCGAGCTTAACCGAATAGGGGAGGCGTAGCGAAAGCGAGTCTTAATAGGGCGTCTAGTCGCTGGGAATAGACCCGAAACCGGGCGATCTATCCATGGGCAGGTTGAAGGTTGGGTAACACTAACTGGAGGACCGAACCGACTACCGTTGAAAAGTTAGCGGATGACCTGTGGATCGGAGTGAAAGGCTAATCAAGCTCGGAGATAGCTGGTTCTCCTCGAAAGCTATTTAGGTAGCGCCTCATGTATCACTGTAGGGGGTAGAGCACTGTTTCGGCTAGGGGGTCATCCCGACTTACCAAACCGATGCAAACTCCGAATACCTACAAGTGCCGAGCATGGGAGACACACGGCGGGTGCTAACGTCCGTCGTGAAAAGGGAAACAACCCAGACCGTCAGCTAAGGTCCCAAAGTTATGGTTAAGTGGGAAACGATGTGGGAAGGCTTAGACAGCTAGGAGGTTGGCTTAGAAGCAGCCACCCTTTAAAGAAAGCGTAATAGCTCACTAGTCGAGTCGGCCTGCGCGGAAGATGTAACGGGGCTCAAACCATACACCGAAGCTACGGGTATCACGTAAGTGATGCGGTAGAGGAGCGTTCTGTAAGCCTGTGAAGGTGAGTTGAGAAGCTTGCTGGAGGTATCAGAAGTGCGAATGCTGACATGAGTAACGATAATGGGTGTGAAAAACACCCACGCCGAAAGACCAAGGTTTCCTGCGCAACGTTAATCGACGCAGGGTTAGTCGGTCCCTAAGGCGAGGCTGAAAAGCGTAGTCGATGGAAAACAGGTTAATATTCCTGTACTTCTGGTTATTGCGATGGAGGGACGGAGAAGGCTAGGCCAGCTTGGCGTTGGTTGTCCAAGTTTAAGGTGGTAGGCTGGAATCTTAGGTAAATCCGGGATTTCAAGGCCGAGAGCTGATGACGAGTTACCTTTTAGGTAACGAAGTGGTTGATGCCATGCTTCCAAGAAAAGCTTCTAAGCTTCAGGTAACCAGGAACCGTACCCCAAACCGACACAGGTGGTTGGGTAGAGAATACCAAGGCGCTTGAGAGAACTCGGGTGAAGGAACTAGGCAAAATGGCACCGTAACTTCGGGAGAAGGTGCGCCGGTGAGGGTGAAGGACTTGCTCCGTAAGCTCATGCCGGTCGAAGATACCAGGCCGCTGCGACTGTTTATTAAAAACACAGCACTCTGCAAACACGAAAGTGGACGTATAGGGTGTGACGCCTGCCCGGTGCCGGAAGGTTAATTGATGGGGTTAGCTAACGCGAAGCTCTTGATCGAAGCCCCGGTAAACGGCGGCCGTAACTATAACGGTCCTAAGGTAGCGAAATTCCTTGTCGGGTAAGTTCCGACCTGCACGAATGGCGTAACGATGGCGGCGCTGTCTCCACCCGAGACTCAGTGAAATTGAAATCGCTGTGAAGATGCAGTGTATCCGCGGCTAGACGGAAAGACCCCGTGAACCTTTACTATAGCTTTGCACTGGACTTTGAATTTGCTTGTGTAGGATAGGTGGGAGGCTTTGAAGCGTGGACGCCAGTCTGCGTGGAGCCATCCTTGAAATACCACCCTGGCAACTTTGAGGTTCTAACTCAGGTCCGTTATCCGGATCGAGGACAGTGTATGGTGGGTAGTTTGACTGGGGCGGTCTCCTCCTAAAGAGTAACGGAGGAGTACGAAGGTGCGCTCAGACCGGTCGGAAATCGGTCGTAGAGTATAAAGGCAAAAGCGCGCTTGACTGCGAGACAGACACGTCGAGCAGGTACGAAAGTAGGTCTTAGTGATCCGGTGGTTCTGTATGGAAGGGCCATCGCTCAACGGATAAAAGGTACTCCGGGGATAACAGGCTGATACCGCCCAAGAGTTCATATCGACGGCGGTGTTTGGCACCTCGATGTCGGCTCATCACATCCTGGGGCTGAAGCCGGTCCCAAGGGTATGGCTGTTCGCCATTTAAAGTGGTACGCGAGCTGGGTTTAGAACGTCGTGAGACAGTTCGGTCCCTATCTGCCGTGGACGTTTGAGATTTGAGAGGGGCTGCTCCTAGTACGAGAGGACCGGAGTGGACGAACCTCTGGTGTTCCGGTTGTCACGCCAGTGGCATTGCCGGGTAGCTATGTTCGGAATAGATAACCGCTGAAAGCATCTAAGCGGGAAACTAGCCTCAAGATGAGATCTCACTGGAACCTTGAGTTCCCTGAAGGGCCGTCGAAGACTACGACGTTGATAGGTTGGGTGTGTAAGCGCTGTGAGGCGTTGAGCTAACCAATACTAATTGCCCGTGAGGCTTGACCATATAACACCCAAGCAATTTGAGTCGAAAGGCCAGATTGCGGTGTGTGAAGACGCAATGAACCGAAAGTTCGACGCTCACAAAACACCACGATCTATCACATACCCAATTTGCTGAAGCGAGGCCAGCTGGCCACGACTCAGTACCCGAATTTCTTGACGACCATAGAGCATTGGAACCACCTGATCCCATCCCGAACTCAGCAGTGAAACGATGCATCGCCGATGGTAGTGTGGGGTTTCCCCATGTGAGAGTAGGTCATCGTCAAGATTAAATTCCGAAACCCCAATTGCGAAAGCAGTTGGGGTTTTGTTTTGGGCGCTCTAAAAGCACGCCAACTTCCAAAGCCTGCATAGCGTTCCATTGAAACCTTTTGTACAGATACCCGAATACCAGTCGAACCTTGCGTGTTATCAAGGTTCACAGGTGGTGCGCCATGTATTTATCTCCACGGTTATGTACCTCGCAGACACCCACGTAGCGTCTGAGCTGTGAAACAAAATAATCGCCGGGAACAGGCCCTGCTGCCTGTCCGGATCCAACCGCCCCGGACTATCATGCTGATAGCCCTACCCCTCACCGCAAGGAGCCGCTCGGAACGCCGATGCGCCAGATCTGGAAATCTTTTCGAGCCCTTTATTTCGCCTCTTTGATGATGCTGATCGGCTCCGGCCTACTTAGTACTTATCTGGCTTTGCGTCTGGCAGCAGACAATGTCGACAGCCTGTGGGTCGGTGCGCTGATGGCCGCCAACTATTTTGGCTTGGTGCTGGGCGGCAAGCTCGGACACCGCCTCATCGCCCGGGTCGGGCATATTCGCGCCTACGCCACCTGCGCGGGCATCGTCGGTGCAGCGGTGCTGGGGCACGGTTTGATTGATTGGCTGCCAGCCTGGATCGTGCTGCGGATGATCGTGGGCCTGGGGATGATGTGCCAGTACATGGTCATCGAGAGTTGGCTCAACGAGCAGGCGGATGCCAAGCAGCGCGGTGTGGTGTTCAGCGGCTACATGATTGCGTCCTACCTTGGGTTGGTGCTGGGCCAACTGATCCTGGTCATGCATCCCCATCTTGGGCTTGAGCTGTTGATGCTCGTGGCGTTGTGCTTTGCGCTGTGCCTGGTCCCGGTGGCAATGACTCGACGCATTCACCCGGCCCCACTGCACCCGGCCCCGATGGAGCCGCGTTTCTTTATCAAGCGTGTGCCGCAGTCGCTCAGCACCGTGTTGGGCGCTGGGTTGATCGTCGGTTCGTTCTACGGCTTGGCACCACTGTACGCCTCTCAGCAGGGCCTGACGACCGAGCAAGTCGGCCTGTTCATGGGTAGCTGCATTTTTGCTGGATTGGTCGTGCAGTGGCCACTGGGCTGGTTGTCGGACCGCTATGACCGCGCGCTGCTGATTCGCTGCTTCGCCTTGTGCCTGGCGGTGACGGCCTTGCCGTTGGCAATCATGACGCAGGTTCCGCTGAAAGTGTTGTTCGTGGCAGGCTTCTTCTGTTCGCTGGTGCAGTTCTGCCTTTACCCTTTGGCAGTGGCCTTTTCCAACGACCATGTGGAAGGCGATCGTCGGGTATCGCTGACGGCCATGTTGCTGGTGACCTACGGGATCGGCGCCAGCGTGGGGCCGCTGTTGGCCGGTGTGGTAATGAAGCTATTCGGCAGCCAGATGCTCTATGCGTTTTTCAGCCTGTGTGCATTGATCCTGGTGTGGCGCATTCGCCCCAAGGCGGTGACCAACCTGCATCAGGTCGATGACGCGCCGCTGCATCACGTGGCGATGCCCGACAGCATGTCCAGTTCGCCTTTGGTGGCTGCCCTTGACCCGCGGGTGGATGAGCAGGTGGTACAGGATCAGATGCAAGTCACTGTGCCCGAGCCAGAGCCTGCCCCTGAAACCGATGAGCCGACGAGCGAAGAGCCGCACGAGCCACCAGACCCGGACGAACATCCCCATGACTTGAGCAGGGCACGCCCCTGAACGAAAAAACGGGCAGATCCCATCAGGATCTGCCCGTTTTTTTATCTCAGCGTCTAACGCTTAAAGATCGTCGTCTTTATCGAAGCGCCGAGCTTCACGCTGTAATTGGTAGACAAAGCGTTCCACTTGTCGCTGCACCAAGCCACTCATGTTATGAAAGCGCACGCCGGCAAAGGTGGTGTTGATCTTGTCTTCGAAGTGTAGATAGCGCAGTTCCACGGAGGTGGACATGCTGCCGAAGGGCAGGGCGGCGATAAAGCGATCATAGACCTGGCCTAACTGCAGACGCTCAGAGATGTCGCCTTCAAAGCGCAATTTGCAGCCGGTTGCCGAGATATCCAACAGCTTACCGCTGACAGGGGCCTTGAGCTTCTCGCCACCTAACTGAATATCCACCAATTGCGCGAGTTTCAGTGCGGCGCGGAAGGCATTGCGTCTTTGGTGGTAAACCACTTCGCCGGGCAGGCTGCCGCTGTAGATGCGGTGGCCGCCTTTCTCGCTGATGGTCAAGGTGCCGTTGCTTTCCCAGGCAACCCGCACGCCCTCATGGAAGCCTTCGATACGGAAGGCTTCGCCATTCTCAAGATAGCGTTCACCGTCGCGGGGAATCATTTCGTCCAGTACCAGCGTCTTGCTGTCCCGGTCGATGTCCACCAGGTAGCTCTGGAAGCGCTGGCTACGTTCGTGGAAGGTGATGATCAGCGGGTCATGGCTTTCTTGCAGCATCCGCAACGTGCTGGCGATTTCCAGAGGCGTGGTGAGCACCTTGGGTGGCTGCGGTGCATCTTCCGCATTAAGGGCGTTGAACACGGTTCTTCCATCTCCAGGCAAAATACGACTACACGCAAGAACCGGCATTTTGCCAGTATGTAGCGCGCCTTGGATAGGTCGCGCTGTAAACCGGCGTCAGGCTTGGCTGCGGGTGCTTGGTTTGATCAGGCGTGAGGTGGAGCCTTGGGCGTTATACAGGGCCGGAGGCTCTCCGCCGTGCAGTATGCGCAACTGATTGGCGGTGGTGGCTTGCTGAAGCTGGATCGACTGGCCGTTGAGCAGGTTGGCTTCCTGGCACTGGGCGAGCAAATGATTGAGTTCTTTGCTTTGTGCCAGCAGTTGATCGCCGACTGAGGAGTGGCTGGCCAGTTGTGCCAGGCCATCATGATCGGCGGGCAGGCCCAGGCTGATCAGAATCTCGCTGCGTTTTTTGCCGTGCTGTTCGAGCAAGACAATCAGGGACTGTTTGCGCGCCAGGATTTCTTCCAGCAAGGGCATATCCCGGCCGTACAAGGCCAGTGATTCTTCCTTGAGCAGCTCGAGCAATTGTTGCGTCGGCGCCAGATCATCAATGATCAGTTGGAGCAAATGTTCGTCGTGGTGCATGGCTGGCCTTGGGTTTTAAGCGTCCAAAAGCCCAGCGCAGGCGTTTGCCTAGCGCTCGGCTTCGAAGTTGAGCAGCTTGCTGGCTACACGGTTGCTGTCGACTTTATAGCTGCCATCGGCGATAGCCTGTTTCAACTCGGCCACGCGGGCTTTATTGACGACGGGTTGATCGCGCAGCGAGTCAGTGACCTTCTGCAACTGTTGAGCCTCATTGCTCAGGTGTACCGATTCCCCACTCTGGCTGGCGGCGGCCTGTTCTGCTTTGGCAGGCAAGGGCTGCGGCTTGGCCTCTACGCTGTCCTTGGCACCGGCGGTGCGCGTATTGCCGGGCAAGGCCGGGGTGTTATTCAAACGACTGAAATCAATGACCATGTTGAAAAACCTCTGGGTATTTGGACGCTTGCCATGTTTTCGGCCATACCCGGGCAAACTTTAGGCTCGATTGACAATAAACCTGTACGGCTCAATATCCAGCACACAGTGTAGGAAAAGCTGGCATTTGATTCCAGTCATCTATAGCGCCACCTCGACCTGGCCTGGTGCCGTGACCCGCGCCTTGATCACGCGATTGGAGTTGAGGTTCTTGACGCGGATCTGTTCGCTCATGCCGCCATTTGACAGCGCCTCGCCCGGCATCCTGACGTTCAGGCCGCCGCTGCTGGCGGAAATTACCACCTGGTCACCCTTGCGAATCACCTCGGCCTGTTCCAGATGAACCAGCGTGAGGACTTGGTCGGTGACCACTGGCCGCGTGAGTTTCTGCCCGACGGCCTGTTCCAGCGACGTCAGGTAGCCCTGGTTGATCAAGCTGATATCCCGCTCGCGCAACGCCACGTCGTCGTAGCCGATGATGCCCGTGCGCTTCAACGGTCGCGCCACTACCACCACATCGCGATACAGCTTGACCTGAGCTGGTACGAAAACCGTCCAGGGCGAGGCGCCCTCACAGCGTACCTTTACGGTCACACGACCGATGGGCTGGGCGGGGCTTTCCAGAGTGGCTGTCAATTCCTTGTCGCACATTGGCATGCGCAATCGAGGGTCCAACTGGTTGACCTGAATTTCATAACGCCCCGGCGTCTGGGTAGTCGCCAGATAATCTTCTACAGTGAACTCAAGAAAGCCTTGGGTGACGCCGATAAGTAGATCAGGCAGGGTGACGTTGTCGGCACGGGCCGTGGCGCCCAGGCTCGAGACAAGCAGTGCCATCGCGGCGCAGAGCAGTCTACGGTAGCGTGAGCGGCCAGGGTGTCGGGAAACTGTCGTTTTAATATCCATACTCAGTAAATAGCAAAGCTCGTGCCGTTTAGTGTTGGGTACGCGTCGTACCCCTAGGATTTAGGAGTCTGGGCATGGCAGGTGTAATGGATTCAGTAAACCAGCGCACACAGCTGGTAGGGCAGAATCGCCTGGAGTTGTTGCTTTTCCGCCTGGATGGCAAACAGTTGTATGGCATCAACGTGTTTAAAGTGCGTGAAGTGCTGCAATGTCCCAAGTTGACGATCATGCCCAAGTCCAGTCCGGTGGTGTGCGGCGTGGCCAACATCCGTGGCGCGACCATTCCGATTCTTGACCTGGCCATGGCCACGGGGGCCGCGGGTTTGCAAGACCGCCAGAACCCCTTCGTGATCATCACCGAATACAACACCAAGACCCAGGGTTTCCTGGTGCGCTCGGTGGAGCGCATCGTCAATATGAACTGGGAAGAGATCCATCCGCCGCCCAAGGGCACGGGGCGCGATCACTACCTGACGGCCGTGACGCGGGTCGATAACCAGTTGGTGGAAATCATCGACGTGGAGAAGATCCTCGCCGAAGTGGCCCCCACCTCGGAAACCATCTCCGTCGGGGTGGTGGATGCCGAAACGGCACACAAGGCGGTTTCGCTGCGTGTGTTGACCGTGGACGACTCTTCTGTGGCGCGCAAGCAGGTCACGCGTTGCCTGCAAACGGTCGGGGTTGAGGTGGTAGCGCTCAATGATGGCCGCCAGGCCTTGGATTACCTGCGCAAGCTGGCAGACGAAGGCAAGAGGCCTGAAGAAGAATTCTTGATGATGATCTCTGACATCGAGATGCCGGAAATGGATGGCTACACGCTCACGGCCGAAATACGTAACGATCCACGCATGCAAAAGTTGCATATCATCCTGCATACTTCGTTGTCGGGGGTATTCAATCAGGCAATGGTCAAGAAGGTCGGTGCGGATGACTTTCTGGCCAAGTTCCGTCCTGATGACCTCGCATCCCGGGTAGTCGACCGGATCAAGGCAGCAGATCACGGCTAGGGGATTTCCCCTGGCGGTCACACGATTTAAGAGGCGGCATCATTGTCTACGGGTAATTTGGATTTCGAACAGTTCCGGGTCTTCCTGGAAAAAGCCTGTGGCATATTGCTCGGTGAAAACAAGCAGTACCTGGTATCCAGCCGTCTCAACAAGCTGATGGAACAGCAGGGCATCAAGTCCCTGGGTGAGTTGGTCCAGCGGATCCAGGGGCAGCCGCGCAGTGGGCTCAAGGAAATGGTGGTCGATGCCATGACTACCAACGAAACCTTGTGGTTTCGCGATACCTATCCCTTTGAAGTGCTCAAGAACAAAGTCTTGCCGGAAGCCATCAAGGCCAGCCCGGGCCAGCGCCTGCGTATCTGGTCGGCGGCCTGTTCCTCGGGGCAGGAGCCGTACTCGATCTCGATGTCCATCGACGAGTTCGAGCGGACCAACATGGGCCAGTTGAAAGCCGGCGCGCAAATTGTGGCCACGGACTTGTCCGGCACTATGCTCACCAACTGCAAGACCGGTGAGTACGACAGCCTGGCGTTGGGCCGAGGCTTGTCCCAGGAGCGCCTTCAACGTTACTTCGATCCCAAAGGGGCGGGGCGTTGGGCGATCAAGGCGCCGATCAAGAACCGCGTCGAATTCCGCTCGTTCAACCTGCTCGACAGCTATGCCAGCCTGGGCAAGTTCGACATGGTGTTTTGCCGCAACGTGCTGATCTATTTCTCCGCTGAAGTGAAGAAAGACATCCTGTTGCGTATCCATGGCACGCTCAAGCGTGGAGGTTATCTGTTCCTCGGTGCCTCCGAGGCATTGAACGGCCTGCCGGATCACTTCCAGATGGTGCAGTGCAGCCCGGGAATCATCTATCAGGCCAAGTAGGCCGGGTATAGGCAATAAAACTGTGGGAGCCGGGCTTGCCCGCGATAGCGTTTTGTCAGTCGACGAATAGGTCGGCAGGCACTCCGCCATCGCAGGCAAGCCAGCTCCCACATTTGTTTTCTCGGCAAGCTGGCGTAAAGCGGCAACTGCCCATTGCCGCTTTACTGGCACTACGCGGAAATCGCTTGCCGCTTTTCTGGCATAGTCGCCGGCAACTCCCTTCGAAACCCTTGATATACGGGGCTCTCGCAAGTTTGGCATACACCTTGCTATAACCCTGCTAACGAACAGCAGGTCAGCCTAAAGGTTTCCGCCATGAGCATCAGCTTCGATAAAGCGCTCGGTATCCACGAACAAGCCCTGGGCTTCCGCGCCCAGCGTGCCGAAGTCCTGGCCAACAACATCGCCAACGCCGACACCCCGAACTACAAAGCTCGGGACCTGGACTTCTCCGCCGTGCTCGCCGCACAACAGGACAAGACCAAGAACGGCACCTTCGCCTTGAACATGACCAATAGCCGTCATATCGAAGCGCAAGGCCTGGGCAATGGTGACGAGTCGCTGCTGTATCGCACGCCGATGCAGCCGTCGATCGACCAGAACACCGTTGACGCCCAGCTGGAGCAATCGAACTACGCCGAAAACTCGGTGAACTTCCAAGCCAGCTTCACCCTGCTCAACAGCAAATTCAAAGGGCTGATGTCAGCCCTGCGCGGAGAGTAAGCCATGTCCCTGTCCAGTGTTTTCAATATTGCCGGCAGTGGCATGAGCGCGCAGACCACGCGTTTGAACACCGTCGCCAGTAACATCGCCAACGCCGAGACCGTCTCCTCGAGCATTGACCAGACCTATCGCGCCCGCCATCCGGTATTCGCCACCATGTTCCAGGGTGGCCAGGCAGGCGGCAGCGAGTCGCTGTTCCAGAATCAGGACGCAGCCGGCTCCGGTGTGCAGGTGTTGGGCGTGGTCGAAGACCAGAGCAACCTGGAGGCCCGTTACGAGCCCAACCATCCTGCCGCGAACGAAAAGGGTTACGTCTACTACCCCAACGTCAACGTGGTCGAGGAAATGGCTGACATGATTTCCGCCAGCCGCTCGTTCCAGACCAACGCGGAAATGATGAACACCGCCAAAACCATGATGCAGAAGGTCCTGACCCTGGGTCAGTGATAAGGGGCGCCAAATAATGGCCATCGTTGATACGTCAAACAACACGGCTGTCCAGGACCTGTTCAACTCCAAGGTCAAGGACGCGTCGAACAATGTCTCGAATGTTTCCAAAGCGGCCACGGGTAACCAGGCGCTGGGCAAGGACGCATTCCTGCAGTTGCTGGTGACCCAGCTGAAAAACCAGAACCCGCTGTCGCCCCAGGACAACGGCGCGTTCGTGGCCCAGCTTGCCCAGTTCAGCAGCCTGGAAGGCATCAACACCCTGAACGACTCGGTGAACAACATCTCCAGCAACTTCAGCTCTTCTCAAGCGCTGCAGGCTTCGTCGCTGGTGGGGCGGTCGATCATTATCCAGACCGACAAAGCCATGGTGGATACCAGCAAGAGCATGAACGGTTCAGTGGCGGTGCCATCGGCGGTGGGCAACGTGTCCGTCAAGATCACCGACAAGGACGGCAACGTCGTACGCACTGTGGATATGGGCGCGCAGAGTGCCGGCAGCCAGAGCTTTATCTGGGACGGCAAGAACGACAAGGGTGAGGTCGCCCCAGCCGGCACCTACACCTTCAATGCCTCCACCAAGAACGACAAAGGTGACGCGGTGGCCCTGACCACCTCGCTACCAGCCACGGTCACCAGCGTGACCCTGAGCAAGACCGGCGGCGAAATGCTGCTCAACCTTGCAGGCGGCATGGGCAGCGTCAAGCTGTCGCAAATTCAGACTATCGGTACATAGAGCCGGCTAAATACGGCAGAGGAGAGAAACATGTCTTTTAACATCGGCCTTAGCGGCCTCTATGCGGCCAACAAACAACTGGACGTGACCGGCAACAACATCGCCAACGTCGCGACCACTGGCTTCAAGTCATCCCGTGCGGAATTCGCGGATATCTACGCGGCCTCCAAGCTGGGCACTGGCCAGAACAGCATCGGCAACGGTGTGAATCTGGCGGCGGTGTCCCAGCAGTTCACCCAGGGCGACGTCAACGGGAGTGGCGGCATCCTCGACATGGCGATCCAGGGTGGTGGCTTCTTCGTGCAGAAGGGCAGCGACGGTTCGCTGGAATACACCCGTAGCGGTGCTTTCCGTGCGGACAAAGACGGCTATATCACCAACAATACCGGCACCTCGCGCCTGCAAGGCTATGCCGCGGACGAGAATGGCAAAATCACCAAAGGCGGCCTGGTTGACCTGCAGCTGAACCTGGCGAACCTGCCGCCGAAGGCGTCTACCAAGGTGGACTCTTCCAGCAACCTGAACTCCTCGTCGCCGGTGATCGATCAGTCCAAGAACCCGTTTGATCCAACCAAGTCCGAAAGCTTCACCACGCAATACAGCACCACCTTGTACGACTCCCAGGGTAATGCGCACCCGATGGTGCAGTACTTGGTCAAAACCGATGCCAACCAGTGGCAGGCCTACACCTTGATCGATGGCCGCAATCCTGATGGTTCGGCTCCTACCGGTACCGGTGCTGACGTGAAGGCGCCTGTGCCGTCGACGTTGAGCTTCGATGGTGCTGGTAACCTCAAGAGCATCGTGACCGGCGGTGTTGCCGGTAACACCTTGACCATCAAGGATTGGGTACCTGGCACGGTGACCGATGGAGTATGGAAAGCTAACGATGCGACGGCTAACAAGGATGGCATCGCCATCAACATGGGCACCGTCACCCAGTACAACTCGGCCAGCTACCGTAACCCGCCGGTCACAGATGGTTACGCCACCGGCCAGATCACCGGCCTGAAGATCGATGGCAGCGGCGTGCTCTTCGCCACCTTCAGTAACCAGCAGAGCAAGGCCATCGGCCAGATTTCCCTGGCCAGCTTCAACAACGAGCAGGGCCTGCAGCCCGCCGGCGGTACGACCTGGAAAGAGACCTTCGCGTCGGGCCAGCCGGGCTACGACGCACCGGAATCTGGCACTCTGGGGTCGATCAAGGCCAGTTCCCTGGAGAACTCCAACGTCAACTTGACCAACGAGCTGGTGGACCTGATCAAGGCCCAGAGCAACTACCAGGCGAACGCCAAGACCATCTCCACCCAAAGCACCATCATGCAGACCATCATTCAGATGACCTGATAGGTTAGCGCTTTAAAATGTGGGAGGGGGCTTGCCCCCGATAGCGGTGAATCAGCCAAGTATCCATTGACTGACACCCTATCGGGAGCAAGCCCCCTCCCACATTTGCATCTGCTTCATGCTGTCCATCCAGGTATTGACCGAACAGCAATACCGCAACAAGGGCTTTATGCCCGCCCAAGAAAAAGCCCCCGATACACCCTAGGTGTATCGGGGGCTTTTCTGCCTCGGGTGGTTAAACCCAGGGCAGGTTCAGCTTATTGGCAAGCTTCGCAATCCGGCTCGTCAATCGCGCAGGCCTTTGGCACAGGTGCCGGGCCGGCTGGCGCTGCGAGTACCGAGTCATCACCGTGGTTGCCGCTGGACACTGCGTTCAGCTTGCCGGTGTTGATGGTCGACTTCTCGGTGCTGGTGGCGGCCAGGGCACGGAGGTAGTAAGTGGTTTTCAGGCCACGGTACCACGCCATGCGGTAGGTCACGTCCAGCTTCTTGCCCGAAGCGCCGGCGATGTACAGGTTCAGGGACTGGGCCTGGTCGATCCACTTCTGACGACGGCTGGCGGCGTCAACGATCCACTTGGTGTCCACTTCGAAGGCGGTCGCGTAGAGCTCTTTGAGTTCTTGCGGGATGCGCTCGATCTGCTGCACGGAACCGTCGTAGTACTTCAGGTCGTTGATCATGACCGAGTCCCACAGGCCACGGGCCTTCAGATCGCGAACCAGGTACGGGTTGATCACGGTGAATTCGCCCGACAGGTTCGATTTCACATACAGGTTCTGGTAGGTCGGTTCGATCGACTGCGACACGCCAGTGATGTTGGCGATGGTGGCGGTCGGTGCGATGGCCATGATGTTGGAGTTACGAATACCCTTCTGCACACGGGCACGTACCGGGGCCCAGTCCAGGGTTTCGTTCAGGTCGACGTCGATGTACTTCTGGCCACGGGCTTCGATCAGGATCTGTTGCGAATCCAGCGGCAGGATGCCCTTGGACCACAGCGAACCCTGGAACGTCTCGTAGGCGCCGCGCTCGTCGGCCAGGTCGCAGGAAGCCTGGATCGCGTAGTAGCTGACCGCTTCCATGGACTTGTCGGCGAACTCGACCGCTGCATCGGAACCGTAAGGGATGTGCTGCAGGTACAACGCGTCCTGGAAGCCCATGATCCCCAGGCCAACCGGACGGTGCTTGAAGTTGGAGTTCTGCGCCTGTGGCACCGAGTAGTAGTTGATGTCGATGACGTTATCGAGCATGCGTACGGCGGTGTTGACGGTACGCTCCAGCTTGGCGGTGTCCAGCTTGCCGTTGACGATGTGGTTCGGCAGGTTGATCGAGCCCAGGTTGCAAACGGCGATCTCGTCCTTGTTGGTGTTCAAGGTGATCTCGGTGCACAGGTTCGAGCTGTGGACCACGCCCACGTGCTGCTGCGGGCTGCGCAGGTTGCATGGGTCCTTGAAGGTCAACCATGGGTGGCCGGTTTCGAACAGCATGGACAGCATTTTGCGCCACAGGTCTTTGGCCTGGATGGTCTTGAACAGCTTGACCTTGCCTGGGTACTCGGTGAGGGCTTCGTAGTACTCGTAGCGCTCTTCGAAGGCCTTGCCGGTCAGGTCGTGCAGGTCCGGCACTTCGGATGGCGAGAACAGGGTCCACTTGCCGTCATCGAAGACGCGCTTCATGAACAGGTCAGGGATCCAGTTGGCGGTGTTCATGTCGTGGGTACGACGACGGTCATCACCGGTGTTCTTGCGCAGCTCGATGAACTCTTCAATGTCCATGTGCCAGGTTTCCAGGTAGGCACATACAGCGCCTTTGCGCTTGCCACCCTGGTTCACGGCAACGGCGGTGTCGTTCACCACTTTCAGGAACGGTACGACGCCCTGGGACTTGCCGTTGGTGCCCTTGATGTACGAGCCCAGTGCACGCACTGGGGTCCAGTCGTTGCCCAGGCCACCGGCGAATTTGGACAACATGGCGTTGTCGTGGATCGCGTGGTAGATGCCCGACAGGTCATCCGGCACGGTGGTCAGGTAGCAGCTCGACAGCTGTGGACGCAGGGTGCCGGCGTTGAACAGGGTCGGGGTCGACGACATGTAGTCGAAGGACGACAGCAGGTTGTAGAACTCGATCGCACGGTCTTCTTTGTTCTTCTCTTCGATCGCCAGGCCCATGGCCACGCGCATGAAGAACACTTGCGGCAGTTCGAAGCGGATGCCGTCCTTGTGGATGAAGTAACGGTCGTACAGGGTTTGCAGGCCCAGGTAGGTGAACTGCTGGTCACGCTCGTGGTTGATCGCCTTGCCGAGTTTTTCCAGGTCGAAGGTGGCCAGGATCGGGTTCAGCAATTCGAATTCGATACCTTTGGCGATGTAGGCCGGCAGGGCCTTGGCGTACAGGTCGGCCATCTCGTGGTGAGTGGCGCTGTCGGCGACTTTCAGGAAGCCCAGGCCTTCGGCACGCAGGGTGTCCATCAGCAGGCGGGCGGTCACGAACGAGTAGTTCGGCTCACGCTCGACCAGGGTACGGGCGGTCATCACCAGGGCGGTGTTGACGTCGGTCAGGGCCACGCCGTCGTACAGGTTCTTCAGGGTTTCGCGCTGGATCAGGTCACCATCGACTTCTTCCAGGCCTTCGCAGGCCTCGGTGATGATGGTGTTCAGGCGGCCCAGGTCCAGCGGTGCGAAGCTGCCGTCGGCCAGGGTGATGCGGATCGACGGGTGCGCTTGTACGGCGGCTTCTTCGGCCGGAGAACGTACTGCACGCTCCTTGGCGCGCGAGTCACGGTAGATCACGTAGTCGCGGGCCACTTTTTGCTCGCCGGCACGCATCAGGGCCAGTTCTACCTGGTCCTGGATTTCTTCGATATGGATAGTGCCGCCCGATGGCATGCGACGCTTGAAGGTCGCGGTGACCTGTTCGGTCAGGCGTGCAACGGTGTCGTGGATGCGCGACGAAGCGGCAGCGGTGCCGCCTTCAACTGCAAGAAACGCTTTGGTGATGGCGACGGTGATTTTGTCATCGGTATAAGGAACGACAGTGCCGTTACGCTTGATCACGCGCAGTTGGCCAGGTGCAGTGGCGGACAGATCCAGGTTCGAATCAGCGGCCTGCGGCACGGAGCCCTGCGGGTTCTCGCGAGTTGTGTCGGTTTGCATGAGGGGGTGTCTCCACATTCTATATTTATTTGGGCACCATCACGGTGCCCACCGTTCCGTCCTGAAGCACTTACAGCAGGCCTGGGCCTGGCATAACAACTTCGGGACAGGAGGAAGGGAGCTCATCGCGCCGCTTCCATGCCGAAGTCTTTGGTTCGGGGCCGGGGAGCCCTTCGCCGTATTCCTGGTGGGTGACAGTGGCCCCATTCAAGCCCTGCAACACCCGTACCGTTTTCTGCCAATCGGGTTGGAAAACGGCCGCCATCCGCGTGCGCGGTTTGGGCTTTCAAAAAATGCTTTGGTTCAACCAAACGCGAGCAAGAAAGCGCTTGAGTTTCTTGTCTGATCTGTGTTTGGTCTTTTCGCTGAAAACCCTACATGTAGGGTTTTTTTAGCGCCGAGGTACAAGATAATGCGTTTTTGGGGGCTTAGCAACGCACTACCTGTGGATAACGCTGTGGGTAAAATGTGTATGAATCATGGAACACCCGTGTAGGCCGCATTACTACTGGATTACACCGTTTGTCACCGAATATTCCCGGGTAGAAACTGCCGGCGGGAATTTTGAGGGCGCGAACCCTACCACAAAAAATCGCCATGACCGAATGGATTTCCCGGCTTGTGTTCAAGGGCCGGTGCATGGCTACAATCGGCCTTTGTTATGCCTTCAAAACATGACAAACAGGCTATGCCTGCGGAAGATCAATAGGTGGGAGCTGGCTTGCCTGCGATGGCGTTGGATCAGCCGCCAACAGNCATCGCAGGCAAGCCAGCTCCCACACCGACCGTATTTCACATTCGATTGTGTCGGCCAGAAGAACTTCTTATAAAAACGAGGACAATGCATGGAGCAAGAAGCCTGGCAGATACTGATCGTCGAGGACGACGAGCGACTCGCCGAGTTGACCCGTGAGTACCTGGAAAGCAACGGCCTGCGTGTGTCGGTGGAAAGCGATGGTGCCAAGGCCACGGCGCGCATCATCGCCGAACAGCCCGACCTGGTGATCCTCGACCTGATGCTGCCCGGCGAAGACGGCCTGACCATCTGCCGCAAGGTGCGCGAGCGCTATGACGGCGTGATCCTGATGCTCACCGCGCGCACCGACGACATGGACCAGGTGCAGGGCTTGGACATGGGCGCCGACGACTATGTGTGCAAACCCGTGCGCCCGCGTTTGTTGCTGGCACGTATCCAGGCGCTGCTGCGCCGCAGCGAACCGGTGTTGCCCGTTGCAGTGGAAAACCAGCGCCGCCTCCAGTTTGGTCCGTTGGTGGTGGACAATGCCTTGCGCGAAGCCTGGTTGCATGAGGGCAGCATCGAACTGACCAGCGCTGAATTCGACCTGTTGTGGCTGCTGGTTGCAAACGCCGGACGCATTCTGTCCCGCGAAGAAATCTTCATAGCTCTGCGCGGTATTGGTTATGACGGCCAGGATCGCTCCATTGATGTGCGTATCTCGCGCATTCGGCCAAAGATCGGCGACGATCCGATCCACCCACGCCTGATCAAGACAATTCGCAGCAAAGGCTACCTGTTCGTCCCCGAAGCTGCTGCCGATATGCCGCTGTGAACTCGATCTTCCTGCGCATCTACGGCGGCATGTGCGCGGCGCTGATCCTGGTGGCGTTGCTCGGCGCCCTGGCACTGCACCTGCTTAATGACGTGCGCAGCGGCCAGTACCGTGAGCGCCTGGCCCACGGCACCTTTGCGTTGATGGGCGATAACCTGCAACCCATGAGCACCATTGAACGGCAGCGCGCCTTGGCGGTGTGGGAGCGCTTGCTGGGCATCCCGCTGGAGTTGCGCACGTTCACCGATGCGCAATTGGACTTGGGCCAGCGCAACCGCCTGCAACGCGGCCAGGTCCTGGTGGAACAGACCGGCCCCCACGCGGCGCGGGTGCTGCGGTTGGTCAGCGAGCAAGAGCAATTGGTGCTCACCGGCGAAGTGCAGCAGATCAGCGAGCAATTGGCCCGTGCGACTATTTACCTGCTGGCCGACGAACTGGTGCGTTTCCCGGTGGCCGAACAGCCCCAGCGCCTGGCCGACATCAAACACGCCAAGGGTTTTGGTTTTGAAATGCACCTGATGGCCCTTGACCAGGCCGACATGGACGACGACCAGCGTCGTCGCGTGGCGGAGGGCGATACGGTGATGGCGCTGGGCAAGGGCGGCGATTCGATTCGCGTGTTTGCCGGCATGGTCGGCACCCCGTGGGTACTGGAGATCGGCCCGCTGTACCAGATGAATCCGTACCCGGCGCAATGGCTGATCCTGATCACCTTGATCGGCCTGACTTTGATCGGCTTGATCGTCTATTTGCTGGTGCGTCAACTTGAGCGCCGGCTCAAAGGTCTTGAGGCGGCGGCTACGCGTATCGCCAAGGGCAACCTGGAAGTGCGCGTACCCGCTCGCGGTGCAGACTCGGTCGGGCGGCTGGCGGCAGCTTTCAATGGCATGGCCGAGCACCTGCAGCAATTGCTGGCGATTCAGCGTGAGCTGGTGCGGGCGGTCTCCCACGAGCTGCGCACTCCGGTCGCGCGCCTGCGTTTTGGCCTGGAGATGATCGGTGACGCCGCCACGCCCGAGGCGCGGCGCAAGTACCTGGAGGGTATGGATGGCGATATCCAGGACCTTGATGGCCTGGTGGACGAGATGCTCACTTATGCCCGCTTGGAACAGGGTGCGCCGGAACTGAATTTCCAGCGCGTGGACCTTAATGCATTGCTCGACCAGGTGATTGGCGAATTATCGCCATTGCGCCCGCAGGTCACCGTCACCCGGGGTATTTGCCTTTCCTCGGCACATTGGGATGACGCCTGGGTCGACGCTGAACCGCGCTACTTGCACCGTGCCCTGCAAAATCTGGTGAGTAACGCCATGCGCCACGCCAGAGGCCAGGTGTTGATCAGTTATCAGGTGGGGCAGGTGCGCTGTCGCATCGATGTGGAAGACGACGGCCCTGGTGTGCCGGAAAGCGCCTGGGAGCGGATCTTCACGCCGTTCCTGCGCTTGGATGACAGCCGTACCCGCGCCTCTGGCGGGCATGGCCTGGGTTTGTCGATCGTGCGGCGGATTATCTATTGGCACGGCGGGCGGGCGTTGATCAGCAAGAGCAATAACCTGGGTGGGGCGTGTTTCAGCCTGAGCTGGCCCAGGGATCAGAATAAACCCTGAAACCGCTATCGTAGGCAAGCCAGCTCCCACAGGTGAATGCGTTCCCAATGTGGGAGCCGGGCTTGCCCGCGATGGTGGCCTACCAGGCGCTGATAGCCACCAGGCTCAACAACTGCTCCCCTTGCACCACAAACTGCCCTTCCAGCTCTTTGCCATGGCCCCACTCTTGCGAAAGATCGGTCAGCAACCGCAACCGCACCCTCCCAGCCGCTGACCACTCCAGCACCTCGGCATGCTCGAAATAAAAGCGCTTGTGCACGGTCGGATAGAGCGCCTTGAACAGGCTTTCCTTGACCGAAAACGTCAGCGTCACCAGCAAGGCGTGTTGCTCACGGGGCAGGGTGGCCATGCGCTGTAATTCATCGGCCGTCAGGATTTCCCCGGCCAGGCGTTCGGCCCGCTCCAGTGACAGCAGATGCTCCAGGTCCATGCCCAGCCCGCGCCATTGCGCCTTGTGCCCGACAATCGCCGCAGCGTGCCCGGTGCTGTGGGTGATGGAGCCACTGATATGCCCTGGCCAGACCGGGGCGCGGTCTTCGCCGATGGCCGGGACGCAGCGCAGATGATCGAGTCGTTGCAGCGCTTCGCGCGCGCACAGGCGCCCGGCGAGAAATTCCGCCTGGCGCTTGGCGACGGAGCGCTGGATGCTGGGCGGCGGTGGCACATCGCAGCGCTGGAAATCGCCCGGGCTCAATAAAGCCGGGTCGAATCGCGTGCTCAAAAACACCGTGCCCGGCAAAGAAACCGACAACGGCCAATGATCATCGAGTGGGGTGCAGCAAGCGGGTAGGGGCGTCATGCGCGGTATTTTGCCGAGTTGGCGGGCCAGTGGATAGCCCGGTGCGGTTCAACTGCGGTTCAGAGCCTGTTCAGGGGGAGTTCAGGGGCGCCTGCGTAGTCTGGACCCCACAGCCCAAACGCGTATGAGGTAACCACCATGACTGCGATCAAAAAGCTGATGCTGGCCTTGACCATGCTTGGCGCCACTGCCGGCGTGCAGGCGTCCGATGGCGCCTTTGCGGCCTTTGGCAGCGAGAAAACCAAGAAATCCAGCAACCTGATCCATCGTGTCAGCTTCGAAGACGCCGGCACCCAGGCCGCGCCGTGGGGCCAGGCCCTGGGCGCTACCCCTGCGCAACCCGACTATCGCAGCGGCTACGCGCACCTGACTGGCCACTACAATGGCATAAAACTGCGCCCCCAAGAGCTGCAGGGCCGCTATGATATCCCCCTGTCGGCTAGTTGAATTGCAGTGGAGAACCTTATGAAATTGCTGGTGGTGGAAGATGAGGCGCTGCTGCGTCATCACCTGTTTACCCGCCTGACCGACAGCGGGCATGTGGTCGAAGCCGTGGCCAATGCCGAAGAAGCCCTGTACCAGACCGGCCAATTCAACCATGACCTGGCGATCATCGACCTTGGCCTGCCCGGTATGGGCGGCCTGGACCTGATTCGCCAGTTGCGCACCCAGACCAAGACCTTCCCGATCCTGATCCTCACCGCCCGCGGCAACTGGCAGGACAAGGTTGAAGGCTTGGCGGCCGGGGCCGACGACTACGTGGTCAAGCCGTTCCAGTTCGAAGAGCTGGAGGCACGCATGAACGCCTTGCTGCGCCGCTCCAGCGGTTTTACCCAGTCGACTATCGTTGCCGGGCCGCTGCTGCTGGACCTCAACCGCAAGCAAGCCTCCCTGGACGAGCAACCCTTGGCGCTGACCGCCTACGAGTATCGGATCCTCGAATACTTGATGCGTCATCATCAACAAGTGGTCGCCAAAGACCGTTTGATGGAGCAACTGTACCCGGATGACGACGAGCGCGATCCAAACGTGATCGAAGTGCTGGTCGGCCGCCTGCGCCGCAAGCTGGAAGGCCCGGCCGGGTTCAAGCCGATCGACACCGTGCGTGGCCTGGGCTACCTGTTCAATGAGCGCTGCCGTTGATTCGTTCGCTACGTGTGCGCCTGATGCTGGCGGCCGCCACCCTGGCCGTGCTGTTTATGCTCGGCCTGTTGCCGGCCATGCAAGGCGCGTTCAGCCTGGCGTTGCAGGATTCCATCGAACAGCGCCTGGCGTCGGATGTGACCACCCTGATATCTGCGGCGCGGGTCGACAATAACCGCCTGCTGATGCCGGCGCAGTTGCCCGATGAGCGTTTCAACCTCACCGACAGTCGGCTGCTGGGCTATATCTACGACCGGGAAGGCCATCTGGTATGGCGCTCGCGGGCGACCCAGGAAGAAAACATCAACTACAAACCGCGCTACGACGGGCGCGGCAACGAGTTTGCGCGCATTCGCGAGGCCAATGGCCAGGAATTTTTCGTGTATGACGTCGAGGTCCGGCTGCTGGGAGGCAAGAGCGCGGCGTTCAGCATTGTCGCCCTGCAGCCGGTACGCGAATACCAACTGACCCTCGAAGGCCTGCGCGAGAACCTCTACCTCGGGTTCGGCGCGGCCTTGCTGGTGTTGTTGACGCTGTTGTGGCTGGGCCTGACCTGGGGCCTGCAAGCCCTGCGACGCCTGAGCCATGAACTCGACCAGATCGAAGGCGGCACCCGCGAAAGCCTCAGCGAAGAACACCCCCGCGAACTGCTGCGCCTGACCGGCTCCCTGAACCGCTTGCTGCACAGCGAGCGCGAACAGCGTGCGCGCTACCGCGATTCTCTTGATGACTTGGCTCACAGCCTGAAAACGCCACTGGCGGTGTTGCAGGGCGTGAGCGAAGACATGGCCCAGCGGCCTGAAGAACGTAGCCAGGCGTGGGTGCTGCAATCGCAAATCGAACGCATGAGCCAGCAGATCGGTTACCAACTGCAGCGTGCCAGCCTGCGTAAAAGTGGCCTGGTGCGCCACCAGGTCCGCCTGGAACCGGTGGTGCAAAGCCTGTGCGATACATTGGAAAAAGTTTACCGCGACAAGCGGGTCACCGTGACCTTCGATTTACCGCAGGCCTGCGAAGTGCCCATCGAGAAGGGCGCGTTGCTCGAAATGCTCGGCAACCTGCTGGAAAACGCCTACCGCCTGTGTCTCAAGCAAGTGCGTATCAGCCTGATGGAAAACCTCGATGGCATTGAGCTGTGTATCGAAGACGACGGCCCCGGCGTACCACCGGACCAGCGTGCACGGATCCTGCAGCGCGGCGAACGGCTAGATCGCCAGCACCCGGGGCAGGGGATCGGGCTGGCGGTGGTCAAGGACATCATCGAAAGCTATCACGCGCGGTTGACGTTGGGGGATTCAGCGTTGGGTGGGGCGGCGTTCAGGATTCACTTTCCTGCCTTGTGATCTGCACTGGCCTCATCGCAGGCAAGCCAGCTCCCAAATTTTGATGTGTGA
>NZ_JBQEQE010000045.1:0-21910 GCF_052046095.1 Pseudomonas sp. 22072
CGCCTGATAAACCGAGGCGTCCGCATCGCAGGCAAGCCAGCTCCCACAATGAACCGAGTTTATCTCTGACGGATCGGTGGCTTGCCTAGGGTGTGAGTGCCTTGATCACTTGGTCCACATTGGTTTCCAACTCCGTCACCGGGTCGGCGCCGTCCACATTCAATACCAACAGTCTGGAGCCGCCGGCAGTGATGGCGGTTTTGACTGCATCGCTGGGTTGACGGTGATGCAGCACCACGGCCACATCGTTGTCCTTCAACGTGCTGCTGAGTTTTTGCAGCGCCTCGGGCGTCCACTCGGCATCGGGCCGTGCATCGGTGCCGAGCACTTCCAGGTTCAGGCTGCTGACCAGGTACGCGAAGTGATCGCTCAAGCTGAGCACACTCAGGTTGTCGGCCTTGGCCAAGCGCGCCTCGCTGTCGGCGGTGAGCTTGAGTAAACGCTGTTTGAGCGCGGCCAGGTTAGCGTCGATCCTGGGTTTGGCAGCCGGCGCCAGGCGGCTCAGGTCGGCGGCCATCACGTCGGCCATGCGCCCCATATTGTTGCTCGATTGCCAGGGTTGGCTGTTCAAGCCATCGGTGACACCCGGTTGTACTGCGATACCCGGCAAGCCGCCGTCCACCGGGCGTGCGGCATCGACTTCGACGATGCGGATATTGCTGCGCCGCGCCACGGGGTACAGCGGGTCATCGGCCCACAGCGAGCGCAGGCCGATAGCCGCGTCGGCGTCCAGCGCCAGCTTATTCAGTGCCGCAGCACCGCGGCCGGTGAAGTAGGACACCTGCCGCGAACCCGGCAGATTGGCCGGCGCGGCGCGTTCAAGCGCTACGTTGGTGCCTTTGAGCAGCGCCTCGGCCAAGCCGTAGGTAATCGGCAGCGAGGCCAGCACCTTGACCGGCTGCTTGGTCTTGGTCAGGGCTGCGTGACCGAGGCCCTGGTTGACTTTGAAGTCCTTGGCGTCGAAACCGTCGACGGCCAGCGCCGACGTACTCATCAAGCAAGCGATGGCCAGGACCAATGGGCGAAAGACAGGGCGCATTATCCAAGATTCCCTTTGAGGCTGGGCACAACGCCACGGGCGATGGCGGCGAAGGCGAAGGCGATACCGGCAACCAGAATGATGGCGGCGCCGGATGGGATGGGCAGGTCGAAGATGATCGGCAGCAGGATGCCGCACAGGGTGCTGACGGTAGCGATCAACACCGAGATCCAGAAAAACCCTTTGAGTGACTGGCTCAACAGGCGCGCCGCAGCGGCAGGAATCACCAGCAAGGCGCCGACCAGGATTGCGCCTATGACCTTGACCGCGGCAACGGTGATCAGGGTCACCAGGATCACGAACAGGTAGTCCAGGCTTTTCACCGCCACCCCGCGCACTGCCGCCAATTGCGGGTTGAAACTGGCCAGCATGATGCGGTTGTACAACGGCAATGCCAGGGCCATCACCAGCGAGCCGACAATGGCCAGTACCAGCAGATCGTTGCCGTTGACCGTCAGCACCGAGCCAAACAGCACGTTCTCGAGAATGTGCACGTTGATCTTGCCGGCCAGGATCAGCAGCAGGCTTGCCCCCAGTGCCAGGGACACGGACAGGAATACGCCGATCAAGGTATCGGGCGCCAGGCCGGTGCGGTTACGCAGGTAATTGAGCAGGATGCCGAACAGCAGGCAGTAGCCAAACAGGCTGCCATAAGGCCCGGTATAGGGTTCTCCCAGCAGGATGCCCACGGCCACGCCGGTCAGCGCGGCATGGCCGACCGCTTCGGAGAAAAACGCAAAGCGCTTGACCACCACCAGCGTGCCCAGGCCGCCCAGCACCGGGCCGATCAACAAGCCGGCGAGCAGGGCGTTGACCACAAACCCGTAGGCCAGGGCTTCGGGCAGGTAACCGGAAGAGGCCCAGCCCTGGACCATCAAGCGAAAGGCTTCATAACTCATGGCGCCGGGCTCCGAGGGTGGGTGGAGAACAAAGTGAGCAGGCGGTCCGGGGTCAGCGCCTCTTTCGGTGTGGCGTCGAACAGCACGCGGCGGTTCAGACCGGTGACGCGGTCGCCCAGGCGGCCAACGGCCTCCAGGTCGTGCTCGATCCACAGCACCGTAATCCCAGCCAGGCGCCAGTCGTTCAATAGCCGCTCGAACACCTGGATACCCGCCTCGTCGAGGGCCGACATCGGTTCATCCAGCACCAGCAACTGCGGCGCCGGAATCAGCCCCTGGGCCAGCAGTACGCGCTGGCGCTCACCGCCGGACAACGCGCCCATGCGGCGCTTGCGCTTGTCTTGCATGCCGACGCGTTCAAGGGCATCGCCAATCGCTGCTGCGTAATGCCTGGACAGGCCCAGAAACGCCGGGCGACGCTGGCACATGGCAGCCATGAAATCGTCCACAGTCATCGGCAAGCCCCGGTCAAATTCCAGCGCCTGGGGCACGTAACCGATGGTGCCGGGTGTGGTTGGCCATTCCAGGCTCAAACGCCCCTGGTGCGGCGTCTGCCCCAACAGGGTCTTGATCAGCGAGCTTTTGCCGCCGCCGTTGGGGCCGACCAGCGCGTGGATGCTGCCCGGTTGTACCTGGAAACTCACGCCATCAAGGATCACGGTGCGCCCCAGGGTCAGCGAGACCTGGTCGAAGTTCAGGGTGGGGCCGACGCTGACGGGGTTCAGTTGCTGTGCGGCGGTCATGCTCCCGACTCCTGAATCGCCCGTACTACGGTGTTGAGGTTGCCGGTCATCTCCACTTCGTATTTCTCGGCGCTGTATTCGCCGTAGGAAATATGTGACAGCGGGTACAGCTTGACCCCGGATTCACGCTGGATGGTATCGACGTAGGTGGACGGGAAATCCATCTCCGAGAAGATCACTTTCACATCCAGAGCACGCAGTTCATCGATGGTCTTTTTCAGTTGGCTGGGGCTTGGCTCGATACCGTGGGCCGGCTCGACCACGGCGGTGACCTCCAGGCCAAACTCGCGCAACAGGTAGTCGTAGGCCGCGTGTACGGTGGCGACACGCAGGTCGGGGTTGGGCGCGCTGGTCAGCTTGGCCAGGGCGTCGGCGCGCATCTGGCGCAGGCGCTTGCCGTAGGCGCGGGCGTTCTGGGTGTAGGTTTTGGCGTTGTCCGGGTCGAGCTTGCCCAACTCACGGGCAATGTTATTGACCTGGGCAATCGACGCGCTGATCGACAGGAAGGTGTGCGGGTTGACCACCTTGCCCGCACCGCGTGCCGCGTTACCTGTAGCGGCGAGCAGCGGCACGTTGGCGTTGGCTTCGATCACCGGGATGTCCGGGCGCTCGCTGGTGGCGATCATGCGGTCGGCGAAGTCGTCATGGCCGACGCCGTTGAGCACGATCACATCCAGGGTGCCGATGCGCTTGATGTCTTCGGCGCGCGGCTCGTAGGCATGGGGGTTGAAACCGGCGGGAATCAGCGGCACCACTTCGGCCTTGTCGCCCACGATATTGGCCACGTAGCTGTAATAGGGGTGCAAGGTAATGCCGATACGCAGGCGCTTGGCCGCCTCGGCATTGGCAAGGGGGGCGAGCATCAGGCTGAACAGGCCAACCAGCAACAGGCGCAACAGGGGCGATGACATAGACATGGGCAATCGGTCTTCTCGTTCAGTGACGGTGCTGGCGGGTAACGCCGGCATCGAATTGCGCGACCACCTGCTGCCAGCCGGCCGCGATCAGCGCCTGGTCAGTGAGGTCGGATGGAGCGGCAAGGTTGGCGCTGCGGTTGAGCCAGATATCCGGCTCACTGCCTTGCACGCGCATCAGCAGCGAACCGCTGGTGGCCGGCGCCTGGCTCAAGCCCAGGTAGGCAGCCGGTGCCAGCAACTGCCAGCGGTGGCCGCCTCGGCTTACTGAGCTAGCGTCCTGGGCAAAGGGGGCGAAGCCTTCTTCGGCCAGTTGCTCAGGCGTCGGCAGGGCGCTGTGTTCCTGCTGCAACAGGTGGATTTCATCCAGGGTCACCCGCAGGTCGGCGTAGATGCCTTGCTCGGCGGCGCTCAGGTCGCGGCGGGCGTCCAGCTGATGGCTTGGCACCGCCGCGACTTCCTGGGTTTCCCCATGCAGCGCCACGACCGTGCCCGCCACCGCGAGGATGATCAGACACAACAGCAACACATAAAGGGTTTCGTGGCCCGCGCCGGCGGGGCGTACAACCTGTGTGGTACTCATTGCGGCGGGATATCCGCTTGGTCGATTTCCACCACGTGGCCGGGGCCGGCATCGAAGAGCACGTAGAACTCGGCGGCGGGCTTCTTGAAGGTCAGGGTCGAATCCTCGCCGAGCTTGCCCGGCACCAGGATGGTTTCGTCGTAGCCGATCACATCCAGGGTTACGCCGGGGGCGCCACTGCCGTCGGAGAAGCCGCCTTTGCACTGGATCTGCTCACCGGGGATTTCCTTGCATTCGCACATCGGGTTGTGGGCGAAGGCGGTGGTGCTCAGGCCGGCGCACAGCAATAGCGCGGCGCGGGTGAGGCGCTTGAACGTCATGGTTTGACTCCTTGCTTGTTCAGCCAGGCAATGGTGGCAGGCGAGGCCTGGCTCAGCGGGATGGAACCCTGGTGCATGCTGCCGTCCCACCCTTCCATGGTCACCCATATTTCGGCGTCCGCCGGGGTGCGTTCGGGGATCGGCAGGGCGGCGCCCATACGGTACGGCGTGCCGAAGAAGATCACTCCGGCGGCGCGCAGGCTGCGGGGTTTGCCGATACGCAGGTAAGTGGCCTTGACCTGCTCGGCACAGGTATCGCACAGGGCAGCGTTGAAGAACTTCATCGGGCCAGCCGGGTTCGGGCTCGGGCCTTCGTTGCGAAACTCAGCCAGCGTCAGGCTCCAGGGGCCGACTTGCACTTGCCCGGCCACGCGCTCGCCGATGCCGGTATCCCCGCGAAACAACGCGGCGTCGGCAAAGTATTTGGGCATGAACCCCAGCGGCACCAGCAACAGCAGGATGTTGATATGGAAACGCCATTTCAGCCAAAAGGCGCGCAGCGGGGACGGGGGTACGGTTGCGACCTTGCTCATCGCTGAGCCTCCGAGGTGTCGGCGTGCATGGCCGGGATGGGCACGTGCTGACGTTGCGTCTTGGCCTCGCGCTTGAGGGCGTTGAGGGTGGCCAGGGCGGTGCGCTTGGTCCAGATCAGCAAGCCGCTCAATACCATCATGCTCAGCACCAGGCCGAAGAATGCCCAGATCAGCTTGATCCACAAACCGCCAAAGTCCCCGGTGTGCAGTGGGCGCATCGACTCGGTGACGAATTCCAGCGGGGTACGGTCGGACAACAGGTTGGAGACCGCGATTTCACCGTCATAGGGGTTCAGCTGTGCGGTCTGGAACATCAACGGGTACCAGCCACGCCCGCCGATCTGCAGGTGGCTGTAGGCGTTGCTTGGCATGAACACAAAGCTGGCGTCCAGGCCGGGGATTCGCTCGGCGGCGATGTCGATCGCCTTGTCGATAGGGATCATCGGTGCCGGCACGCCCGGCGCCGACAGCGGCACCTTATCCCGTGCGATCACTGGCACGATGGGTTCACTGGAAATGGATATCTGGTTGTCGCCCAGGACAGCCTCGATCAGGAACCAGGTGCCAGTGATTGAAATGACCGCGATAAACCAGATCGACCAGATGCCGCTCAGGCGGTGAAAGTCGCCCCAGAAGATTCGCGCGCCATGGCGGATGCGCAGGGTAGGACGAAGGAAGCCTTTCCAGAAGCGCTTGTACACCACCAGGCCGGTGACCAACGAGGCGAGCAGCGGCAAGCCCAGCGCGGACACCAGGTACCAGCCCCAACTGTACCCATTGGTGAACGGTACCAGCCACCAGCCATGCAGGGCGCGGGTGAATTGCTGGAAGTTGAACGAGGGGCTGATGCCCTGGATCGCGCCGGTGTAGGGGTTGGCATACACCTCCACGGAGCGCCCATCCGGGTAGCTGAGGCCGACGCTTAGCGCGAAGTGCGACTCATCCGGGCGGATAATGGACTGGACGATAGCCTTGGGTTCATCGCGCTTGATGGCCGCGATCACCTGGTCAAAGCTCAACGGCTGGGCTTCATCCGACGGCTTGCTGGCGCGGATATCCGGGTTGGCCAGCCACACGATTTCCTGGCTCACCACGGCCAGGGTGCCGGTGACGCAGACGATCAGCACAAAGAACCAGATGGGCAACGCCAGCCAGCTATGAACGAGAAACCAGAGTTTGGAGCGTGACTTCTTCGACATATGAATGAGGGTCTTGATCGGAGGGGGCGATGGAGGCCCGGAAAAGGCCAGTCGTAGCTTTTGCTGACGCGACAGGCTGTATCTAAGTTAAGACGGATGAGAATGAGAAATCCCTAAGGCGTATATGAAAGAAAATGTTTCAGGATTGCATTCAGGGTTATGGCGTAACCCTGTGGGAGCTGGCTTGCCTGCGATGACATCGACTCGATCCAACGGATGCACCGAGTCGTCTCATTGCAGGCAAACCAGCTCCTACATGGGAGGTGCATTGCGCTGCAACTATCAGCCTTGCTTGAACAACTCCATGGCGCGCTGGCGGATCTGCTCCTCGGTGAGGTCTTCCTTGTGTGTGGCCAGGAACCAGAGATGACCGAACGGATCTTTCACGCTCGCAGAGCGGTCGCCATAAAACTGATCCTTCGGCTCGGACACCACGGTGGCGCCGGCATCAACCGCTCGTTGAAATTGTGCATCCACATCTTCCACATACAGATGCAGACCAATGCTGGTGTGCTCATCCGGATTGCGCAGGGCCATTTGATCGCAGGGCGTACCGAGCATCAGCGACGAATCACCAATCCGCAGTTCGGCATGACCCACCCTGCCGTCGGGCATGTCCAGGCGCATGACTTGCGTGGCGCCCAAGGCTTTTTTGTAGAACTCGATGGCCTCGCCCGCTTTGTCGATGCCCATATAAGGTGTGAGGCTGTGATAACCGTCGGGAATAGCTTTAACGTTCATGACATTCTCCCTGAGTCGAGGTATGAACATTTCACTATAGGCCACGTAATGCGTGGCCTGCGGGCAACCGACGAGGTGCTTTTATCAAGGCGGTGTGGTGGGCTCCAGCAGTTGGGCGCCCGGCCCATACTCAGCGAGCTTATCGTCCTGATTGCGCAACGGGCACGCCTCCATCGATAAGCACCCGCAACCGATGCAGCCATTGAGCTTGTCGCGCAGCAGCACCAGTTTGTTGATGCGCTCATCCAGATCTTCACGCCACAACGCCGATAGGCGCTCCCAGTCGTGAACATTGGGTGCGCGCTCATCGGGCAAGGTGCGTAATGCCTCACCAATGGTAGCCAGCGGAATGCCCAGGCGCTGGGCGATCTTGATCACCACTACGCGCCGCAATACATCCCGTGGATAACGCCGCTGGTTACCTGCATTGCGATTGCTCTTGATCAGCCCTTTTGCCTCGTAGAAGTGCAGGGCAGTAACCGCTACGCCGCTGCGAGCAGCGAGTTGCCCGACGCTGAGTTCCTTATTGAGCATGAACATCTCCCAAACAGTGCTTGACCTCGACTTAACTAGAGGTTTTACCCTGCGTGGCATCGAATCGCAAGATTCTGCCTACAAAGAGAGGGGAGTGTTCATGCAGGTATCGGAGAAGTGTCGCGGCTTCACTCAATTGATCGAGTTTCAGATCAACCCCCAGCAGCAAGATGCCCTGGTGGCGGCCTTGTCCACTCAAAGCGAACGACTGGCCGAGGGCCACGATGGTTTTCTGAGTGCCAGCGTGCAGGTCAGCGAGGACGGCCGGCGGGTGCTCAATTACTTGCAATGGCAGTCGCGCGCAGATGGCGAGGCGGCGTTCAAGTTCTTCGAGCAGCGCGGCGAAGATTTCTGGACGCTGATTCGCGCCCACCAGGCAACGGCGGTGACCTTCGGTTCGTTCCAGGTGCTGCAAAGCTTTGAGCGCAGCCATGACAACGCGCTGCACTGTCGCCTAAATGGATAAATGCAGCATCCGCCCGCCCTGCACGTTTTCGCCAGGTCGACGTTTGTTCACCGCCAGCTCGCCGAGCTTGATCAAGCGCGAGCGCGTGACGTTGCGGCTCAGGCCCAGCAGGTTGGCGGTATGCACCTGGTTGTAATGGCTGAAGCGGTAGGCCGCACGTAAGAGTGCGTCTTCGACCTTTTCATGCAGGGCGCCGGTATGTTCCTCGAACAGCGTTTGAAACGCCCGCGCCAGCAAGGCTTCGGCGCTGTTATCAATGTGGTGCGGGTTGTCGTCCTGGCGCTCGATACGCATGTTCGACAGGCGCAAATCGTCGCGCCCTATCACGCCCTTGTGACAGATCAGTAGGGTGTGATGGATGACGTTTTCCAATTCGCGGATGTTGCCTGGCCAGCTGTAGCTCTTGAGCTTGTGCTCGGCCTCACGGCTGATGGTGATCGGGCCGTAGCCCAGGCGCCGACTGTAGACTTCGATAAAGTGCCAGGTCAGTGGCAGGATATCGCCAGGGCGCTCGCGCAGTGGGCTGAGTTCCAGGCTGACCACGCCGAGACGGTAGTAGAGGTCTTCGCGGAAATGCCCGGCGTTGATGGCCTTTTCCAGTTGTACGTTGGTCGCGGCGAGCACGCGCACATCAATCGCAATGCTTTTGCGCGAGCCCAGGCGTACGACTTCACGCTCCTGCAACACCCGCAACAGTTTGACCTGGATCGCTATTGGCAGATCGCCGATCTCATCGAGGAACAAGGTACCGCCGTCAGCCTCTTCGAACCAGCCGGCCTTGGCGCTCAGGGCACCGGTAAAGGCACCTTTGTCATGGCCGAACAGCTCGGCTTCCACCAGGGATTCGGAGAATGCCCCGCAGTTCACCGCCACGAACGGCCGGTTGCGCCGCGCGCTGAGGTTGTGGATATGGCGCGCCACCAGCTCTTTGCCGGTACCGGTTTCGCCGATGATCAACACGCTTGCGTCGCTGGGCGCTACTTGCTGGATGTGGTTGAGCAAGGCCTGGGATTTAGGGTCTTCAAAGACCTGAGCGGTGGCGCGGATCGAGGTCGCGAGTGCGGGGGAGGGCGGTAGGGTCAACAACTGCATGGGCACCTCGTTGAAGGGCTGTCGCCATGGCGACCGTTGCGTGGCGAACAGTCGGGCTACGTGACGCCACTTATAAAGGGTTGGTTTTATTCAATAAATGAATGTATTCAAATATTTATAGAACAAAAATGAATATCTGAGTCGCGCTATCGAACCTGCTGTAACGGTTGATAGCGACTATCACGGGCGTTGATTTTTCATGGCAGGGGGGGCGGGAGTAGCCTGTGTTCATTGACTCGAAACCTCCCCAGCAGGACCGCCGCCATGAACCGTCTACTCGCTATTTCGTTATTGTCTGTCATCTCTGTTCTCGCCGGGTGCGCGACTCACCCATCGCCTGAGATGCGCCCTTACACGGCAGAAGAAACCAAACAGTTGGCGTTGGAAGCGTTGAGTCGTCGCGGGTTGTCATTTGATGAATACCAACAGCATCGTGCTGCCCTGACTGGCCAGCCACAGAAAACCTTTGGCTTTGATCAGCAGGCTGAAATGAACGCACAGCGCGCTGCACAGCGCAGCGGCCGTGCGAGTTGAGAGCCGGGTGACGACAGGTACGTCTTCCGGTTTGACGAGCTGATATCTGTCGGCTAGAACTTAGCCTTAGCAACGCATCACGGCTGCATGATGCAGGCGGATGGTTGAGTCGAGTGTCTGATTTTTCCTGTCTCTTTGGCTTCGTGCCATGTCGTAGTTTCGCTGTGGAATAGCATTGCAAGACATTCCAAATTGAATGTACTTCGGGTTGCGTCAGCCGTTCGCGGCGCGTGACTCCGTGCCGGGTGCTTTCTGACGGGATCGTAAAACTGCGCAGTCTTTCTTCGATAGAAATACGCCTGGCCTGCCATTGAGGCTGGTGATCATGAGGATGTCGATCGGGTGGGGCTTGCTTGTTTCGCGCTGTGGTTGGGGTTTGCCTGGCGTGTTCTTCGCGTTGCTGAGTGTGCAGGTTTCGGCGGCGGCCTGTACGGCACCTGCCTACCAAGCTGGGACCGTCTACGGACAAGGCGACCAGGTGCAGAACAAAAACCAGCAGGACAAAACCCACGAGTTTGAATGTTGGAAAGACACTGACAAGTCGCCGCACGGGCCGGGCAGTTGGCAATGGTGCAACCAGTCCGATTACAACCCCGGGCAGCCATCCTCTCATGGTGTCGAGATTTGGGGCGATGCCTGGAAGGATCTGGGGGAATGCGGTGGCTTCCAGGGTAACCGTCTGACCCTGAACTTCAGCACGTTAAGCGGCCGGGGGCCGATCAGCCAGCCAACCCCGGGCGTGGCGCGGGCCGATCAGGTAGTCACTGGCGTATTGCGCTGCAAAGCCGAGGAGATCCCGATCAGTGCCAAGTCCGGCGAAACCATTCACCTCGATAACCTGAAGGCCTGCGACTACCAACTGGTGATGAACCCCGCTGGTGGGTTTGTGCCCTTGAACACACCACGTATCGTTTCCTTCCAGCGAGAGGAGGGTGAGGAACAGGCGGTCACCCTGAAGTATCGGCCACCGGTGCAGGTGGGCAGGCTCAGCGGCCTGCCAGGGGTCAAGATTGAATTGTTTGCCCAGGGGCTGATACAGCCTCGGCAGATGGCGATGGGCAAGGACGTGCTCTATGTGGGCTCCAGTGCGATTCCATCCTACGTCTATGACGGGAAAATCGCCGATATGATCTATGCCTTGCCCCTGGACAATGCCGGCAAACCCACCGGCATCTACGTGATTGCCAGCGGGTTGGAGGAGCCGCACGGTGTGGTGTATCGCGACGGTGATTTGTACTACTCGACCACTGGCGGCCTCTATCGTTTGCGCGATGCCGATGCGCATTACAAGGATCCTTCGCCTGAGCGGGTGTTCAAATTCCCCGCCGACGATGCGCCATTTCCTCTGCCTTCCGTGACGTCTGGCTCCAGCACTCGCTTCTGGCATATGAAGCACCCTTTGCATTTCAACCCGCTGGACCCCGCCGACACTGGCCTGTACACCGCCGTCGGCATTCCTTGCAACTTGTGCATGATCCCGCCTGACCCGCGTTACGGCACGTTACTGCGTTATGACACCGTGACCGGTAAAGCGCAGATTCTTGCAAAAGGGGTGCGCAACTCTGTGGGGTTCGACTGGAACCCGCAGACCGGTGAAATCTGGTTCACCGACAACAACCGCCAGGGCTACCCCAACCCCGACGAAATCAACCGCATCAGCGGCCCAAACCAGCACTTCGGTGTGCCCTATCTGTTTGGCAAAGGCACGCCGGGTTTCACCGATGAGGAGTTTGGCAACCCGGCGGTGATCCAGCCGCCCTTGGTTCAGGGAGCGATTGTTTCCGATAAGTCCCGGCAGCAGATCGACCCGAAAGACTACGTGCCTGCCGCCTTCGAGCTGGGTACCAACACCGCACCTCTGGGGCTGAAGTTCTGGAGTGGTTACCCGGCTCGCACACGTTCGCAGAACATGTTGGTTGCCGTGCATGGGGCGGGCACGGCCGAGCGGCCGGGTATGGATGTGCGACTCGTATCGATCCAGGACGGAACGCGAGTGGTCAATCAGATCCCGTTGATCAATGGGTTTATCCAAGACCCCCTGCGTTTCGATGTGTATTGCCTGGACGACTCCTGCATTGGTCGGCCGGCTGACTTCCTGGCGCTACCGGACAACAGCCTGCTGATCTCCGATGACGTCGCCGGGGTGATTTATCGCGTCAGTTATGACCCAGCAGGGTTGCCGAACACAGAGTTGACCCTGCGGCCGGCGCTCGCACCGGCACCTGAGCTGGAGAATGAGATGATCAGTGGCACGCTGATTGCGCCGGGCGGTAATACCCGCCAGTTCCATGCATCCTTCAACCCTGCTGACAGTTATGCCGCATTGGTGCTCAAGGGTTTGCCCTACGGGACTTACCAGGTTCGGCTCAATGATGTGAAAAACTGGATTCCACAGACGCGTAATACTTCACTTACCTTGTCTGCCGACGACAACAAGCACGTGTTGAACATGCAGTACCGTGAGCGGCCGATCAAGCTGGATATCAACATCACGGTGTTGGCGCCGCCCAAGCCTGCGTCAGTAACGGATTCCAGTTGGCATTTCACCCTCAAGCTCAAGGGCTCTACGAGCACCGAGCCCAAAGTGGTGCAGGTGCCTTGGGGCGAAAGTGTCACCGAGCTTCTGGACTATGGGGATTACGAGGTCATCTATCCCTTTTACCCACAGGAGCTGCCACAGCCGGAACAGGTAGCGCTGCGTATCAACGAGGACAGCCAGGACGAGCAACTGTTACCTATCAGTTACCGTCATGAACCGAAATTGGGCGAAACAGTGCTTGCCGAATCCTGCACCAAATGCCACGCGGTGGAGTTTTTCAACAACCTCCGCATGGCGGTGGCATGGAGCAGTGCTGGCCAGGATGCGTTGGTGCGGCAAATCCAGAGCATGCCGGTGGCCGGGCATTGCGACACCACCTGTGCGACCGAAATCAGCAAGCATTTGTTTGAGGTGGTGTGGGCGCCCTACCTGAGCCCGAACGAGGCTCACGGTCAGCGCCAGTTGCGCTTGCTGACGCGCGATGAATACGCGGCCAGTGTCAAGGACATACTCGGCGTGGAGGTCAATACCCAGAAGCTGCCGGCAGATAAATCCGAGAAAGACTTCAAGTTCCCAGGTGAAGCCAGCAAAGGGCTGCTGCAGGCTGAAGACATCAAGCAGCTGTATGGCATGGCGGTGTCGATCGCCGAGCAAGTGGCACCTCAACGTGTAAAACGCTTCAAATCCACTGCCGGTACCCTTGAGGTCAGTGCCCTGGGTTATCAAGTGTTCCGCCGTCCTTTGAGCCCGTCTGAGTTGTCGCGTTATCAGGCGGTGTTGGATGAGCACGGAGAGCGGGCGCTGATCGCTGCGCTGCTGCTGTCGCCCAACTTCCTGTATCGCTCGGAGTTGGGCCAGGCTGTCGCGCGGCAGGCCGAGGTCTACAAGCTCACCCCTTATGAGACCGCAACTGCATTGTCCTACACCTATCAAGGCACCACTCCGGACGCGCAACTGCTGGCCAAGGCAGAGCGCAACGAGTTGCGGACAGTGCAGCAAATCAGCGCAGAAATAGACCGGATGATGCGCAGTGAGCGCGGGCTTGAGCAGTTCAATCGGTTCATCAGTTACTACATCAAGACTCAGCGCGGGGTGCAGGAGAAGCCCGGCCTGAGCGCACAGATGATCCAGTTGATGACCCAGGAGCAGGCCCTGTTGACACGTCACGTGATGCTCGACGGCAAGGGGACGTTGGACGAGCTGTTCAACCCCGGTGTGACGTTCCTCAACAAGGCTCTGGCCGAACACTACGGTATCGGCGGCGTAACCGGTGACACGCTGCACAAAGTCGCCGTGGATGAGAAACGGGGTGGCTTGTTGCACTTGGGGCTTTTTCAGGCCTCTACCTCTGACTATCAGGTCACCTCACTGGTCAAGCGCGGCATTGCCATTCGCGAGCAGCTTTTCTGCCGGGAGTTTGGGGCGCCGGTCGAAGCCGAGCCCACAGAGCCGGCCTACCCTGCGCGTGCGATCAGTACCCGTGAACGCTGGGACCTGATTAATGGTGAGCAGGCTTCGGGAGGGCGTTGCTGGCAGTGTCATCAGTACATGAACGACACCGGCGCATCGATGGAGCATTACGACGCTGCCGGGCGCTATCGCCAGCAGGAGCCTGCCTATAACTACGCGCAGTTCCCTGTGCAGTTGCCGATCAAAGCGTCCGGTCCGTTCATTGGGGTTGATGGCGCGGTGCCTATCGACGATGTGCGAGGTATTTCCAAGCTGATCGCGCACAACTCGGCGTCTCTGTTCTGCATGGCGGATAGCTATTTCCGTTTCGCTTCGGGCAACAAATCCGACGAGTCCACTTCCGCAACGGTCAAGGCATTGGTCGACGGGCTGAAGGGCAATGGCTCATTACCAGGGATGCTGCGCACGCTGGGTACCTCCAACGCGTTCCAATTCAAGACGCAGAGGGATTGATCATGGATATCTTGAAAAGTCGTCGTCGCTTTCTGGCCGGCCTGGCTGCGGTAGGTGTGTTCGGCCCGCTCACCCAGTGTGGCCTGGCGCGTATGGCCTTGGCCGGGCAAAACCAGCAGGCCAAGTTAAAAGTGGTTTTCTTTGTGGTACCTGATGGCCTGGCAGTCGACTCTGCAACCGCCTATTCCAGTGATGGTCGAGGCCTCTGGCATCCCGCTGCCGAAGCTTTGGACACTTCCGACTTCCAGCTCAACGAGGTCAGCCAGGAGCTTGCGGCCTATAAAGACCAGTCCTTGTACCTGCGTGGCACGATTCTGGGCCCTGGCAATGAAGGCCATAACGGCTGGACGTGGGCGTTGCGCGACCGTGAGAAGAAGATGGCGTCGATTGATGTGTTGCTTGGCCGCCATATGCCGGGGACCGATCCGTCCCAGCGGAGTCTTTTTGCCGGACCGCATTCAGGCATTGACGGGACCGCCTGGCAGGTATCCTGGGAAGGGCCGGAAAATGGCGGCGCAATGCGCAGGCCTGAGCAGGACCCGGTGTTGATGTACGAGAAAATCTTTGGCGCGGTCAGTCGTGAGGTGCGCGAGCAGCAGGTGCGAAACATGCATGTATTTGATCCGGTGCTGGCGGATATCAACGAGCTGCGAGGCAGGCTTGCGGGGGCGCAAAAGCAGAAGCTCGATATGCAGCTTGATTCGGTTGAGCAGGTCATGAAAGACATGGAAGAAACTCTGCCACCCATTGGCGAATGTTCGCCTTTGCAGATGGAAACGTTGCCGTTCAAATCTGCGGAATTTCGTAACCAGGTACAGCATCACCACCATCAGGTGGTTGCCACAGCGCTGGGGTGTGGCATCACGCGTGTAGCGACGATTCAAGTCGGGCGCTCGGCGGAGTCGCTCAATATCCTGGACGTCAGTAATGTGACCAACCCCCATGACTGCGCCCATCGTTATGCTGGGCTGGACGTATGGAAACGATCCCGGCAGTGGTATACCCAGCGAGCCAAGTTGTTCATGGACGAGTTGGCGAAGCATGCCGATCCCGATGTGCCGGGTGACAGCCTGCTTGAACACACGCTTGTGGTATTCACCAGCGAGATGGCCGATGGTGCCCCGGAGCATACGAAGGATATGCCGCTGGTACTGATGGGCGGGGCCAGCGGGTTGTTGAAGAGCGGCAATGGCGTAGGACGCTATTTCAACATCACGGCCCAGGGTGATCGTCAACAAGAAGGCAACCCGGTCATTGGCAATAAAATGGTCGATATGCAGCGAATCTGGGCCACCATCGCCCGGGCAGCCGGAACCGTTGTGCCCTACAACGGAAACATCGATCCGGTGAGCGGGTTGTTTACTAACGTTTGAGTCGCCTCGCGCTGCACTAAAAGCCGAAAAGTCCATATGGCGGATTTTTCGGCTTTTTGCATTTGCACCCAATCGCCTTTGAGCCTGTTAAGCTGAAAATCAGGAGCGTTCCTACGCACATTTACATCACGTGGTTCTTCTTCAATGGCACTCGATCAGTTAAACCTGAAGACCTCTGTTCTGTTCGATGCCCCCGGGACGCCGCTCTCGGGAACACGCTCTGCGAGTTTTACGCCATGAATAAACGTCCGTTGTATTTCGACTATGCCGCCACCACGCCAGTGGATGAGCGAGTTATCCAGGTGATGGTCGAGTGCCTGGGTTTCAATGCCAATTTTGGCAACCCTGCGTCCAGTTCCCATGCATTCGGCCAGGCGGCCCGGCAAACGGTTGAGCAGGCGCGACGGCAGGTAGCCGAATTGGTCGGCGCCCAGCCTGAGCAAATTGTCTGGACTTCCGGTGCCACCGAGTCCAACAACCTTGCGATCAAAGGGGTGGCCCAGGCGCGAGGGCTGGCGGGTGGGCATATCATCACCAGCCAGATCGAGCACAAAGCCACACTCGACACCGCGCGGCAGTTGCAGGAAGCCGGCGTGGCTGTGACCTATCTGGTGCCCGATGCCGATGGCTTGATCAGCGTTCAGGCTGTCAGTGAGGCATTGCGTGAGGACACCTTCCTGGTGTCTTTGATGCTGGTCAATAATGAACTGGGCACCCTTAACGACATTCCGGCTATCGGCGCGCGGGTGCGTGAGCAGGGCGCGCTGTTTCACGTGGACGCGGCACAGGGGGCGGGCAAGGTTGCCATTGACCTGGCGCAGTGGTCGGTGGATTTGATGTCTTTTTCCGCCCACAAGCTCTACGGCCCAAAAGGCATTGGCGCGCTGTACGTTGGGCCTCGTGCGCAACAGAAAGTGTTGGCGCAGATTCATGGCGGCGGCCACGAAGGTGGCTTGCGTTCGGGCACCCTGGCGACGCATCAGATTGCGGGCATGGGCACTGCGTTCGCTCTGGCGGCGGCGTACTTTGCCGAGGAAAAGGCGCAGATCGTGGCCTTGCGTGAACGTTTGTTGGAGCAGTTGGCGTCGATTCCCGGAGTACGCCTCAATGGCAGCCCAACCCAGCGTATTCCCCACACCCTCAGCCTGACGTTCAGCGAAGGCGAATTCAATGCGGCCGCCTTGAGTGCGGGCATTGCCTTTTCGGCGACTTCAGCGTGCAATTCGGCTAGCAATGCACCGTCCCACGTCCTGGTGGCCCTGGGGCATGATGCCCGCAGCGCTGGTCGCACTATTCGCTTGAGCCTGGGCCGGTTCACCACCGAGCGGGATATCGACGACGCTGTGCAATTGATCAAGACGGTACAGGCCAGCGCACCAGCGTTCTGGGCTGTCTGATACTTCATTCGCAATACATAACAATTATTAGTGGTTAGCAGGAGACACAATGAGTACGCAGCCTTTGACCCATGGAACGGTTCCCCAGCGCTTGGCGCATACCCGTGAACTGATGCGCCGCGAAGGCATTCACGCCCTGCTGGTGCCGTCGGCGGACCCGCACTTGTCCGAGTATTTGCCGGGTTACTGGCAAGGGCGCCAGTGGTTGTCCGGGTTTCATGGTTCGGTGGGCACCCTGATCGTCACGGCGGAGTTTGCCGGGATCTGGGCGGATAGCCGTTATTGGGAACAAGCGACCAAGGAGCTCAAGGGCAGCGGTATCGAGTTGGTGAAGCTGCAACCGGGTCAGCCTGGACCGTTGGAGTGGCTGGCCGAGCAAACCCCTGAGGGTGGCGTGGTGGCGGTGGACGGTGCGGTCATGGCCGTGGCCTCGGCACGTACCCTGGGTGGCAAATTAGCCGAGCGTGGCGCGCGTCTGCGTACCGATATCGATGTGCTCGATGAAGTCTGGCAAGACCGCCCGGCGTTGCCGAACCAGCCGATTTATCAGCACCTGCCGCCCCAAGCCACCGTCAGTCGTGGCGAGAAACTGGCAGCTTTGCGTGCCAGTTTGAAAGACAAGGGCGCCGATTGGCATTTCATCGCGACGCTGGATGACATCGCCTGGCTATTCAACCTGCGCGGCGCTGATGTTTCGTTCAATCCGGTGTTTGTGTCCTTTGCCTTGATCAATCAGCAACAGGCCACTTTGTTTGTGGCGTTGGGCAAGGTCGATGCGCAGCTGCGGGTGGTGCTTGAGCAGGATGGCGTGACCCTGCGTGATTACAGCGAGGTGGCGCAAGCGCTGCGAGCGGTACCGGCGGGCGCAAGCTTGCAAGTAGACCCCGCCCGCGTCACCGCCGGCTTGCTGGAAAACCTCGACGCGGGCGTCAAGCTGGTTGAAGGCCTCAACCCCACCACACTGGCTAAATCCCGCAAGAGCCTGGCGGATGCGGAACATATCCGCCAAGCCATGGAGCAGGATGGTGCGGCGCTGTGCGAATTCTTTGCCTGGCTCGACAGCGCCCTGGGTCGCGAGCGCATTACCGAACTGACGATTGACGAGCACCTGACCGCTGCGCGTACCCGCCGCCCCGGCTATGTATCGCTGAGTTTCAACACCATTGCCGCTTTCAACGCCAATGGCGCGATGCCGCATTACCACGCCACCGAAGAAGAGCATGCGCTGATCGAAGGTGATGGCTTGCTGTTGATCGACTCCGGCGGCCAGTACCTGGGCGGAACCACGGACATCACGCGGATGGTGCCTGTCGGTACACCGAGTGAGGAGCAGAAACGCGATTGCACGCGAGTGCTCAAGGGCGTGATTGCTCTGTCCCGTGCGCAGTTCCCCAAGGGCATTCTTTCACCGTTGCTGGATGCCATTGCCCGTGCGCCGATCTGGGCAGAAGGCGTCGACTACGGTCACGGCACAGGCCATGGCGTAGGTTATTTCCTCAACGTGCATGAAGGTCCGCAGGTCATTGCTTATCAGGCTGCTGCGGCGCCACAAACGGCGATGCAGCCAGGGATGATCACTTCAATTGAGCCGGGTACTTATCGCCCTGGCCGTTGGGGCGTGCGCATTGAGAACCTGGTGTTGAACCGTGAAGCGGGCAAGACCGAGTTTGGCGAATTTCTCAAGTTCGAAACCCTGACCCTGTGCCCGATTGATAGCCGCTGCCTGGAGCCGTCGTTGCTGACGGCGGATGAGCGCGAATGGTTCAACGCGTATCACGCCCAGGTGCGTGAGCGTTTGAGCCCGCTGCTCAAGGGGGCAGCGCTTGAATGGTTGCAGGTGCGCACTGCGGCGATTTGATCGGTTGCGGCCAAGGCATTTCGGCTGCAGTCAACATCTAGCTGAGGGCTTCACGTACAAAGTCCAGACGGTCCTGGCCGAAGAACAGCTGGTTTCCTACAAAGAAACTGGGAGCGCCGAACACGCCGCGCTTAATGGCTTGTTCGGTTTTGTCCTTGAGAGCGTCCTTGACGGCTGCATCATTGGACAGGGCCAGTACCTGCTCGGGATCGAACCCCTGTTCGGTGAGCACATTGGCCACGACCTCTGGGTCGCCCAGGTGACGGCCCTCCACCCAGAGTGCGCGGAACAGGCAGTCGATGAAGTCGAGGAAGCGCTCAGGCTGGTGGATTTGAATGCCGGTGACGGCGCGCATCAGCACCAAGGTATTGATGGGAAAGTGTGGGTTGAACCTGAGCGGCACGTTGTAGCGTTTGGCGTAACGCGTCAGGTCATCGAGCATGTAGCGACCCTTGGCGGGTACCATGATCGGCGAGGCATTGCCCGTGGCCTTGAATACACCGCCCAACAGCATCGGTTGATACACCACCTGTGCGCCCGTTTTGGCGCACAGCGCCGGCAACTGGGTATAGGCCAGGTAAGTGGCGGGGCTGCCGAGATCAAAGAAGAACTCCAGGGTTTTACTCATGGTCTGTACTCACTACTTATTGTTATAGAGGGAGTCACCAGGTTTCGTTCCAGGGACGCAGGTCCAGTTCGAACGTCCAGGCGTCCCGTGGCTGGCGATGGAGGAACCAGTAGTTGTCGGCAATATGGTCCGGGTTGAGGAGGGCGTCCTGATCCTTGAGGGCGTATTTTTGCGGGAAGTTCTCGCGAATGAAGTCGGTATCGATTGCACCGTCGACCACCACATGGGCGACATGGATGTTCATCGGGCCTAACTCCCGCGCCATGCTTTGTGCCAGGGCGCGTATCCCATGCTTGGCGCCAGCGAAGGCGGCAAACCCCGCGCTTCCGCGCAAGCCGGCGGTGGCGCCGGTGAACAGGATAGTGCCGCGGTTACGCGTGACCATGCGCTTGGCGACTTCCCGTGCGTTCAGGAAACCGGAGAAGCACGCCATCTCCCAGATCTTGAAGTACTTGCGTGCGGTTTCTTCCAGAATGCTGCACGGCACATTGGCGCCGATGTTGAAGACGAACGCTTCAATAGGCCCCAGCTCGGTTTCGATTTGCTCGACTAGCGCGATCACGTCTTCTTCTTTGCGGGCATCACAGGCAAAACCATGGGCTTCACCGCCTGCCAATTGAATGCTGTCCACCAGGGGCTGCAGTTTGTCAGCGCTGCGACGGGTGACGCAGGCGATGTAGCCTTCGCGGGCAAAACGTTTGGCTATGGCGCCGCCGGTCGCGTCACCGGCACCCACTACTAATACGATTTTCTTGTTGTGCGGCATGGGAACTCCGTTGGCTCGATGGTCGAGCAGGAGTTTAGCCTTCGTGCCGCAATTGGCCGGAATTTAAGATGAGCAGTCAGGAAAGACTGCTCGGGCAGCTATTTGCAGATGACGATCATACTGCGGCTGGTATAGCCGGCAGGGTTGAGGCCGAAAGGATAGTCCCCAGGCTCCTCGGAGTTGTCGCCGGATTTGGCTATCACCCGGTAGCCCTTGGCACCGCATGAATTGGCTGCACTGGTGTAGCACTGGTCCCAGGAGGAGGACAGGCCCGAACAGTTGATATGCAGCCCTTTTTTACCCCGTTTCACTTCTGTTTTTGTGGTTGCAGCACAGCCAGCGATGCCCACAACCAGCAACAGTATCAAAATTCGTTTCATTCCCATCCTTAATAGCCGCCCTGCAGAAGAACAGAGCCGCTTTACTCGCTCTCGAGCGAAGCGTTCATGCTGTCCGTGTCGAAATTCTCCATGAATGACATTCGGTTACGGTCTAAACATGGCCTAAATGAGCGGCAAATACCAGAGCTGGCTTTAAAGATGATCAGTCGGCAGGCACCAGTGGTTTGGATTCGTTGCGCATCGTCAACGTGGCGCCTACGGAAGCCAGGATAATGCAGGTGATGGCCAGCCATTGGGCCAGGGATAAGTGCTCATGCAGAAAGAGCAGGCCGGAGAGGGCGCCGAACGCCGGTTCGATGCTCATGAGCGTGCCGAAGGTGCGAGCGGGGAGGCGAGTCAGTGCGACCATCTCCAAGGTGTAGGGCAAGGCGGTGGACAGAATCGCGACGCCAATGGCGATAGGGATCAGGGCGGGCGTCAGCAGCGCGGCGCCCGCATGCACGATGCCGATCGGTGCGACGAACAGGGCGGCAATCATTACGCCGAGTGCGGCGGTCTGAACACCATTGTCGTTCCCAGCCTTTTGGCCGAACAAAATATACAAGGCCCAGCATCCGCCTGCGCCCAGTGCGTACGCCGCGCCGACCCAGTCGATACCGCTACTGGCCTCGCCCGTCGGAATCAACAGCAGCAGGCCGATGATAGCCATGGCAATCCACAGGAAGTCGACAGCTCGGCGCGAGGCATAGATAGCGACGGCAAGCGGGCCTGTGAATTCGAGTGCTACGGCAATCCCCAGCGGTACGGTGCGAAGGGACATATAGAAGAGGAAGTTCATGCCGCCCAGCGCCATCCCGTAAATGATCACCGTGCGCAAGGACTTGGCTGTCAGCGTGGCGCGCCATGGGCGTAATAGCACCAGCATGATCACACTGGCGAAAATCAAACGCAGAGCAGTGGTGCCTTGTGCGCCAACAATAGGAAACATGCTTTTGGCCAATGACGCACCGGATTGGATGGACGCCATGGCGATCAATAGCAGGCCGATCGGAAACAATGCGGATGCCAGGCTGCGAGGTGGGGTGGTCATTGCGGTAGTTCTTCCGAAGTCATGATCGATAAATACGAGGCGCTATGATGCTTAACTGTCGACGAATGAGCAATATATTGCTCAAATGCTGCCTTGTAGCTATCTATATAGTGGGAGCATCGGGTTTTTGAGGTATTTGATAGAAAAACCGAATAATTGTGTTGACGGCAGATTCTGGAAGCCTATAATTCGCCCCACTTCCGGCGCAGTCGAAACGGAAAACTCCTTGGTAAACAATGAGTTATGCAGTTTTCGGCAGCAAGTTGCTTCAGTTCATCGAAGCCAAAAGGAAGTTGAAAAAGAGGTGTTGACAGCAGTGTGTAACGCTGTAGAATTCGCCTCCCGCTTACGAGAGATCGCAAGCGCAAGTGGTTGAAGTTGTTGAAGAAATCTTCGAA
>NZ_JBQEQE010000046.1:0-21790 GCF_052046095.1 Pseudomonas sp. 22072
CAAAGGCGCCAACGCCGGCCACGCCACCGAAGCCAACATGGACCGCCTCGACGGTGCCGGCGCCGCTGCCGCCGTGGAAGCCCGCGCCGTCACCGCCAACGACTCCGCCGCCATCGTGCGCGCCAAGGCCGCCCTGGACAAACTCGACGTCGCCGAAGGCCTCGCCGAGCTCGAAGGCGCCTCCGCCCGCGTCGCCGTTGACGAAAAGCGCATGATCAACTGCCGCGCCGACCTCAACCAACTCGTGCCATTCAAGTACGACTGGGCCTGGCAGAAGTACCTCGACGGCTGCGCCAACCACTGGATGCCGCAAGAGGTCAACATGACCGCCGACATCGCCCTGTGGAAAAACCCCGAAGGCCTGACCGACGACGAACGCCGTATCGTCATGCGCAACCTGGGCTTCTTCTCCACCGCCGACTCCCTGGTAGCCAACAACCTGGTGCTGGCCGTGTACCGCCTGATCACCAACCCGGAGTGCCGCCAGTACATCCTGCGCCAGGCCTTCGAAGAAGCGATCCACACACACGCCTACCAGTACTGCATCGAATCGCTGGCCATGGATGAAGGCGAGATCTTCAACATGTACCACGAGATTCCATCGGTCGCCAAAAAGGCCGCCTGGGGCCTGAAGTACACCCGCTCGATCTCCGATCCGAAGTTCGAAACCGGCACCGTCGACACCGACAAAGAGCTGCTGCGCAACCTGGTCGCCTACTACTGCGTGCTGGAAGGCATCTTCTTCTACTGCGGCTTCACCCAGATCCTGTCCATGGGCCGCCGCAACAAAATGACCGGCGTGGCCGAGCAGTTCCAGTACATCCTGCGCGATGAGTCGATGCACCTGAACTTCGGTATCGACGTGATCAACCAGATCAAAATCGAAAACCCACACCTGTGGGACGCCGAGATGAAGGAAGAAGCGACCCAGATGATCCTGCAAGGGACGCAGCTGGAGATCGAATATGCTCGGGATACCATGCCTCGCGGGGTGTTGGGTATGAATGCGGCGATGATGGAAGACTATCTGAAGTTCATCGCTAACCGTCGCCTGTCGCAGATCGGCTTGAAGGAAGAGTACCCAGGCACGACTAACCCGTTCCCGTGGATGAGCGAGATCATGGACTTGAAGAAAGAGAAGAACTTCTTCGAGACCCGTGTGATCGAGTATCAGACCGGCGGCGCGTTGAGCTGGGATTGATCCGGACTAAGCACTAAAGGAAGCCCTGGCATGTTCAGGGCTTTTTTTCGTCGGTAAAAAAGGAATTTGCTATTTCTTGAAGTACATCACCTCAAACACCTGGCCCGGAAGGGTTCGGATCGCCCCCCCAATGCTGTAGCCTTGTGCCCCAATTGCCATCAGCGTTGTCACCGGTTTTACCGAAGAGATTTACGCCAAGATCGGAAGATTGGCACGGGAGTAGACTCCTGCTGTCACAGCTGATGCATGCTTAAAAACTATTAGATAGGACCGAGGCCAACCCGTGAACCCAGACATGCTCGAAGCCGGCCCCGCAGACGCCAAAGTACTTTCCGTCTTTGACTTCGACGGCACCCTCACCCACCACGACAGTTTCGTGCCCTTCCTCAAGTTTGCCTTTGGCCCCGGTGAGTTTTATGGCCGGATGGTCAAGCTGGCGGTGCCGGGGTTGCGGTTTTTGGTGCGGCAGATCAGCCGGGATGAGTTGAAGGCGCAGTTGATTCGCACCTTTATGACCGGGGTGGAGAAGGCTTGGGTTGAGCAGCAAGCGCAGAAATATTGCCAGGCGCGCTGGAGCAAGCTGATGCGCCCGAGCGGGTTGCAGTCAGTGGCGGATGAGGTGAAGTCCGGGGCGGTGGTGACGCTGTGTTCGGCGTCGCCGGCGTTGGTGTTGCAGCCGTTTGCCGACCGGCTTGGCATTCGTTTGATCGGCACTGAACTTGAGGTGGTGGATGGGGTGCTGACCGGCAAACTCACCGGGAATAATTGCCGTTGTGAGAACAAGGTGCTGCGCCTTGAAGCGGTTTATGGCGACCTGGGGGAGTATCGGCTCAGGGCCTGGGGCGATACGCGTGGGGATCGGGAGTTGTTGGCGGCGGCGCAGGATGCGCATTTTCGGCATTTTCATGCGAAGAAGAAAAAGCGAGCTCGGTTGCAGCGGTGATGCGGGGGGATGAGGTTGGCGGGGAGACCGAGGCGATCCCATCGCAGCCTCGCTGGGGCTCGACAGCTCCCACATTTGAGCTTTGTTGAGGCTTAGGCCGAAGTCTTCAGGTCTACACCCAGCGCTGTGGCAAAGGCTTTTACCATCGGGCTTCTCGGCGCGTTGTGGCGCAGGATCAGGTTGAACGCGGTGCTTAAATGAACCTGCTGTGGGCACAGTGCGCGCAGGCGCCCTTCCCTCACCAGTGGCGTGGCGTAGTGTTCTGGCAGAAAGCCCAGGAAGCGGCCGGTGAGGATCAGGATGGCGACGGCTTCCACTTGTGAAGCCGAGGCGGACTGGCTGTCGTGGCCGACGAAGTTGGCCTTGTCGCGATGGATCGCATACCGATGGTTCACCACTTCGTATTGGCGAAGCGCATCGGGGGTGATGTCGCTCGCAGTGAACAAGGGATGCCCTACGGCGCAGTAGGCGTGGGCCTTTTCTTCGTAGAGCGGGAAGTAGTCGAATTCTTCACGGCGTTGGTACACCGGGACGATGCCGGCGACCAGGCGCCCTTCCACTACTCCGCGTTCAACTTCGTCCAATTGAGAGGCGTGTAGGCGCAATCTTATTTTTGGCGATTGGCGATGTAAGTTGCCCAGAGCGGTAATCAGCGGGGAATTGACATCAGAGACGGTGTTATCAATAACGCCCACACTCAGGTCGCCGATCAGTTCGTTTTGCGCCGAACTAAGCTTGTCGCGAAAACTGTCCACTGAGGTAAATAACTCGATGGATGCTTGATACACCAACTTGCCTTCTTCGGTCAGCCCGAACCCTTCGCGGCCCCGTGTGCACAGGCGCATGCCGATGCGAATCTCCAGGTCGGAGATCTGTTTGCTGATGGCCGCCAGGCCCACGTTCAGCTCGTTTTGCGCAGCACTGAAGCCGCCGGCTTCGACCACGGCCATAAATACCCGCAGCAATTTGAAGTCCAGCCCACTCAGTTGCAGCGGTGCTCGTGTGCCGGGTTTTGGCGGCAGGTTTCCAGAAGTGGAAAGTGGGGTTTCCATAATGCGCGTTGACCTCGAGTGCCATATTCAACAGGCTTGAACCCAATCCTTGAACATAGCCAGGCGGCGATAATGAACATAAACATCCGCCCTTGGCAACCTTGAATACGGCGCGTCAGATGCCGGTTCTACACCGATAAACGTCTGTTGAAACTGCCTCCGACTCTTCTAAAAACAAGCGTGAGGAATACCCATGTCCCAGCCCACCGACCGCCTTTGGGGCGCTCGTTTCAAGACCGGTCCGTCTGCGGCGTTGGCCGCGTTGTCGCGTTGCCCTGAGCGCTATTTTCGCCTGACGCCCTACGACCTGGCCGGCTCCTGCGCCCATGCCCGTGAGTTGCAGCGCGCTGGGTTGCTGGATGAGTCGGAGACTTTGCGTACCCTCGAGGCCCTGGACCGCATCGGTGAGGATTTTGCCGCCGGGCGCCTGCATCCCACCCTGGATGACGAGGACGTACACACCTTTATCGAACGCGTATTGACCGAGCGCCTGGGCGCCCTGGGCGGCAAGTTGCGTGCCGGACGCTCGCGCAATGACCAGACGGCCAATGATCTGCGCCTGTTCCTGCGCGACCATGCGCGCACCATCGCCAACGAGGTGCTGGGTTTGCAGCAGGCGCTGGTTGAGCAGGCCGAGCAACATGTGCAGAACATCTGCCCGGGCTTCACCCATTTGCAGCAGGCGCAACCCATTGTGTTTGCCCATCACTTGCTGGCCCACGCGCAGTCGATGCTGCGCGATGTGCAGCGCCTGGTGGATTGGGATGCGCGTACGGCCCTGTCGCCGTTGGGCGCGGCCGCCATGGCAGGTTCGGCGATAGCGCGTCAGCCAGAGCACTCGGCCAGGGAAATGGGTTACACCGGGCCATGCGAAAACTCCATAGACGCCGTCGCCAGCCGTGACCATGTGGCGGAGTTCCTGTTTGTGGCCGGCATGCTCGGGGTGAATATTTCGCGGCTGTCGGAGGAGTTTTGCCTGTGGTCGTCGCGCCAGTTTCGCTGGGTAGTGCTGGACGATGCCTACGCCACCGGCAGTTCGATCATGCCGCAGAAAAAGAACCCGGACATTGCCGAATTGGCGCGGGGCAAGGCCGGGCGTTTGATCGGCAACCTGACCGGGCTGATGTCGACGCTCAAGTCGTTGCCGCTGTCGTACAACCGCGATTTGAGTGAAGACAAGCACTGCGTGTTGGATAGCGTGGACACCTTGCTGCTGGTATTGCCGGCGATGGCCGGCATGGTGGCGACCATGAAGGTGCAGGTAGAGGAGTTGCGGCGCCAGGCGCCAATGGGCTTTACCTTGGCGACTGAGGTGGCGGACTGGCTGGCCACCCGTGGTGTGCCGTTCAAGGAGGCCCACGAGATTACCGGCGCGCTGGTGCAGGCCTGTGAGCAGCATGAGATTGAGTTGTGGCAAGCCTCACCGGCGATGTTGGCCGAGGTGGATGGGCGACTCACCCCGGACGTGCGCGACTGCCTGACCCTGGAGGCGGCGATTGCGGCGCGTAGTGGGTGGGGTGGGACGGCGCCGGAGCGGGTGAAGGAGCAGATTGGACGGTTGAAGATGGCGTTGGCGGCTCAGCAAAAGTGGACTGAAAGTTATCAAGGATTTCGGATTTAAGCCGGTGACGATCGTTCCCACGCACTGCGTGGGAATGCATCCCGTGACGCTCCGCGTCGTCACGTTACGCGCCAACGGCGGGACGCGGAGCGTCCGAGGCGGCGTTCCCACGCGGAGCGTGGGAACGATCACGCATCAAGAATAAATTTTGGAGTAGCAGCATGAACCAAACCCCGGCCGAGCGCTTGGAAGCCGAGCGCAAGTTGTCCGAAAACCAGTTCGATATCACCCAGTACGAGCACGTGCCGCGGCGCTATTACGGGCGGATGTTTTTTGCCACCCTGATCGTGATTGTGTTGGCGGCGCTGTTGCGCGCGTTTGCCAATGGCCAGATCGAATGGTCCTACATTGGCCAGTTCCTTACGTCGCAAGCCATCCTCTGGGGCCTGGTGAACACCATCGTCATGTCGATCCTGGCGATGGCATTGGGCGTAGTGATCGGAGTGATCACGGCGATCATGCGCATGTCGGCCAACCCGATCCTGCGTTACGTGGCCATCACCTACACCTGGTTGTTTCGCGGTACACCGCTGATTTTGCAGCTGCTGCTGTGGTTCAACCTGGCGTTGATCTTCCCGGTGATCGCGATTCCGGGCCTGTTCAGCATCGACACCGTCGACCTGATGACGCCCTTCGTGGCCGCCCTGCTCGGCTTGAGCATCAACCAGGGCGCCTATACCGCTGAAGTGGTGCGTGCCGGCTTGCTGTCGGTGGACACCGGCCAATACGAGGCGGCCAAGTCCATCGGCATGCCGAGCCTGCAGGCGCTGCGCAGGATCATTCTGCCGCAGGCGATGCGCGTGATCATCCCGCCCGTAGGCAACGAGTTCATCAGCATGGTGAAAATGACCAGCCTGGCCAGTGTCATCCAGTACTCGGAGCTGTTGCACAACGCGCAAAACATCTACTACGCCAACGCCCGGGTGATGGAGCTGCTGATTGTGGCGGGCATCTGGTACCTGGCGGTGGTGACTGTTCTTTCATTCGGTCAAAGCCGCCTCGAGCGTCGTTTTGCCCGCGGCGCCGGCAAGCGTTCGTAAGCCTGGGTTGAGGAGATTTGCCCCATGAGAAGCATCGTCAAGGCTGTCAACCTGAACAAGTATTACGACCAGTATCACGCCCTGCGTGACATCAATATAGAGGTCGAGCAAGGCGAGGTGATGTGCATCATCGGCCCGTCCGGCTCGGGCAAAAGTACCCTGCTGCGTTGCGTCAATCAGCTGGAAAAGATCGACAAGGGCGGCCTGTGGGTCGATGGCGAATTGGTTGGTTATCGAGTGGTCGGAAACAAGCTGCACGAGATGAACGAAGCGCAGATCGCCCGCCAGCGCCTGGCCACCGGCATGGTGTTCCAGCGGTTCAATTTGTTCCCGCACATGACTGTGTTGCAAAACATCATCGAAGGCCCGTGCCAGGTGCTCAAGCGCTCGCCCAAGGAAGCCATCGAAGATGCGCTGGAACTGCTGGCCCGCGTTGGCCTGGCGGATAAGCGCAATGCCTACCCGGTGGAGTTGTCCGGCGGCCAGCAACAGCGTGTGGCAATTGCCCGGGCCTTGGCGATGCGCCCCAAGTTGATGCTGTTTGACGAACCCACCTCAGCCCTCGACCCGGAGCTGGTAGGCGAAGTGCTGTCGGTGATGCGCGATTTGGCCACCACCGGCATGACCATGATCGTGGTCACCCATGAATTGGGCTTCGCTCGCGAAGTGTCCAACCGCATGGTGTTTATGGACGCCGGCCAGATTGTGGAAGCCGGCAGCCCGGAAGACATTCTAATAAGCCCACAAAACCCGCGTACCCAAAGCTTTATTTCTGCCGTTCGCACTTAACTAAAAAACTAACGAGAACGCCCCCATGAAGAAGATGTTTATCCCTACTTTGCTTGCAGGCCTGATGGCCTCCTCGTGTGTATTCGCGGCCTTGCCGCAAGCCATCAAGGACAAGGGTGAGATCAGCGCGGCCATCGTGCCGAACTACCCGCCGATGGACTTCAAGGACCCGGCCACCAACAAACTCACCGGTTTCGATTTCGACCTGGGCAACGCCCTGGCCGAGCGACTGGGCGTGAAGATCAAATGGCAGGAAACCGGCTTCGAACAGATGCTCAGCGGCCTGACCACCAAGCGCGTGGACATCGTGCTGTCGGGCATGACCGATACCGCCGAGCGCCAGAAAGCCGTGACCTTCATCGACTACTTCACCAGCGGCCCGCAGCTCTACACTTTGGCCAAGCGCGAAGAGATCAAGGAATTGACCGACCTGTGCGGTAAAAAAGTCGGCACCAGCCGCCGCACCACCTGGCCGTCTGAAATTACCGCCTGGAGCAAGGCAAACTGCGAAGCGGCGGGTAAGCCGGCAATCGTGGTGATCGGCACCGAAGGCTCGGCAGATGCCCGGGCGCAGTTGCAGCAGAACCGCCTGGATGCGGCGATGCAGGGCAGCGAGACCATTCCTTATTTGATGTCGCTGGACAAAGGCAAGTACAAGCCGGTGGGCCTGGCGATTTCCAAGCAATTCACCGGGCTTGGGATTGAGAAGAGCAATACCGAGTTGGTCACGGCGATCAGTGAGGCATTGCAGGGCATGATTGATGACGGGACTTACGGCAAGATCTTGAAAAAGTGGGATCTGGAACAAGGTGCGGTAAAAAAAATCACCATCAACTCTGGCCAATAACGCCATCGAATGTGGGAGCTGGCTTGCCTGCGATAANATGTTGGCTGTTACTCCGCTATCGCAGGCAAGCCAGCTCCCACACTCAATCTGCGTTCGCTGGTGATCTGAGTCGTGTAGGTAAGAATCACAAGGAGCCCACCCCACCGTGGCCACCTACTCCCTGGTAATCCGTCGCCTGATGATCTGCTCGGTGACCATCGTGGTCAGCCGTGCCATGACCAGCCCGTTGCTGGCCCTCTGGCTGAGCACACGCCTGGGCCTCAACCAGCAGGACATCGGCCTGCTGATGGGGGTCGCCGTGTTCATCGCCACGCTCCTGGGTTTGTACGGCGGCTACATCATCGACCGTCTGGAAAAGCGCAAGCTGTTGATCCTGGCCATGCTCTCCAGCTCCATCGGTTTTTTGTTGCTGACCTTTGCCAGCAACCTCTACCTCACCACGCTGACCCTTGTTGTGACTGAAGCCGCGTCGGCGCTGTTCCTGATCGGCTCCAAGGCGATCATCAGCGAAAACCTGCCGGTGGGTGAGCGCGCCAAGGTGTTTTCCCTGCGCTACACCCTGACCAATGTCGGCTATGCCACGGGCCCGATGTTGGGCGTAGTGATTGCCGGCCAATTGCCGTGGGCACCGTTTTTGATCGCCAGCGCCATTGCCTTTGGCAGCTTGTTCCTGATGATCGGCATTGCGCCGACCCAGCGCGACGACAGTCATAAGCCTCAGAGTTTCCTCAGCACCCTGCGCATCTTGCGCAGCGACCGCACGCTGATCCTCTTCACCAGCGGCAGCCTGTTGAGCACCATCGTCCATGGGCGCTACACCCTTTATCTGTCGCAGTTTTTGCTGGTGGCCTACACACCCGACCAGGCACTGAAAATTCTGTCTGCGGTGCTCGCCTGCAACGCCATCACCGTGATTTTGATGCAGTACCAAATCGGCCGATTTCTCAAGCGCGAGCAACTGCGCCATTGGATCGTGCTGGGCACCCTGCTGTTTATTGCCGGGTTGGTCGGCTTCAGCCAGGCGCACAGTCTGCTGACCTGGTGCCTGGCAATGTTCGTGTTCACCCTGGGCGAGATGATCATCTACCCCTCGGAGTTTCTGTTTATCGACACCATCGCGCCGGATGCACTACGCGGCAGTTATTACGGCGCACAGAACCTGGCCGCGTTTGGCGGGGCCATGAGCCCGGTGATTTGTGGCTATCTGCTGATCAATGCGGCGCCCACCAGCATGTTCTTTGCCCTGGCCGCACTCACGGCCATGGGTGGCACCCTGTGTTTCTTGAGCGGGCGACGCGTGGCAGGTTCTTGCTGATATTTACGCAAGATCCGGCTATTAATAGCCAAACCTCTGACGGACCCGAGCCCCATGAAATTCGACACGGCCTACAGCCTGAGTCTCGACGACAAGCTGTCAATCTACGACGTGCGAGATCTGAATTTCGATGAAACTACCGCCTTCGATTCCGACAAAGACAGCTTCCTGTGCCCCAACGACGCCTGCCGTGCGGCGTTCGATAGCGCCAATGCGTTGAGTACCTTCAACGCCAAGAACGTCAACTACCAGCGCACGCCGCACTTCAAGAACAAACCCGGCACGCGGCATATCGACGGCTGCCGCTATGCCGGCAGCCATAAACCTGCGACGGGTGAAAATGACGACGAGCGTGAGGAAAATTTCCCATCGGAATTTGTGCTGACGCGGCGACTGTACGAGCTTAGAACGCCGGTAGTCGGCACCGCTGGGAGCGTCCTGCAGGAGCCGACGAAAGTGCCCGCAAACCGCGCTACCACCTCTTCTGGCAGCAATGACTCGATCCCGGACAAAACCAGCGTATTCGCACACCCGGTGGAGTGCTACGTGTCCAACATCGATGACAAGGACAAGCTCAAGGCCATGCCCTTGAAGATCGGTGAGCACACGGCGACCTACTGGGCATTCTTCAAGAAGATCGAATACCTGCAAGACAACCAGGGTTTGATTTACTGGGGCAAGATCAAGACCATCAAGGACTACACCAGCAGCTTTCGCATCGACTTCGAAAAGAAGGTGTGGCTCGACAAGAAGCCCTATTCGGTAAATGTCTACCTGAGCAAAAAGCTTATCGAAAACTACCGCAAGCGCACGGCATTCCTGGAACAGATCAAGGCGGCGGCCAGCAGCGAACGGCCGCTGTATTGCTTTTTCTACGGGGTCACGCCGCAGCTTGTGCAGGTGCCCAGCCAGAAAAAACCCGAGCAGACGTTCGGGGTATTCAGCGCCAGGATCGAAAACCTGGATCACCTGATTATTCGCGAGGCGCCGGGGCTGGAATCATAAGGGGTTGCAACGCCAATGGATGAGCGGTAGAAACAACTGTACAAAAACACAGTATAGTTGCGCCTCCCCTGTCGAACCTGGAGAAACCCCATGTCCTCTCTGGCAATGAGTTCTTTCGTAGAACAACAGATCGTCTTGCATCAATTCACCACCAAACACTGCGCGCAGGCGCGCGTGATGCTGGGCTGGAGCCGCGAAGAGCTGGCTCGCCAGGCTGGCGTGGCGGTGCAAGCAATTGAGAAACTGGAAGGCCACGGCGACGTGGACGATGAAACTCGTTTGATCCTGGCGTTTCGCCTGGAGGCCGAAGGGCTGGTATTTTTCCCGGGGTTCGCGCCGGGGTGGGGGATGAGTGCGCGGCGGTTTGATACCGCCGCAGCGCAACCTTCTGCGCAAGGCCTCATTTCCCGGTTGATGGGTTCAACCACCGCAACCATTGACTCACAAACGCCTCAACCCAATGGTGCGTAGAGCCCAGGTGTTTCTCCGGGCGCTTCAATAGTTTCAAATGCACCCGTGGCGGTCGATTGAACCCTGGCACAACCTCTGCGAGGCAGCCGTCTGCAGAGGCTGATTCAAACTCAAGTGTCAGTAGTCTCAACCACGTCCTCTGTACTGGCAGGTGTCGGTGTGAAGGGAGCACCTGGGAGAAAAGCCGGTTTTTGAATGGCCTGTGAGGCTTGTTCATAACCATAGGCGACTGACAGCAAGGTCGCTTCACTGTTGGCGGAGCCATACACGTAAAGTGCCGTGGGCATGCCATCTTCATCCATGCCTGACGGAACGGATATGCCTGGGTACCCGGCCGCAGCGCTGAAAAAATAATTGTGGGACTGGAAGTTCGACACCATGGCGTCGAGCTTGTGCTCCTTCATGGGGTCATCAATGGTGTTCTGAAATATAGGAAGAATGGCTTTCCACAGCGCATCGCGATCTTCCTGGTTGGTCTGCACCCCATTGATCATTTCCAGCAGTTTCTGGTCAGGCTCACCAGGTTTCTGGGTGCGGTTGATAAAAGCAATCAGCTCAGAGAGTGATTTGACCGGCAAACCTTCTCGCCCAGCCAGGTAGCCTTCCAGCGCTTGCTTGACCTCCGAGAAAAGCGCGTTGTTATAATCGACATAGGTTTGTTCGGGGACGCCAGCATCCAACCGCGCCATCGGCACCAGAATCGCCCCTTGGGCCTTCATCACGTCGAGCGCCGCCTCATAATGCTTGCGGTCTGCTCGCTTGGCCGGGTCCTTGGCCTCCTCAGCGGACAACTCGGGTAAAGGGGTATAGCCAATTCGCTTGTCCTTCAAGGCGTCGGACTGCAGGCCCTTGGTGTAGGCAGTGGTCTCGGTCATTGCGTTAAGCGCTTCGGCCGCATCACAGATATTGCGGGTAAAAGTCCCCACCGCGTCCATGCGAGTGCTGGTCATGACGCCTTCGGTACTGACCAGGCCCGTCGTTGTTTTCAGGCCAAACACACCGTTGTAGGCGGCGGGGCTGATGATCGATCCGTTGGTTTCCAACCCCAGTGCCACAGGCACATGCCCTTGGGCGACCGCCACTGCCGAACCTGAACTCGACCCAGCCACCGGCCCTCCGAGTCGATGAGGGTTCAGCGTCTGGCCACCTCGGGAGCTCCAGCCATCCACAGGTAATAGTGACCGAAAGTTGGACAGCTCACTCATATTGGTTTTCCCCACAATCACCACCCCGTGCTTCAACAAATTGTCGACAACCTTGGCGGTTTTAGTGGCCGGCGCGCCCACCAAGGCCTTCGAACCTGCACTGGTCTGCATGCGGTCGTTGGTTTCGAAGACATCCTTCAGCGCTATCGGCACGCCATGCAAGTGCTTGAGTACGCGGCCATTGGCACGTTCCTGGTCGCGGGCCTTCGCCTCCCTCATAGCATCCGGGTTGGTTTCCAAAAACGCATTGCCGCCCTGTAGCCCACGATCAATATTGGCAATCTGCTTGAGCGAGTCCCTCAACAGTGACTCTGAGGTAACGCCGCCACCTTGGCCCATCTCCAATGACATCTGGCAGGCACTCTTGAAACCTTGCACAGGGTTTGCAAGTTCCTGAAGCAGGCCTGTCGCCCATCCACTTACCGAAACTGGTCCGATCATGAAATTCCCCTCTGTCTAACTGGATGTGAGCGTTATCGGTCGATAACACCGCACCAGTCTAAGAGCCGACACCCCATCACTATTTCGGGCGAATCCTGCTGCTGCGTCCTACTCTTCCCAGCCCGACGTAGTCTTCAATAACGTCTATGGCCGTAGCTGGCGGTAAGCGCGTACCAGTGCCGCCAAACGATCACCTGCCCAGCGTGCACCGTAAAACCAGACTCTGGAGCCATCCTCCAGGGTTTCACACACCGTGGGGTATCCGCTTCTCGAGGCGTTATGAAAGGCGGCTTCGGGGTCCTCCGACACCAAGGCATCCAGGCGAAGGCCTGCCACCCGCTCATCGATTTCACGACAGGCCTGCTGATTGTCGCCGCTGCGCTGCATGTCCACCGCTACCCATTGGACACCGGCCCTGCGCAGGGTGTCGAAGACTCGGTGCAAGGCCTCACTGTGTTCGACCCGTTCAACGTGATTGCCCTGCACATAGCGCTCGACATACCCGACCCGATAGCCCGTCAACGCCCGCGTGGCGGTGAACGTGGTGTTATTCAACACGAGCGGTACCTCTACCATCACCGGTTCGGTAGGGTCCTCGCCGCTGAGGGCGACAAGTGATAGCGCGGGGTCACGCACCGGCCGTAGATGGGGCGCCAGGGCGTTATACCCTGGGATGAGCATGGCGCCCGCAGCCTGTTCGGTGCCAAAGACAATAGAGGTGGGTGCAGCATGGGGGGGTGAAGCGGGTACGTCGGCGGCGTTCATTGGTGGGGGTAGCGGTTGGGCTGGGGCACAAGGCACCCCTATTTTCCAAAGCTTCTTACAGTGGCTGTCCATCGAAACATCCTCCCGGAAATAAAATTTCCGCGGGATCATCGCACTCTCATTTGGCCTTTGTCGCAGAGCAGAAATTCGCTGAAAAACTCTTTTCCAAGCGGGCCATCGGCTCAGCTTGCTGCGTGTTCGTTGACCGGTTGAGGCTCCACTTCCAGCCACCAGGCCTGCCCGCGCTCGGGCTGGTTCAGGCGGAACGCCTGGCCCATTGCCGGGGTAGTGATCGAGATATTGCGCTCCCAGGCCAGGGCCATGATGCGGTCGAACGGTTCGTGCCAGGCGTGGAAGGCCAGATCGAAGGTGCCATTGTGAATCGGCAGCAGCCACCGCCCTTTCAGATCGATATGCGCCTGCAGCGTTTGCTCCGGCTGCATGTGCACATGGGGCCAATCGACATTGTAAGCGCCGGTTTCCATCAGGGTCAGGTCAAACGGCCCGTACTGCTCGCCGATGCGTTTGAAACCGTCGAAATAGCCAGTATCGCCACTGAAAAATATACGTCGCGTAGCGTCGATCATTACCCATGAGCACCACAGGGTCTGGTTGCCATCAAACAGGCCGCGCCCTGAAAAGTGCTGAGCCGGCGTGCAGACAAAACGAACGCCATCGACTTCGATGCCCTGCCACCACTCCAGCTGGCGCACTTTGCTGGCGTCTACGCCCCATTTGACCAGCGTGTCACCCACGCCCAGGGGCGCCAGGAAGTAGCGGGTCTTTTCGGCCAATTGGACCACCGCTTTACGGTCGAGATGGTCGTAATGATTATGGGAAAGGATCACCGCTTCCAGCGCTGGCAGCTCATCAAGACTGATGGGCGGCTGATGAAAACGCTTGGGGCCGGCCCAACTGAACGGCGAGGCGCGTTCGGCAAACACAGGGTCGGTGACCCAGAATTTACCACGCAGTTTCAGCAGCACGGTTGAATGGCCGAGGCGATACACGCTGTGATCAGGGGCGGCCAATAACTGCTCGCGGGTCAGTGGCTGTACCGGAATCTGCCCCACCGGCCGTGTCGTGCGCGGCTTGTTGAATAGCATGTTCCAGAAAATGCGCAGGGTCTTGCCCAAGCCACCGTGCTGCACCGGAGTGTCGTTGCTGAAGTGCCCCAGGCCCTGCTCGGCAGGCTTGGGCGCCGAGGGCGCCGGGTCGAGACGGGTTGAAATAGTGGCCATGACGATGTGACTCCGGCGGTCCGCTCAAGTATTACACTGCACAGTGTAGTTTCTAGATTGCAACAAAATCCGGAGCAAGTAAACTGCCCGGTGTAATTTCATTGTTGAGTCGAATGCCTTCCATGACTGCCCCCAAACGCCTCACCGAGCGTAAACGCGAAGCCATCGTGGCTGCGGCGATTGCCGAATTTCGCGAGAACGGCTTCGAGGTCACCAGCATGGACAAAATCGCCGCAACTGCTGGCGTTTCCAAGCGCACGGTGTACAACCATTTCCCCAGCAAGGAAGAACTGTTCGCCGAGATCCTCCACCAACTATGGGCCAGCAGCGTTGCCCAGCTGGACGTGATCTATACGAGCGACCGTCCGCTGCGCGACCAACTGCGCACGTTGCTGGAAGCGAAAATGCAGATGATGTCGGACGCCAACTTCCTCGACCTGGCACGCGTAGCCATTGCTGCCACCATTCATTCGCCGGAACGCGCTCAAGACATGGTCAACCGCCTCAGCGCACGAGAAGAAGGCTTTACCCAATGGGTGCGCGCCGCCCAGGAAGACGGCCGCCTCACCTGCACCGACCCGGGGTTCGCCGCCCACCAGATCCAAAGCCTGCTCAAGGCCTTTGCATTCTGGCCGCAGATTACCCTCGGCCAGCCCACCCTCGACCCCGCCGCCCAGGCAGGTGTTATCGAATCAGCCATCGACCTGTTCCTGGCCGGCTACGAAGTCAGCACTCCGCCCTCATACTAAGGCGCGTTATTGCAGAGCGTTTTGGCGTATTCCGCCCGTTGCGTGGCCGCCCATCCGGCCTGAGTTGTCTGATGACACCTCGTCTGAAACTTCATTCGCCGGCCTGCCGCAATAGCATAATGCCGCCATTGGTCGCCTGGTCAAAATAGTCCTGCCTGACGGGCGAACTTCCAGGTCGGTTGATCACTCTGACACCGTTGTTCTACCCCCCTCTGTCAGCATCAGGAAGCTGGCAATGAGCAAGTCAACCGTAAGGCCAGGGGCCCTACGGGGTCAGGCGCAAATATAAGGACCCCGCATACGCTTGCATGCCCGAGCCCTCCATCATGCTATTCAACGCTCACAAGAAAACCATCAGTACCCTGCAACACAGCCTCGCCCAACAGACCAGCCTGCTGGACGCCATCGAGCGCTCCATGGCCGTGATCGAATTCGACCTGCAAGGCACCGTGCTGCGCGCCAATGACAACTTCTTCAAGACCATGGGCTACCGCGCCGAACAGATCCTGGGCCAGCCCCATCGGATGTTCTGTACCCCGGCGTTCGCCCGCAGCGCGGACTACAACCAGCTGTGGACGCACTTGCGCAACGGCCAATTCCAGTCGGGCACTTTTGAACGAGTAGGTGCCAACGGCGCCTCGGTGTGGCTGGAAGCCAGCTATAACCCGGTACGGGATGAAGCGGGGAATGTGATCAAAGTGGTGAAATACGCCATGGACGTCACCCCGCGCCTGCAAGCCGAAAGCGAAGCCAACGCCAAGCTCGAAGCCATCGACCGCGCCATGGCGATGATTGAGTTCAACCTCGACGGCACCATCATCACCGCCAACGGCAATTTCCTGCAGCGCATGGGCTACAGCCTGGCGCAGATTCAGGGCAAGCATCACCGCCTGTTTTGCACGCCCGAGCTGGCCAACAGTGCGGCCTACAGCGAGTTCTGGAGGCGCTTGAACCAGGGCGAACTGTTCAATGGCCAGTTCGAGCGGGTGGACAAACACGGCCAGGTCGTGTGGCTGGAAGCCAACTACAATCCGGTGTACGACGCCAGCGGGCGCCTGTGCAAAGTGGTGAAGTTCGCCTCGGATGTCACCGCCCGCGTGCTACAGCATGCCGCTGACGCACAGAGCGCCGCCCAGGCTTACCACCTGTCGTTGAACACCCAGGAGATGGCGGAAAAAGGCGCCGAGGTGATTCAGAAAACCGCCAGCGGCATGCGCGAAATTGCCGTGGATATCGACACCTCTTCGCAACTGATCGCCAAACTCGGCGAACGCTCGCAACAGATCACCGCCATCGTCAATACCATTCGCGGCATTGCTGACCAGACCAACCTGCTGGCCCTCAACGCCGCCATTGAAGCCGCCCGCGCCGGCGAGCAGGGCCGTGGCTTTGCCGTGGTGGCCGATGAAGTGCGGCAACTGGCGGCGCGCACCAGCGGCTCCACCGCGGAAATCTCCGGCATGATCGCCATGATCCAGGACGAAACCCGCCAAGCCATCGACAGTATGGACGCTACCCGCGACCGCGCTGCCCAGGGTGTGGAACTGGCCAACCAGGCCGGCACGGTGATTTTGCAGATTCGCGAAGGCACCGGCGAAGCAGTACAAGCGGTAAGTGCGTTTGCCAATGAGCGGGGCAATCGCTGAACCATTGGCGCTGGCTGTCTGCAGGTTAACTCCGCAGCCAGCGCACATGCCGCCCCAGTTCATCAAATAGCGTTACCACCGAGCGTAACGCCCGGCAATCAGGCCGCGTCAACAACCACAGCGCCGTATCGTGCCCTGCCAGCGCAGGGCCCAGCGGCTGCAGGCCATCGCCCATCAGAAAATCCGGCAGCGCCGCCACGCCCAACCCCGCACGCACTAATTCGGTCACCGACTGCATGCTGTTGCACCGATAGCGGGGACGCACGCCCGGCAAATGCTCACGGCGCCAGATGACGGTGGGGTGATCGGGTAAAAAATCGTCCGGCGCGATCCAGCTCAGGTCGGCCCACTCATGGTCTGGGTGCAGGCGCGCATAGTCGGCACTGGCACACACCTGATAGGTCACCGCCCCCAGGCAACGTCCGACAAGATGCGCTGGCGGCGTCTTGGTCAGGCGCAGGGCGATATCCGCATCGCGGCGGCTGAGGTTGGCGAAGTCATTGGAGGTGCTCAGTTCCAAGGTCAACGCCGGGTAGGCCGGCATGAACTGCGCGAGGGCCGGCAACAGCAAGCCTTGCAACACCGAGTCGGTGCAGGTCAGGCGCACGGTACCGCTGATCACTTCACCGCCCTGTTCCACGCCAATGCGCGCGGCCTCCAGCGCCTGCTCCGCACGCTCGGCCTGTTGTGCCAGGTTGCTCGCCAGGCTGGTGGGCAAATAACCGGCACGGCTTTTTTCAAACAGGGTCTGGCCCAGCGCCGCCTCCAGCCGCCGCACCGCACGGAACACCGTGGACACATCGACCCGCAGCAGCGCCGCCGCCCGCGCCAGGGTACCGCCGCGCACCAGCGCCAGGATCAACGACAGGTCGGCGTAGTCGATTTGATAGTGCGTGACTGCATTGAACATATGGGCAAACGCCAATATTGATTGCGTGAGCGCCAATCTATAGTGGGTATCACCCCACCACAAGTCATGGACGTACATGATGCCAACCCCCGCGCTGCACCTTGCCCTGATCGGTGATTACAACCCCGATGTGACCGCCCACCAGGCCATTCCCATGGCCCTGCAACAGGCCGCCGACGTTCTGGGCCTGAACGTCCAAGTGCAATGGCTGGCCACCGACACCCTCACCTCCACTTCTGCCCTGAGCGACTTCGACGGTTTCTGGTGCGTGCCCGGCAGCCCCTATCGCGATGTCGACGGCGCCTTACGGGCGATACGTTTTGCCCGCGAACAAGGTCGCCCTTTCCTCGGTACCTGCGGCGGTTTTCAACATGCCGTGCTGGAATATGCCCGCCATGTGCTCGGCTGGGCCGATGCCCAGCACGGCGAATTAATGCCGGATGCTGAACGCGCCGTCATCACGCCGCTGGACTGCTCCCTGGTGGAGGTGAGCAACACCGTACGCCTGGCCCCGTACACGCGCATTGCCCAGGCCTACAGCCGCCTGGACATCCACGAGGGTTACCGTTGCCGCTACGGCATCAACCCCGCCTTTGCCGACGCCCTGCTGGACGCCAACCTGATTCCCACCGGCCACGATTCGGCGGGCGATCTGCGCGCGGTGGAACTGCTCGACCACCCGTTCTTCGTCGCCACCCTGTTCCAGCCCGAACGCGCCGCACTCAAGGGCATCACGCCGCCGCTGGCGATTGCGCTGCTCAAGGCCTGCCAGGAGGTATCGGTATGATCGCCAAGACACCCGCCCCACCTTATTACGCGGTAATTTTCAGCTCGCTGCGCACCGGCGCCGACCTGGGTTATGGCGAGGCCGCCACACGCATGCTGGAACTGGCCAGGCAACAACCGGGGTTCCTTGGGGTGGAATCGGCGCGGGAGGATGGACTGGGGATTACCGTGTCCTACTGGGCCAGTGAGGCGGCGATACTGGCCTGGAAACAGCAGGCCGAGCATCGGCAGGTGCGCGAGCAAGGGCGGGCCACCTGGTATGCGGCGTTTCACACACGGGTATGCAAGGTAGAGCGGGCCTACACCTTCTCCACTTGAGACACTGACCCCTTGTGGGAGCTGGCTTGCCTGCGATGCAGACACTTCGGTGATGCAGTGAAACCGCATTGATACTATCGCAGGCAAGCCAGCTCCCACATTTGCTCGTCATCGTTAGCAAAATCGCGGACGCTCAGCTCACCAAACTACGCAACGCGCTGATCTGCGGGATCTCTACCCGGCGCATATACACGCGTAGCGGCTCGGTGAATTTGATGCGGTCGTCGATATTCTGGTCGAGCAACAACTGCAGGCGGGCTCGGCACAGGGTCATGGTGTGGTCGGCGGCCGGCAGCCAGACGAACTCGGCCGTGGGGATGATGCCGTCATCGGCCACGTCCATGCCGAATGAGTCTTCGCTGAAACGTACGATGTACTGGCCGGTCTTGCGGTTGAGGCCGACAAATCCCTGGAGTTGGTCGGCGGCCTGGCAGATAAGCTCGGAAGTGATGCGCATGGTAAACCTCACTGAAAAGTCCCACAGGGACTGGAAAGATGGTTTACACGCGTGGCAGAAATTACCGCCCTCTGACGGGGCAGCTACCCGTAAGAATACTGCAACGCCCTGCAAAAAAGTCGACAAAATTGGCCGGTGCGCACGTTAATGTCGGTTTGGTGATAGCGCCGTTCGCAATCAATTGTTAAAAAGGACACCTTCTCAAAGTTACCTCCACGAAAGGACTTCGCATATGCCTGTCACGTTTTCCAAAAGCGCCTTGCTGCTGGCGTTGATGCTCGGCCTTGGCCAGGCACAGGCTGCCGAACCGGTCAGCCCGGCCGAATTGGCGACAAACGAAGGCATCCCCTATCCTGCCGTGATCGCTCACCGTGGCGCGTCCTACGACGCACCTGAATCCACCGCCGCTGCCTACAAGGTTGCACGCGACCTGGGTGCCGACTACCTGGAACTGGACTTGCAACGCAGTAAGGACGGCGTACTGTTCGCCCTGCACGACAACAACCTGCAGCGCACCACCGACGTTGCCACCAAGTTCCCCGAGCGCAAAGACGCGCCTGCCAACGAGTTCACCTGGAAAGAACTGCAAACCCTCGACGCCGGCAGCTGGTTCAACGCCGCCTACCCGGACCGCGCGCGCCCCGGTTTCGTTGGCCTGAAAATCCTGAGCCTGGACGACATCATCAAGATCGCCGAAGGCAACCCCTCGCACAAACCCGGCCTGTACATCGAGACCAAGGAGCCCAAGCAGTTCCCCGGTATCGAAGCCGACCTGAAAAACAAGCTGCTCGACAAAGGCTGGCTGAGCTCCGCCGGCTCCAAGCTGGGCAAGAGCAACACCGGTGTCGGCCAAGGCAAGGGCCGCGTGGTGCTGCAAACCTTCGAAACCGCCAGCCTTAAAGAGCTGCAGAAGGAAATGCCCAACACCCCGAAAATCCTGCTGTTGTGGGTAGGTGAAGGCAGCATCGAGCCCAAATCCAAAGTGACCTTCGCCGAGTCTGGCGAAGCCACCAAGGCCGCCTACTACGCCAAGCAAGAGCCCAAAGACGCCGCCGAATTCGAAAAGTGGGTCGATGAGGCCAAAAGCCTCGGCGCCATCGGAACCGGCCCGTCGGCTGAGCTGACCGACCACGGCGACCAGAGCTACACCGACCTGGTGAAGCCGGAAATGAACAAGCTGACCCACGACAAGGGCCTGCTAGTGCATGTGTATACCGTGGATGAGCCGGTGGACTTCGAGAAGGTCATGAAGGCCGGCGTCGATGGCATCTTCACCAACCGCGCCGCCGAGCTGTTGAAGTTCTACAAGCGCTGGCCGTCGTCCAGCGTGCAAGACCTGCTCAACGACCATAAGTACTAAAAGCGTTGGTGTCAGTGAGCCATTAAGGATGAGTTAAGTTGCGCTGGTTAATCTGGCGCCACTTAAACAGCTCAACCTAAGAAGGACATACACCATGAAAACCTTGACCGCCCTGTTCGCCGCTACTGCCCTGACCTTGACCGCCGGCCTGGCCCAGGCTGATGTTCGTCCAGACCAGATTCCCAGCCTGCTCAAGACCGGTGAAGTGATGGCGTTCGAAAAGCTCAACGCCGCCGCCGTCGCCCAACATGCCGGCGCTACCATCAACGATACCGAGTTGGATCACGAAGCTGGCAAGCTGGTCTACGAAGTGGACCTGACCGACACCACCGGCAAGAAATGGGATGTGAAGCTCGACGCCAAAACCGGTGCCGTGCTGGAAAACAAGCAAGACACCTGAGTTGAACCTTGAAAAAACGCGCCACCTTCGGGTGGCGCGTTTTTTTATGCGCGCCTCAAACCGTCACATAACCGTCATACCGCCTTGCAATGATTCGCTCAGGAACCTGTGAAACGTCCTACAGGCCCTTTCTCTGCGAGTCGCCATGAACCACAGCATCGACCACGGCCATCAAGATTCCGATCTGTTTGGCCTGCTTTACGGTTTTCGTTTTCGCCCCGGCGAGAAAGGCCAACAAATTGATTCCGCCACCGCCCTCGCCGCCTTGCAGCAACCGCCAGATCCGGAAGAATTCCTGTGGCTGCACCTGAACCTGGCGCACGCCGCCTGCGAGCGCTGGATGCAGGCGCATCTGTCACTGCCAGAAGAGTTTTTTGAAGCCTTGCATGAGGGCTCACGCTCCACGCGCATCGAGCATGTGGACTCGGCCTTATTGGCCGTGGTCAACGATGTGGTGTTCAACTTCAGCAGCATGGTGTCGTCGGATATTTCCACGCTGTGGGTGTGTGCGCGCAGCCGCTTGCTGGTGAGCGCACGCCTGCAGCCGTTGCACTCGGTGGATAAATTGCGCTCGTCGGTGAAGGCCGGCGAACACTTTCGCTCCCCCTTGGAGCTGTTGGTGCACCTGCTGCGCGACCAGGGCGAAGTGCTGACGCAGATCGTGCGCAAGACCAGCATCAGCGTTGACCAAATCGAGGATCAGCTGTTGTCTTCGCGCCTGTCCACCAACCGTGCCGAACTGGGCGCCGCCCGCCGCGTGCTGGTGCGCCTGCAACGCCTGCTGGCTTTGGAGCCGGGCTCGCTGCTACGCCTGCTCAATCGCCCGCCGCAATGGCTGCAAAAGGAAGACGTGAAGGAATTGCGCAAATCCACCGAGGAGTTTGCGCTGATCATCAACGACCTGACCGCCCTGGGCGAACGCATCAAACTGTTGCAGGAAGAGATCGCCGCCAACCTCAATGAACAGAGCAACCGCACATTGTTCACCCTCACGGTGGTGACGGTGCTGGCGCTGCCGATCAACATCATTGCCGGTTTTTTTGGCATGAATGTGGGTGGGGTGCCCCTGTCCCAAGACCCGGAAGGCTTCTGGATACTGGTGGCCTTGGTCGCAACCTTCACCCTGATCGCTGGGCGGTGGGCATTCCGCAAATTCTCAAATTGAAATAAGCCCAAAGTTGGGAACTGGCTTGCCTGCGATTGCGGTGTATCAGCCAAGACAATGCAA
>NZ_JBQEQE010000047.1:0-21619 GCF_052046095.1 Pseudomonas sp. 22072
CACCGAGCCTAGGCGAGGTGCCGAGTGGTGGGGCAAGAGCGTTTTGCTTACTTTGCCGCTTTTGCAAAGTGAGCCGCCGTAAGGGCGGAACCCTAAGTGGCCGTTACCGCAGGAATGGATATGTACACGGTCCAACTGTGTTGACTGCCAGGCCGTCTTCGCAGGCAAGCCAGCTCCCACATGTTCAAGCGCATTTCACTTCAGGCTTTTCTCTAGCCAGGCTTTCAAGTCCTGCACTTCCACTGCGCTGATGGTGTGATTCATTCCCGGGTACTCATGAAACTCCGGCTTGAGCCCCAACCCCGTCAGCACCTTGTTCGCCTGCGTGGCCGAGCTAAAGGGCAGCGCCTGGTCCAAGGTGCCATGGCCGATAAAGATCGCCAGCTTGCCCATGGACGCATCAGGTTTGAGCGCAGACCTGAGCACCGGTAGCACGCTGCCACTGAGCGCAGCGATACCGCGTACCAACTCGGGTTCACGCAAGGCCACCTCGTAAGACATGATCGCGCCCTGGCTGAACCCCACCAGGAACACCCGATCACTTTGGGTGTGGTACTTGGCGGTAGCCTTGAGCACAAAGTCCTTGATCAGCCGGGCGCTGCTGAACAGTTCATCAGTCTCGCCGTTGTACTCAGGCTCATCGGTCTTGGTGAACCAACGATAACCTTGCGGCTCCACCGGCAGCGGCGCGCGCACCGACAGGTAGGTCCAGGTGGACGGCAACGCGTCCTTGATGCCAAACAAATCTTCCTCGTTGCTGCCAAACCCATGCAGGAAGATCACCAGCGGCTGGTTGCGCGCATCACCCTGGGTCTGTTCCAGGTAGGACAAAGGCAAGTCGGTGTGCAAGCCGGAGTCGGCATGAGCGGCGCCGGCCACCAGGGCCAAGGCGAGGGCAAGTTGTTTGAGCATCGGGTTTACCTCAGGGGTTTGCGCAACAAATAGGTGTCCATGATCCAGCCGTTTTCCAGGCGCGCCGCCTTGCGTACCCGTTCGATCTCTTCTGCCACGTGCGCCACTTTACCGCTGATCAGGATCTCGTCCGGGGTGCCCAGGTAGGCGCCCCAGTAAATATCCAGGTCCTGATCCGCCACACTGCGGTAGGAATCTTCGGCGTCGAGCATGACCACCAGGGTATCGGCATCACTCGCCTGCCCCGCCGCCAACCGGCGCCCAGTGGTGATTTCGATGGACTTGCCAATACGGTTGAGCGCCACCTTGTGCTGCGCCGCCAGGGCTTGCACGCTGGTGATGCCGGGGATCACTTCAAACTCGAAGACACAGCGACCACTGGAAAGAATCGCCTGCAAGATGCGGATGGTGCTGTCGTACAGCGCCGGGTCGCCCCAGGCCAGGAACGCCCCCACCTCACCGTCAGCCATTTCTTCGTTGATCATGCGTTCGAAGGTCTGCTGCTTATCGCGGTTGAGGTCTTGCACGGCGGTGGTGTAGTCGATTTCACCGCGCACACGCTCCGGGCAGTCGGCCTCGACAAAACGGTAGCCGGGCTCGGTGATGTAGGTGTCGCAGATTTCCCGGCGCAGGTCGATCAGCTTGTCCTTGCTCTGGCCCTTGTCCATCAGGAAGAACACGTCGGTACGGTTCAGCGCCTTCACGGCCTGCATCGTGATGTAGTCGGGGTTGCCGGCGCCAATGCCGATGATCAGGATGCGTTTCATGGGTTGCTCTCAGTGCGGGGCGTGGATTTTGCCATGATCAACGCATCAGGCGTGAGTTTCCAGGCGCAGGCGCCAGACCGCGTTGAAACGCAGCTCGGTGCGCGACAGCGGTTCGACATCGATCAGGTAGAACATCGATACCGGAAATTGCATGACGTACAGCATTGCAGCGCGGATGACCAAGGGATGTGTAACGGCCACCACATGGCCGGGTTGGCACTCCAGTGACCTCATCCATTCGCCCACGCGCGCGCAAATGTGGTCCACCGACTCGCCGCCATGGGGGGCGCTGGCGCTGTCGGTGAGCCAAGTCATCAATTCATCGCGATCAAGCTGGGCAGTGTCCTGCCCCTTCCAATGGCCAAAATCGCCATCGCGTAACGCGGGCTCAACCACGGCGTGGTCACCGAACAGCGTCGCCGTCTGGCGAGTCCGCGCTTCGGGCCCGCATATCAGGCGCACACTTTTGCGGAACCGATCCGTCAGTGACAGCCGCGCATTCTGCCAATCCATCAGTAACGACTCGTCATCGGGAAACCGCCCCTGCTTTTGCATGGGGGTCACGGCATGACATACGAGAGTCAATCGGGTTGCTTGCATAGGCACCTCACTCTGTTCAGGGACGCGGCGCAGGGAAAACGGCGGCGTATTTCAACCTGTCACAACGAACAGGCAAAGGACTGTGACACATGACGGCTCCCCGCATCAGCGGCTGTAACCCTTCGTATTAAGTGGATACGGAACACCTTCGTACAGAAAAGCCACGAAAATTCGCCACAGAAGGCGCGCTTTTCATAACGATAGACGGAGACTTCCATGACGATCCCGGCAGCCACGAACCATGTTCCACCCTCATCTTCGCAACAAACGCCAACAGGCACCTTTGCGTGGCCGGTCAACCCGGATGAAAGGCTGAAGTATGACATCGCTCAGCAGCCGGAAAATCCTGGTCGATCCGAGCCCGTTTCAAGACGCGCACCAAGTTCGCCTCAATTTCTGCTCACTCAAGGACACGTCAGCACGTTGGTGGAAAAGAGTGATGCCGAGCTGGCACAGAAGCTCAGCGCGGCATTGATGGGCCAGGTCGCTGAGGAGCTCACAACCAACAGACAGTCACTCACCGCCCCGACCCTCACCCAGGTTCCGCCTTTTTCCAGCTTCGGCCAAGCGTGGGCACGTTTTAACCAGGCGCTCAGGGCAGAGCCGTTTGCAACCTTTGCCAAAGCCCATCAAATCGACCTGTCCAATTTCAGCTGGAACCCTCAAGAGGGAACCATGACGTGCATGATCAATGACTCCCCCAACAGCTTCACGGAGTTCACCCCTGGCTGGTCACAGGCATCGGCGGACGTCGCCGCAGCGGCCAGAGAGCTGGGCGCCCCGTCGACGACCTGGTTCCGCTACACCGGCGAACACACGCCTCCCAGTTACCTGGTCGGAGACTTCTACGCTATCGCTAGAACCGAGCTTACGCGCAATCCGCGGGCCGTGATCGCGGCACTCCAGCAAGCCGACACATTCCCCTCTCTGGTCATCCCCAACGGCCCCCTGCCATTGGACATCTCGCAACAGACCTTGCGCGCCAGGCAAGCACAACGCAGCGCGAAGGAGACGATCACCCAAGCCACCTTTGAACGCAGCGGCACACTTGCCGACTCCAGTCGCACACCGACGCCCGCCGAACGCGTCGAGGCGGCTGATCGGGAAGTGGCACGGGAGTGTGCAAGAATCCTTACGAGGATCGGCTATCAAAGGCGCATTGATGATCAGTCGCTAACCTTTCTCCCCTTCTTGAATGTGCCTGACGACTCAACCTACGCACACACACGCGAGGCGTTCGGAAAATGCTTCTCCAGCCCCGCTTTCCTGGCGTTTGCGAAAGAACATAATCTCGAGGTGTCATCCTTGTTTATCCACTTGCCGACAGGCCAGTTGGAAGGCTACGTACGAAACCCTGACGGCAGCCGTAAATCGATTGTTTTGCGCACGTCGACTTGCCCCCAATGGGCGGCCCTTGAACCCGACATTTCAAGCGCGGCCCGCAAATACGGGAGAAGCGGCTCGGTCTACGAGGGGCCCGTTCGTACCCAGCAAGCGCTGGATCTCTCTATGATGCTGGACTTTTACGGCGTGACTCGGGAAACCGGCTCAGAGCAGAAGTGGTTCGAACAAGTCGCAGGGCTCATCCGCGATGGCTTCCCCTCCTTGAAAAAAAACAACCCTTCTGCTGACACCTCGCGTGGGATTCGCGAACTGCAGCAGGCAACCCTACAAGCACTTGCAGGCATCACAACCCCTCCAACACCTACTGTCGTTCAAGCGCCTGCGCCGGTAACCACCGCCAAGCCGCCCGTCGCCAGCCCCGTGAGCGACATCGCCCACCGTCTGTTTAACGCAGAGCCCGGGTTGCAATCGGTCGTATCGGGATTACTCAAGGACGCCATCGATGCGTCATTGAACCTCGACGTGGAGCAGTTGGCGTTCGCCGTTCCCGATCCGGACAATCCAGGTGAGCACATTGAAATACCGCTGATGGAAATGATCATCAGCCATGTCGCTGGAGGCGCCGCGCCGGTTTTCGACAGCGCTGGCAAATTCGTCGATACGCGCGAGGACGTGCTCGCCCGTACCGGCAAACCTGCGGGTACTGCACTTCCTATCGATAGGTCAGCGCTACAGAAGGCTATGAGCGAGTTGCCCGATAAGCTGAACGAAACGCTTCGAGCGGCAAAGATCACGTATTGGAATGAGCCGCCGTTCAATGAGCCGACCCCTGGGCTGAGTGCCGACACAGCGCTCAGTGTCACCCCGATTTACGCGGGTAGCCGGCGGTCAATGCTCGGCCAGCTGTTGCACAGCAACCTGCGCCTGGCCAGTTTAAAATCTCCAGGTCTCAATGACATACAACGCGAAACACTGGATACGGTAGCAAGGTTTCCCCACGGGCACCTCAACCCTACAGACAACTCCAAGACAACCATTCACTTCATGGTCCGCACTGACCCGGCCAACCCAGACAGCCCGAACTTTCAAACCCCTAACCTGTTCATCGAACGCAAGGCTGGGGACCGCACCCTCGCAGTGCTGATGTGCGAACCCAGCGGAAAGGTTACCCCTTATGCTTCCCTGAATGCTGCCCAGCAGGCCTGGGAACAGCAAAACCCCGCGGCGCAACCACCGACCCGCACCGACAAGCCCAGCCTGAAAGCCTTCGACGCTGATGCGTTCTACCTGCAAGCGAACGTCATGATTAACAACGGGGACGCCAACGCCGACACTGATCCCGCGCTGATCGTGGCGCGACCATCCCAAGAGTCCGGGCTCAAGCGTCCCGAATGGTCGAAAACCGCCTCCGATGCCAATCGCTTTATTTACCATGACCTGCTTCTGGAGATGGCGGGCTTCGAGCGCCGGCACAAGGGCAAGAGCTTTGGCAGTGATATTCCGGACATTAGCACTTATATCCAGGAACAGATCAAAGCCCTCAACCCTCCACCCTTTCACTATGACATCAAGGATCTGGAAGTCATCTTTCACACTCCCTATGGCGCCCCGGCCAGCGGATTCGGATCAACCCAAACCACCACCCTGTCCTTCACCGAAACCTTTGTACGCAACCTTTCAGGATTACCAAAAGGCCGGGTGGAGGTGCGTCACAAACCGACGGGCATTCATCTAGCCAAGCTCGGAAGAGAGGGCGAACTGGGTAAGTTGATTCAGCAAATCGATGCCGGCAAGAACTACTCCGAATTAGTCAGGCGCGAGCTGCTCGACGATCCTGAAAAACAAACCAGGCGCCAAGCGCTGTTCGCCGAGCAAGTCCCGATTGAACTGAAAATGAGGGCCCTGGAACTTACGGCCAAAGGCGAGGCTGGCTTCGATAACGCCATGGGTTTTCGTTACCTCCAGGCAATACTGGATCCAACGCCAGGGAAGAAGTTCGTCAATGGCAACGAAATCACCGTGCGCCCCTTGGCGCTCATGCGCCTGCCCGGCGCGGTGCCCGATGTGGTCGAAAACATGTTCCTGATCGAACCCAAAGACACCACAGTCGGCCCGCACATTCTTTATCGCCCGTTGAATTCCAGCGCCCCCCTGCTGCAGTTTCCTTCGCGCCAGGCGCTAATGGAGACGGTCCAAACACAGAAGGAGCTACAAAAAGACATTCTTGCCTGGCTGCCTGATGAGACAACCCGCGCCGTCTACAGGCACGATGGCTTTCGCGAACCGCATATGCCGACATATACGCCCGTGTTCACGCCTGCGCCGCCCACACTGGCGACTCACGACCTGTCGTCCGAGCTGCAAACCGGCCAACTGATGAGCTACTTATATGAAGCCAATTCAAGGGCGCTGACATCGCTGGCCGAACACCAAGCCGTATCCAACGGGGAAAGTCGCTGGGAAAGGATTAAAGAAGGGGCAGGCCTATTACTCAATACGGCATTTCTGTTCATGCCAGAGAGTGCCTTTTTAATCGGTATGCCGTTTCAGGCAGACAGCATCATAAGTGATATCAAGACGCTTGCCGGGAGCAGGGAAGGAAACAAAGAAGCAGCCGCAACAGATTTATTCATCAACATAGCGATGTTAATGCTTCACCTCGCAAGAGCACACCCCACTCAAACCTCCTCACGTACTGGAGTCGCGGCCATTCATACGGTACCGCAGGAAACACGCGTAGGTGATTTACCGGCGGCGCCTTCGCCTGAGTCAGCATTACGTGAAGTGATTCGGTTGGGCGGTCCATGGAGGGGTTTCAAGGCCATCGATGGCGACATACAAACCTTCGAGGATATTTACAAAGGCGCCCCACGACTCAATATATTCGGACATGGGACTGAACCGGCCACCGGAGAGCCCGCGAAAGTCGTAGGCGCAAACGGCAAGTTCTATTCGGCGCAAGACATTGTCAATAAACTTCGTGCGGAAAAAATTGACTTCAGCAAATATAAAAACATTGTGCTTCGCGTCTGCTATTCCGGCGCAAACGGCCCGAACTCGCTGGGTGATGAAATCTCCAACCTGACCAACATACCCACCAAGTCATTCGCAGGTCCTGTGCACATGGATTATTTTTTGGGCAAAGACCCAATAGGCCTGTTCAAAACGTACTATCGGGAATTCAAAGCGAAATACCCCACGCTTTCTCCACGCGACATAAAGTTGCTCGCTGACTCGAAAGTGAGGTTGGATTTTGCCAAGAACAACCACCTTAATACGGTGGAAAAGACATCTGGAACGCTGCTGCGATTCAATATTGGCACCCAGAAAGAGCCTGAGATGGTTCAAGAACTTGTCGATTACCGGCCACATTACTCCTACCCTGCCCTGGACGCGGCCCACGTGTTGCCAGCCAATTCAGCCCGATAGCCTGTTGCGGCAGGTTTGCCAATACAACCCTGCCGTTTGATTACCAAGATGCAAACACGGCGTCAGGCCAGCGCCGTTTCCGCAGACGCCACCCTAGGCGTGGCACCGACCACGAAGTCCTCCTTGCGCAACACCACCAGCGCTACCAACGACACCACCCCGGTCGCTACATAGAAATACCACGGCGAAGTAATGTCGCCTGTCACCTTGATCAACCAAGTGGAAATCAACGGCGCACTGCCGCCAAACACCGCGACGGGCACGTTATACGCCACGGCAATCCCAGTGGAGCGAATCCGCGTCGGCAACAGCTCACTCATCAACGCATAGGTTGACGACGCGTACAGCCCGAACAGAATCGCCACCGCCATCAACGGCGCGAAGAAGGTCGCCGGGGTGGCGGTCGGGGCGGATTTGAACAGCCAGAACATCGCCAGGGTCGCCAGCGTGCCGATCACCATCAGGAACGGCTTGCGCCCGTATTTATCGGTAAAGGCCCCGCCAAACGGCATCACGAAAGCCGCCGAGAAGCTGGCGACGAACACGTAGAGCAAGGTGGTGCCGCTGTCGAACTTGAGGATCTTGGCCATGTAAGTCGAGGCGAAGGTCAGCACCAGGTAAAAGATCGAGCTGTGCAAGGTGATGATAGAGAACACCAGGGCAATCGCCCGTTTCCACTGCCAGACCTCGCGCAGCGGCGCCCGCGAAGTTTGCCCGGCGCGTTGCAGGGCGAGGAACTCGGGGCTGTCTTCGAGCTTGAGGCGGATGTACATGGAAATAAAGCCCAGGGGCGCGGCGATCAGGAACGGTACGCGCCAGGCCCATTCCTGCATGACCTCGGCGCCCAGCACCCAGGTCATGCCGTTGGCCACGGCGCCACCGAGCAGCAGGCCGAGCACGGCGGTAACCATCAGCCAGCAGGTGGCAAAGCCACGGCGACCGGGGCCGGCGTATTCAGAGATGAAGCTGGTGACGGTACCGATTTCGCCGCCCGCCGAGAAGCCCTGCACGCAGCGCACCAGAATCAACAGGATCGGTGCGGCGATGCCCAGGCTGGCGTAGGTCGGCAACAGGCCCAGCATCACCGTGGAGCCGGTCATCATCACCAGCGCCATGATCAGGGTTTTGCGCCGGCCGATCTTGTCTGCCAGCGGGCCGAAGAACAGCCCACCCAGAGGGCGGATAAAAAAGCTCAGCGCAAACGCGGCAAAGCTGGCCAACAGGCTGGTGGTGGGGTCATCGGAGACGAAGAACGCCTGGCCGATATAGACCGCGAGAAAGCCATAGACGCCGTAGTCGTACCACTCGATCAAGTGGCCGGAGGTGGCGCCCAGAAACGCACGGCGGCGCTTGCGGACGGTGTCTTGTGCGGGATTGCCCATCGTGGGGACTCCTTGTCTGATTATCGATCCATGTTAAAGCGCGGCGATACTCGCGGTTTGCAGCCAATGCCGCAAGTCGGTCTTGAGAATCTTGCCGTAGCTGTTCTTCGGCAAATCGCTGCGCCACACATATTTTTTCGGCTTTTTGAACGAGGCCATGCGCGCCAGGAACCACGCCGTCAGCTCGCCTTCGTCCAGCGGCTGGCCGCTGCGGGTCACCACGAAGGCCACCACCGACTCCCCCCATTGCGCGTCGGGCTCGCCCACCACGCACACTTCGAACACCTCGGGATGCTGGGCCAGCACTTCCTCGACTTCACGGGGGTACACGTTGCTGCCGCCACTGATGATCACGTCCTTGGAGCGATCCGTCAGGGTCAGGTAGCCGGCCGGGTCGAGGTAGCCGATGTCGCCGGTCAGCAGCCAACCGTCCACCAGCGTCTGGCGCGTGGCCTGCGGGTTGCGCCAGTAGCCCTGCATCACCGTGGCGCCACGCACCGCGATTTCACCGCGCTCGCCGGTGGGCAGTGGCTGGTGCTCGGCATCGAGAATGCGGATCTCGACACAGGCTTGCGCGTGGCCCACCGAGGCGGCCAGGGTGGCCCAGTCGGGGCGCTGGCGCTCGGCGATCAAGGCGCGGGGCAAGACGCTGATGGTCATCGGGCTCTCGCCCTGGCCGTAGATCTGCACCAGGCGCGGGCCGAAGGTGTCGACTGCTTCGCGCAGGTCGGCGAGGTACATGGGGCCGCCGCCGTAGACGATGGTCTTGATGCCGGCGCCGTGATAATCCTGGCGCCGGGCCTGTTCGACCATGCGCTTGACCATGGTCGGCGCAGCAAACAGCGACACCTGGCCCATGTGCTCGGCCAGCCCGAACAGCTCGGCGGCATCGAAGCCATGGGAGGCCGGCACCACATGGCGGGCGCCGCAGCGCACATGGATGAAGTTGTACAGGCCGGCGCCGTGGGACATGGGCGCGGCATACAGCGCCGCATCGTCGGCGCTCACTTGATCGACATCCGTGGCGTAGCACAGCGACATGGCGATCAGGTTGCCGTGCGACAGCATCACGCCCTTGGAGCGCCCGGTGGTGCCAGAGGTATAGAACAGCCAGGCGAGGTCGTGATCCTGGCGGGGCACCGGCTGTTCCAGGCTGGGCCAACCATGGCTGGGCGGCAGCGGGTGGCCGTCCAATTCCGTGCAATGCGCGGGCAAATCCCGCGATGAAAACACCTGGCCGCCGTCGGTAAAGATCAACCGCGCCTCGGCATTATCGGCAATCCACGCCGCTTCGCTGGGGTGCAGCTTGGCGTTGATCGGCACCGCCACCCCGCCCATCCACCAGATGGCGTAGAGCAGTTCCAGGTAGTCGCAGCTGTTTTTCATCAGCAGCGCCACCGCGTCTCCCGGCACCAGGCCATGCTGCTCCACCAGGTGCGCGGCGCGTTGGCGCACGTGGGCGGCGAAGGTGGCGTAGTCGGCCACTTGCACGCTGCCGTCGAACAATGCCGGGCGTTGCGGGGCCCGACGCTGGGTGTCGTGCAGCCAGTTGGCAATGTTCATGACTCAGCTCCGGCGTGCCTGCAGGACCGAGGCGTAGTTGGCCACCGCCATGCCGCCCATGTTGAACACCAGGCCGAACTCCGGGTTGGGCACCGCCAGGCCAATCGGCTCGCCGGTCAATTGCCGGAACGCCAAGGCATGCATGGACACCCCCGTGGCGCCGACGGGGTGCCCCTTGGCCTTGAGCCCGCCGGAAAGGTTCACCGGCAAGCGCCCGCCGGCGCGCACCACCCCGCTGTCGAGCACGCGATGGCCTTCGCCCTTGGGCGCCAGGCCCATGGCTTCATAGATCAGCAACTCGGCAATGGTGAAGCAGTCGTGCACTTCGGCGAAGCTCAGGTCAGCCAGGGTCACATTCGCCCCGCGCAGCGCTGCATGGATCGCGCGTTGCGGGCCCTCAAAGGCGAGGATGTCACGCTGGGCGATGGGCAAGGTGTCGTTGACCTGGGTCATCGCCCGGATTTGCACCTCGCGACGGAACGCCCGCGCACGTTTGGGCGAGGCGAGGATGATCGCGGCTGCGCCATCGCTGATCAGTGAGCAATCGGTCAGGCGCAGGGAGTCAGCCACGAACGGGTTGCTTTGGGACACGTTGTTGCAGTGTTCGAAATTCATCTCCCGATGCATCTGCGCCAGCGGGTTGGCCATGGCATTGGAGTGGTTTTTGGTAGCGATGGCCGCCATCGAGCCCAGCGGGCAGTGGTAACGCTCGGCGTATTGGCGGGCGGCGCGGCCGAACAACTGGGGGAAACTCAGGCCGGCTTCGGCCGGGTCGTTCTGGTAGCCGGCCCCGGCCAAGGCTTGGGTGACCGCGGCAGTGCTGGTGTGGGTCATCTTCTCGGCGCCCACCACCAGCACCAGCTCAGCGCTGCCGGAGAGGATCGCATTGACCCCCGCCTGAATCGCCGCCGAGCCGGATGCACAGGCGTTTTCACAGCGAGTAGCCGGTTTGAAGCGCAGCCCGGGGTCGGCTTGCAATAGCAATGAGGCGGCAAACCCGTCGAGCACCAGCCCCGAGTTGAAATGGCCGAGGAACAACGCATCGATTTGCGACGCGTCAATCTCGGCGTCGCTCAGGGCTTCGCGGGTCACCTGGACGATCAGGTCTTCCAGCGTCGTGCCTTCCAGGCGACCAAAGCGGGAGTGACCAGCGGCAACAATCGAGACGCAATCAGCAGGCATAATCAATTTCTTCTGTTCTTGATTCGGACTTTACTTACAATGACCCACCCCTGATCGTGCGCCAATTCGTGTAACTACTTACACGGGTAAGTAGCGCCCCAGGGCATTGAACAACGAGGCAGGATGCCCCATGACCGCGCTAGCCCAGCAATTTCCCGACCTCGAACGCCTGGCGTTCAAGCTGTCCCCTGCCCCGCAGATCGTCACCAGCGACCGCGTGATTCTCGACTGCAACGACGCTTTCCTGAAGCTGTTCGGCTATACGCGCGACGCACTGGTCAACCAGCTGACCTTGCTGATCTACCCGTCCCAGGCCGACTACCACGCCATCGGCAAGCGCAGCCATGATTGGCTGCTCGACAGCGACAACGGCTTTTATTCCGATGAACGCTTCATGCAGCACCACAATGGCGAAGTGTTCTGGGCCAAGTCCCACGGCTACACCCTCACCCCCAAAGACCCGTTCAAGCTGATGATCTGGCACTTCGAACGCCTGGACCGCATGCACCAGGGCACCGGCGACCTCACGCCCCGGGAGCGGGAAATCGCCATGCACATCGTCAACGGGTTCAAATCCAAAGAAATTGCCCTGCGCCTGGCGATCTCCCACCGCACCGTTGAGGTGCACCGGGCGCGGTTGATGAAGAAACTGCAGGCCAAGACGGTGGTGGAGTTGGTGTCGAAGATCATTATGGTGGCCTGACAGATAAAGGCTGTTTAACCGATGCCCCGCCATCCAAATGTGTGGGCAGCTCCAATGCCGAACAGTTAAGCGAACGCAATGCCCAACGCAACGAAGATCAAATGTGGGAGCTGGCTTGCCTGCGAAAGCGGTCGTGCAGTAATAGATGCAGTGACTGAAACGTCGTCATCGCAGCATAGGTACCTACGCAGCCACCGGTAACTACGATGCGAAGCGAGCCGCTCTTGATCTGCTTTTGATCTTGATCTCAGGCGCCCCGTTAAACCACGCTGGCCGAACGCAGGCTTGAATTCGTGGGTAACCCGGCAGGACGCCGGGTTAGCCGYCCYGSGCCAWGGATGGCSCRTGRCGGCGGCCCACGGATTCAAGCCKGWGTKMGGGCACACCGAGCCTAAGCGAGGTGCCGAGTGGTGGGGCAAGAGCGTTTTGCTTACTTTTGCGCTTTTCAAAAGTGAGCCGCTGTAAAAGCGGAACCATAAGCAGCCATGACCTAAATAATGGATATGTACACGGTCTGATCCAAGATTATGGTCGGCTCTCAGGCCGCCTTCGCAGGCAAGCCAGCTCCCACAGTTTGATCGTGGGGTATCAGCTAGAGAAGCGTCGGCTGGCTGGCCGTCATCTCAGGCAAGCCAGCTTCCACATTTGGATTGAGGGGCGTCAGGTAGACAGGCGTCGGCTGTCTGGGCCGCGTAGCTGAAACGTTCAACCGAGCACGTCCATACAATTCCCCACCGCCCTGCCCCCCTAACCTCACGGCTTTCGAACCCTCAGAAGCGCTGGAGAACGGGCATGGGTAACACAGCAACCAAGGTATCGCTGGCATTGACGCTGCTGGCAAGTGCGATGATGAGCAACGCGTTTGCCGCCACCCCGAACGTGGCCGTGGCGCCGCAGTACGACACCAGCCATGTGTATGTGGCACCGGCCGATGTGGACCGTTTTGCCCAGAGTTTCCTCGCCACCTTCGGCGGCAAAAGCACGCCCCAGATCGTGGTCAACGTGCTGCCGGTGCCGAGCAGCACCACCTCGCAATTGCTCCAGACCCCGGCGGGCACCGTGTCGTTGTTCGGCTTTACCACCCCCGTGCCTCACCCGTTCGGCCAGGAACGCAACGGCTATCTGGTCAAGGACATGGACGTGGCCCTCAAGGCCGCGCGGGAAAATGGCGCCGACGTAATCGTCAGCGATTTCCCCGACCCCATCGGCCGTGATGCCGTGGTGCAATGGCCGGGCGGTGTGAACATGCAGCTCTACTGGCACACCAAGACCCCGGATTACGCCGCCTTCGACACCGTGCCGGAAAACCGTGTGTATGTGTCCAACGACAGCGCCGAGCGGTTTATCAAGGCATTCCTGGGTTTCTCCCACGGCAAGGTAGTGAGCGACGACAAGCACGCCCCTGGGGTTGATGTCGGCCAGGCCGGCGGCCACTACCGCCGCGTCGAGATCGAATCGCCGTTCGGGCGCATGGCGGTGCTGGTCACCAACGGCCAACTGCCCTACCCGTTCGGCCACGACACCACCGGTTACCAGGTCAACGACCTCGCCGCCACCCTGGGCAAGGCCACTGGCTCTGGCGCCACAGTGCTGGTGCCGGCGTTCGACAGCAAAGGTCGGCGCAGTGCGTTGGTGGAGTTCCCGGGCGGTTATGTCGCAGAAATCCACCAACTCAGCGCGGCAAAATGATTCGTCACGCAGGCTGGAGCCTGGCTGTGCTGTGGCCGTTGCTTGCTGGCAGCGTGCAGGCCGACGACCAGCTGGTACGCCCGGCGATCAAGGCCAACCGCTGGCAGGAAGACTGGTCTGTGCTCAAGGACCCGGCATTGCGCACACAACCGCTGGACAACCTCAAGTACATCCCACTGTCCGCCGCCAACCCGTTCACCTACTTGTCGTTGGGCGCCACCTTGCGTGAACGCTTCGAGATGAACGACGCCAGCGGGTTCGGCGTGCGGGATGTACCGCGTGACCGCTACCTGATCCAGCGCTTTCAGGTGCACGCCGACTTGCACCTGAACGAACACTGGCGGCTGTTCACCCAGTTGGAAGATGTGCGGGCCTATGACAAGACCACCATTGGCGGTGCCGACCAGAACCGCGTCGACCTGCGCCTGGCCTTTGCCGAATACGTGAAGACCTTCAGCGCTGGCACCTTCAAGGCACGGGCTGGCCGCCAGGATTTCGCCTTCGACTTGCAGCGTTTCATCTCGTCACGGGACGGCCCGAATGTGCGGCAGTCCTTCGATGCGTTGTGGGCGGACTGGGAAACGCCGCAATGGCGCTTCATCGGGATCGCCAGCCAACCGGTGCAGTACCAGGATGGCCGGCATTTCGACGACAAGTCCAACAGCGACGCGCGCTTCCACATGCTACGAGTCGAGCGGCTGGTGGGCGGCACCAATGAGCTGTCGGCCTATTACGGCGTGTACGAGCGCAGCGCCGCCCATTACCTGGACGCCGACGGCGAAGAGACGCGCCAGTTGCTGGACGCCCGCCTGGGTGGCGCAGCCCAGGGTTTCGACTGGGACGTCGAAGCCATGCTGCAACGCGGCTCGGTGGGCAGCAAGACGATTCGCGCCTGGGCCGGTGGCAGCCGCACCGGCTACACCTTTGACACGCTGGCCTGGAAGCCGCGTATCGGCCTGCAACTGGATATCGCTTCCGGTGACCGCCAGGCCGGTGACGGCCGGGTCGGCACCTTCAACCCGCTGTTCCCCAATGGCTATTACTTTTCCCTGGCGGGCTACACCGGCTACAGCAACCTGATCCACGTCAAGCCGTCGATCACCGTCAAGCCCCTCGCCAAGCTCAGCTTGCAAACCGCCGTCGGCCTGCTGTGGCGGCAGACCACCGCAGACGCCGTCTACACCCAGCCCAACCTGGCCGTGGCTGGCACGGCGGGCCAAGGCGAGCGCTGGACCGGCGCCTACGGCCAACTGCGCACCGACTACGCCTTTACGCCCAACCTCAGCGGTGCGGTCGAAGCGGTGCACTACGCGGTCGGCCAGACGCTGCGTGATGCCGGTGGGCACGACAGCAATTACCTGGGCATGGAGCTCAAGTTCAGTTGGTGAGACAAGCACACCCATACAAGCCTGGGCTCAGGTTTACGGCAATAGTGAGGCGGTTTTTACACCGCCCTTTTTCAGCCCTGCAAGGAGTTTCAGATGAGCACATTCGTTGCCAAAGACGGTACCCAGATCTACTTCAAGGACTGGGGCAGCGGTAAGCCCGTGCTGTTCAGCCACGGCTGGCCGCTGGATGCGGACATGTGGGAATACCAGATGGAATACCTGAGCAGCCGTGGCTTTCGCACCATTGCCTTTGACCGTCGTGGTTTTGGCCGCTCGGACCAGCCATGGACCGGTAACGACTACGACACCTTCGCTGACGATATCGCCCAGTTGATCGAACACCTTGACCTGCAGGACGTGACCCTGGTGGGCTTCTCCATGGGTGGCGGTGACGTGGCGCGCTACATCGCCCGCCACGGCAGTGCCCGTGTCGCCGGCCTGGTGTTGTTGGGCGCGGTCACGCCGATCTTCGGTCAGCAAGCCGACTACCCCCAAGGCGTGCCAGGCGAGGTGTTCGATGGCATCAAGGCCGGCCTGTTGAAGGATCGTGCGCAGTTCATCAGCGACTTCAACACGCCATTCTTCGGTCTCAATAAAGGCCAGCACGTTTCGGAGGGTGTGCTCAGCCAAACCCTGCAGATCGCCATGCTCGCGTCGCTCAAATCCACCGTGGATTGCGTCACGGCGTTCTCGCAAACCGACTTCCGCCCGGACATGGCCAAAATCGACGTGCCGACCCTGGTGATCCATGGCGACGGCGACCAGATCGTGCCGTTCGAAACCACCGGCAAGGTGGCTGCTGAAATGATCAAGGGCGCGCAACTGAAGGTGTACAAGGATGCGCCTCACGGGTTTGCCGTGACCCACGCTCAACAGCTCAATGAAGACCTGTTGGGATTCCTGAACCGTTGACATCTTGATGCCCCTGTAGGAGCGAGCTTGCTCGCGAAGAACGTCAACGATAACGCGTGCTTGCTGAATGAACGCGGCGCCTATGCGTTTTTCGCGAGCAAGCTCGCTCCTACAGAAGGCAGAAGGCCGGGCGAGCCAGGCCTTTTTTGTTCAGGCAAAGCGCTGGCTCAGCACCAGCCGCCCCGGCCCTGCGATCAGCACGCTGGTAAAGATGATCAACAGCAGCCAGCCGAACTGCCCTTCGAACAGCGTCCACTCCGGGTGCACCACCAGCAACGCGATGACCAGCACCGCCAGGATCGGCAGGCACGCCAGGCGCACCAGCACGCCCGCGACGATCAGCAGCGGGCACAGCACCTCGGCAAAGATCGCCAGCAGCAACGTGACATGGGCGCCCAGGTGAAACGGGGCCTCGATCAGCTTCAATTGCTCGCTGTAGTGGAGCAACTTGGGCAACCCATGCACCCACAGCAGGAACAACGCCCCGCTGACCCGCAGGAACAACAACCCGATATCCTGATTTCTCGCTTCGTTCATACGCCACCTGTGTCCGTCAAAAATGAGCGGCAGCCAGTGTGTCCGAAGCCACGCCGACGCACTTGCAGGCTTGTGCTGAAAGCCTGCGTTTGCATTGCCCGAAGAACCCGGCATGATCTTGCTGAACTGCCGACCCCGCGCTACGGTCCCAACCCATACGCTCATCGCTACAGGAACTTTTCCATGACGCTTCCCCAAGAAATGACCCTGATCGAAATCACCACCCCTGGCGGGCCCGAGGTCTTGCAGCCGCGCAGCGCCGACGTGCCAGTGGCCGGGCCAGGCGAGATTCTGATTCGCGTGCACGCCGCCGGGGTCAACCGCCCAGACGCCTTGCAGCGCGCGGGTAAATACCCGATGAAGCCCGGCATGAGCCCGATTCCGGGGTTGGAAGTGGCCGGTGAAGTGGTGGCGCTGGGCACTGGCGTGAACGAATACAGCCTGGGCGACAAGGTTTGCGCCCTGACCAATGGCGGCGGCTATGCGCAGTATTGCGCGGTGCCGGCCAGCCAGGCGCTGCCGATCCCCGCAGGCATGGACTGGATTCAGGCCGCTGCCGTGCCGGAAACGTTCTTTACGGTCTGGGCCAACCTGTTCGGTCTCGGCGGTGCCCGCAAAGGCCAGCGCGCCTTGATCCACGGCGGCACCAGCGGCATCGGCACCACCGCGTTGATGCTTTGCCAGGAGTTCGGCATCCAGGCATTCGCCACGGCGGGCAGCGCCGACAAATGCGCGGCGATTGCCAAGCTCGGTGCCGAGCCGATCAACTACCGCGAACAGGCATTTGCCGAGGTCATCGCCAAACAGACCGATGGCAAAGGCGTCAACGTGATCCTCGACATCATGGGCGCCTCGTACCTCAACAATAACCTCAAGGCCCTGGGCATGGACGGCCACCTGGTGATCCTCGGCTTCCTCGGTGGTGGCAAGGCCAACGACGTCGACCTGCTGACCATCCTCGGCAAACGAGCGGTGATCACCGGCTCGCTGCTGCGGGCCCGCACGCGGGAAGAAAAGGCCGAGATTGCCGAGCAACTGCGCGAACATGTGTGGCCGGTACTCAGTGCCGGGCGCTGCCTGCCGATTATCGACCAGGTCTACGCCTACACCGACGCCGCCCAGGCCCATGCGCGGATGGAAGGTGGGGACCATATCGGCAAGATTGTGTTGCGAGTGGAGTGAGGCATTTTTGATGTGCAGAGGGGTTACAGATCCCTGTGGGAGCGGGCTTGCTCGCGAAAGCGGTGGGTCAGTCAACATAAGTGTTTNAGCAAGCCCGCTCCCACACTAGTGTTGGGCATACACCGGATAATCCACATACCCCGCCTGTGTCCCGCCATACAAGCCTTCGGCCTTCAACGCATTCAACGGCCAGCCATTGAACAGCCGCTGGGGCAAGTCCGGGTTGGCAATGAAGGGCCGTCCAAAGGCGATCAAGTCCGCCAACCCGGCCTCTACCAGCCGTGCGCCGCGCTCGGCGGTGTAGCGCCCGGCGTAGATGATCCTGCCGCTGAAGGTGGCGCGCACGGCCTGGCGAAATGTGTCGGGCAGGTCGGGGGCGTTGTCCCAGTCGGCCTCGGCAATGGACACATAGGCGAGGCCCGACGCTTCCAGCACTTTGATCGCTTCGATATAGGTAAGGTGCGGGTCTTCTTCCACCAGGCCGATGTAGACCCGGTCCTGATCGGTGCCACTGAACAGCGGCGAAAAGCGCACGCCCAGGCGTTCCGGCCCCACCACTTTGCACACCGCTTCGACAATCTCGCGCAGCAAGCGCAGGCGATTGTCCAGCGAGCCGCCGTACTCATCCTCACGGAGGTTGGAATGGGCCGAGATGAACTGGTTAACGAGGTAGCCGTTGGCCGCGTGAATTTCCACGCCGTCGAACCCGGCGTCCAGGGCATTGCGCGCAGCCTGGGCGTAGTGCCCGACCAGCTCTTCGATTTCCAGCGTGGTCAAGGCACGCGGGACGGGTGGCTGCACCAGTTCCCCCCTACCCGGCCCGGTTTCAATGAAGGCTTTGGCTTGCAACGCCGGCAGCGCAGACGGGCCCACCGGGGCTCCACCGTCAGGTTGCAGCGCGTTATGGGACACCCGCCCCACGTGCCATAGCTGGGCGAAGATTACACCACCCTCGGCATGCACCGCTGCAGTGACTTTGCGCCAACCCTCGATTTGCGCCGGTGTATGAATGCCGGGCGTCCAGGCGTAGCCCTGGCCCCGAGGTTCGATCTGCGTACCCTCGCTGACCATGAACCCGGCACTGGCCCGCTGACGGTAATACTCGGCCATCAGGCCGGTGGCGATATTACCCGGCTGGGCGCTGCGCTGGCGGGTCAGCGGTGGCAGTACCACACGGTTGTTCAAGCGGTGATGCCCCAGCTTGATCGGGGTGTTCAAGATGCAGTCAGGCACGGCGATATTCCAAATTCAGGACGAACGAAAACCGTGGCGACTCCTGGGAGTCGCCACCGCGTAGATCGGTTGATTAATTTAAGCGCAGAGTGTCAGCAGGGCCTTGGCCACTTCGCTGGAGCTGCCTGGGTTTTGCCCAGTCACCAGCAAACCGTCGACAATGACGAAGGATTGCCAGTCGGCGCCCTTCTCATACAGGCCGCCCAATTTACGGAATTCATCTTCAATCAGGAACGGCACGACCTCGGTCAACTGCACAGCGGCCTCTTCCGAATTGGAGAACCCGGTGACGCGGCGGCCCTTGATCAACGGCTCACCGTTAACTGCCTTGACGTGACGCAAGGCACCCGGTGCATGGCACACAAAGCCAACGGGCTTGCCGGCCCGCTCGAAAGCTTCGATCAGCGCGATGGACACCGGCGACTCCGCCAGGTCCCACAGCGGACCGTGGCCGCCTGGGTAGAACACGGTGTCGAAGTCGGCGGCATTGACCGAGTCCAGCTTCACGGTGGTCGCCAGGGCTTGCTGCGCAGCCGGGTCTTTGCCGAAGCGCTCGGTCTGCTCGGTTTGCGCATCCGGTTCATCGCTCTTGGGGTCCAACGGCGGCTGGCCGCCGGCCGGAGAAGCCAGCACCACTTCGGCGCCAGCGTCCTTGAACGCGTAATAAGGTGCGGCGAATTCTTCGAGCCAGAAGCCGGTCTTGCGCCCGGTATCGCCAAGCTGGTCGTGAGAGGTCAGTACCATTAATACTTTCATTTTCCAGTGCCTCGATCGATGTGAATAACAGGGTTTTCAGGGCTGCCCAACAACTGTTGGGTCAGCAGCAGCGCCTCGGTGAACGGCGCGGTGGTACGGGTGATCTTGCCCATGACGCTGGTTCCCAACCATAGCGCATACAAACGCCTGGCCAGGCTTTCGGGGGCCTGCTCGAACCTGAGCGAGCCGTCTTCGACGCCGCGTTGAAGGGCCACGGCAAGCAAGTCGATGGTGCGCGAAGTACCGCGTTGCAGCGCCAGCCGCATGGGTTCTGACAGATCGGAGACCTCCGCCCCAAGCTTCACGGCCAGGCATTTGCCGGCGTCGGTGCAGCCGGTGTGGTTGTCGATCCAGCCTTGCCAATAACGCATCAGCTTGGCGTGGTGGGTCAATCCCGGCTGATCGAACAGCTGCTGCATGCCCTCGACGTAGTGGTCGAAATAGGTATCGAGTAACACCACGCCAAAGGCATCTTTGGAGTTGAAGTAGTGATAAAACGAACCCTTGGGCACTTGCGCCGCTTGAAGGATCTCGTTCAAGCCCACCGCCGAAAACCCCTTGGCCCCGACAATGGATTGCGCCCGTTCAAGAATCGCTTGCCGCGCACTGCTGCTTGCGTTGCTCATGCTTGCCCCTCTGCGATTAGACCAGTCGTCTAGTGCGTTGGGCTCATGTTAGGCAGCGCGGCATTGGCTCACAATGTCATATCCGCAAGGATTCCGGACACGCACGAAAGTCGGTTGCCGTTTGCCCGGCACACGCCGACAATCGCCTCTCCCCTGCCCCTTGGAGAGATGCAATGCACAGCGTTGCGCTGATGGTTTACCCGAATTTCCAGTCGTTGAGCCTCAGCCTGGGCTCGGTGTTCGAGTGTGCCAACCTGCTGCGCGGCGAGCCGGCCTATGAGTTTCACCTGGTGTCGGAAAGCGGCGGCGCCGTGATGACCTCCCAGGGCTTTTCGGTGAACACCAGCGCGCTGCGCCCAGAGGGCTATGACACCTTGATTGTCAGCGGCTACCTGGAGTTTCGCCTGCCGGAAGCCAACCTGCTGGAACTGGTCAAGGCCGCGTCCGCGCAGTCGCGCCGGGTGGCGTCGTTATGCATGGGCATCTTTGTGCTGGCCGAGGCTGGCCTGCTGGCTGGCAAGCGCACCACCACCCACTGGATCCACGCACCCGCGTTTCGCAAGCGTTACCCGGATATTCGCCTGGAAGAGGACAAGTTGTTCATTGTCGACGGCCAGGTGTGGACCGGTGCGGGCATGAGCGCCGGGGTCGACCTGGCGCTGGCGATGGTGGAGGACGACCTGGGCAGCGACCTGGCCCGTCGCATTGCACGCAAACTGGTGATTGCCCAGCGCCGTGGCAGCGAGCAGTCGCAACTGTCGGCCTTGCTGGAACTGGACCCCAAGTCCGACCGCGTGCAGTTGGCCCTGGCCTATGCCCGTGAAAACCTCACCCATGATTTGTCGGTGGACGCACTGGCCGACGTCGCCCGGCTCAGCCCACGCCAGTTCAGCCGGGTGTTTCGCGAAGAAACCGGGCAGACCCCGGCCAAGGCCATTGAGGCCCTGCGGGTGGAAGCTGCGCGGGCAATGATGGAAACCAGCCGCCACCCGGTGGAAGTGGTGGCGCGCGAAACCGGGTTTGGTGATCGCGAGCGCATGCGCCAGGCGTTCCTCAGGGCCTTCGGGCAGCCGCCCCAGGCGATGCAGCAGGTGCTGTTCAACCCGGGCTAGGCCCGTGACGGCCTGACAGCCGACGCCTATCTACCTGAAGTGCCATGATCCAATGTGGGAGCTGGCTTGCCTGCGATGGCGGCCTACCAGCCGACACTTACCTACCTGACACCCCGCGATCAAACTGTGGGAGCGGGCTTGCTCGCGAAGGCGGCCTGACAGCCGACCAGAATCTTGGATCAGACCGTGTACATATCCGTTATTTGGGTAACGGCTGCTTATGGTTCCGCTTTTACAGCGGGTCACTTTTGGAAAAGAGCCCCAAAAGTAACCAAAAGGGCTCTTGCCCCACCACTCGGCAC
>NZ_JBQEQE010000048.1:0-20195 GCF_052046095.1 Pseudomonas sp. 22072
GCGGGGCCGCTTCGCGCCCCAGCGGGAGCAAGCTCCCTCGCCACAGTGACTAAGGTTGGTCAGAGTTCGGAGAAGCACTCTTCGATGATCGCCAGGCCTTTGTCCAACTGCTCGTCCGGCGAGGTGAGCGGCACCAGTACGCGCAACACGTTGCCGTAGGTGCCGCAGGACAGCAGGATCAGGCCCTTGTCACGTGCCTTGGCTACCACGGAGGCAACAGCGGCAGCGTTTGGCTTGTGGGTGTCGCCGTCTTCGAACAGCTCGACCGCGATCATCGCGCCCAGGGCACGCACTTCGCCGATCACCGGGTACTTGGCCTGGATGGCCTTGAGGCCAGTCACCAGGCGCTCGCCCACGGCCTTGCAGCGGTCCAGCAGGTGCTCTTCTTCGAACACTTCCATCACCGCCAGGGCTGCTGCGCAGGCAATCGGGCTACCGGCATAGGTGCCGCCCAGGCCGCCTGGGGCGATGGCGTCCATGTACTCGGCCTTGCCGCACACACCGGCCAGCGGGAAACCGCCCGCGATGGATTTGGCGAAGGTGGTCAGGTCGGCGGCAACGCCCATCTGTTCCATGGCGAAGAAGGTACCGGTACGCCCGGCACCGGTTTGCACTTCGTCGGCGATCAGCAGGATGCCGTGCTTGTCGCACAGTTCGCGCAGGCGCTTCATGAAGGCTTTTGGCGCGACGTAGAAACCGCCCTCGCCCTGCACCGGCTCGATGATGATTGCAGCGATATCACGCGGCTCGGCGTCGTTCTTGAAGATGCGCTCGATGCTGGCGATGGAGTCGTCGACGCTCACACCGTGCAGTTCGTTGGGGTACAGCGCACGGAACACGCCGCCCGGCATCAAGCCCATGCCGGCCGAGTAAGGCACGACCTTACCGGTGAGGCCCAGGGTCATCATGGTGCGGCCGTGGTAAGCACCGGTGAAGGCGATCACACCGGCACGGCCGGTGGCGGCGCGGGCGATCTTCACGGCGTTTTCCACCGCTTCGGAACCGGTGGTGACCAACAGGGTTTTCTTGGCGAAATCACCTGGCACCTTGGCGGCGACTTTTTCGCACACTTCTACGTAGGGCTCGTAGGCCAATACCTGGAAGCAGGTGTGGGTCAGCTTGTTGAGTTGCTCGGTCACGGCCGCGATGATTTTCGGGTGCACGTGGCCAGTGTTCAGCACGGCGATACCGCCGGCGAAGTCGATGAACTCGCGACCTTCAACGTCGGTCACGGTGGCGTTCTTCGCGGAGTCGGCGAAGATCGGGTGAATCTGGCCAACACCGCGCGGTACAGCGGCTTCGCGGCGTTTCATCAGGGATGCGTTGGTCTTGCTCATAAAGTCCTCATTCGCCGCTCATCGGGCGGCGTGGCTCAAGGATAGGTGGCGGGGAGGCAACTACGGCAGCATGCGATGATCGACTGCCACAGCTTTCCCGGCCACTGCGAATAACCATGTGAAACACGCAAAGGGGCAGCGCTCTCGTGCCCTCTGCGTTTACTGCAATCCCGTGCCTTAGATACCCAGGCAGAGGTATTTGATTTCCAGGTAGTCCTCGATCCCGTACTTGGAACCTTCACGGCCCAGGCCCGAGGCCTTGATGCCGCCGAACGGCGCCACTTCGTTGGAGATCAACCCGGTGTTGACGCCGACCATACCGTATTCCAGGGCCTCGGCCACACGGAACACCCGGCCCAGGTCGCGGGCGTAGAAGTAGGAGGCCAGGCCGAACTCGGTGTCGTTGGACATGGCGATCACTTCGGCTTCGTCTTTGAAGCGGAACAGTGGCGCCAGCGGGCCGAAGGTTTCTTCCTTGGCCACGGCGGCGTTTTTCGGCACGTCGACCAGGATGGTCGGTTCGAAAAAGTTGCCTTCCATCACCTTGCCACCGGCCAACAACTTGGCGCCTTTGCTCAGGGCATCAGCGATATGTTCCTGCACCTTGGCCACGGCTTTTTCGTCGATCAGCGGGCCGGTGGTGGTGCCGTCTTCCAGGCCGTTACCGATCTTCAGTTTGGTCACCGCCACCTTGAGCTTTTCAGCGAAGGCGTCGTACACCGAATCCTGGATGTACAGGCGGTTGGCGCAAACGCAGGTCTGGCCGTTGTTGCGGTACTTGGAGATGATCGCGCCTTCGACGGCCTTATCCAGGTCGGCGTCGTCGAACACGATGAACGGTGCGTTACCGCCCAGCTCCAGGGAGACTTTCTTGATGTCCTTGGCGCATTCGGCCATCAGTTGGCGACCAATTTCGGTCGAGCCGGTGAAGGACAATTTACGCACGATCGGGTTGCTGGTCAGCTCGCCGCCGATGTCGCCAGCACTGCCGGTGACTACGCTGAGCACGCCTTTGGGGATACCGGCGCGGTGCGCCAGCTCAACCAGGGCCAGGGCCGAGAACGGGGTTTGCGAGGCCGGCTTGATCACCATGGTGCAACCGGCAGCCAGAGCCGGGCCGGCTTTGCGGGTGATCATCGCCGCAGGGAAGTTCCACGGGGTGATGGCTGCGGTCACGCCGATGGGCTGCTTGATCACGATCAGGCGCTTGTCGGGCTGGTGGCCGGGGATCACGTCGCCATAGATGCGCTTGGCTTCTTCGGCGAACCACTCGATAAAGGAAGCGGCGTAGACGATTTCGCCCTTGGCCTCGGCCAGCGGCTTGCCTTGTTCGAGGGTCATCAGGCGGCCGAGGTCGTCCTGGTTTTCGATCAGCAGTTCGAACCAGCGGCGCAGCTTGTTGGCGCGCTCCTTGGCGGTGAGTGCACGCCAGGCTGGCAGGGCCTTGTCGGCGGCTTCGATGGCGCGGCGGGTTTCCGCGGCGCCCATCTTCGGCACGGTGCCGAGAATCTCGCCCGTGGCCGGGTTGTTGACCTTGATGGTTTGACCATTGTCCGCATCGACCCAAGCGCCATCGATAAAGGCTTGCTGGCGGAACAACTGGGTGTCTTTAAGCTGCATGTCGGCTTTCCTTAACAGCACCGCGCGCACGCGGAGCGAATTAGAGTTGTTGAAAGGCGCCTTGTGGGCTGCCGTCAGGGAAATCAGCCCCAGCGCGCAGAAGAAATGAAAGAGCGCACGGGAGACAGAGCGTTTGAAATCTCAAACGAATCCTAGGATCAATGGGGGTACAGGGCAATAGGATGTTCGAAAAAAAGAACGAATATGGCGCATCCGGTTCATCTTTCGGATCAAACGCACACACGACAACAGCCCCGGAGCCTGGTGGGCGCCGGGGCTGCTGGGGGCTCTGCAGCTTAAGGTTGGAACGACTTGAGCACGGCCAACAGGCTGGTCAAGTTGTCGGCCACGCCGCCCTGGGCGACTTTTTCGGTGGCGGCGGCGCCAGCGGTGGTGTCGACGCTGTAGATCTGCATCACGCCCTGGTTGGTGGCCGCCTGGGCCAGGGTGTTTTGTTGCTGTTGGGCCGAGACCGAGTTCTGGAACAGGATCGCCGTGGCCTGGCCCATGGATTGATAGATGGTGCTCATGGCCATCGCGGGTGATTCGGCAACGACCTTGACGTTGGTCTGGGTGACGGCATCGGTGATTTGCGGGCTGACTGTACTCATGGTTGAAACTCCTGGGTTGAGAAAGAACAACATCCGTTATTGCTCAGTGCTTAAGGCTGGAAAGACTTGAGCACGGTCAACAGGCTGGTGAGGTTATCCGACACGCCGCCCTGGGCGACTTTCTCGGTAGCCGCCGCACCTGCGGTGGTATCGACGCTGTAGATCTGCATCACGCCCTGGTTGGTGGCCGCCTGGGCCAGGGTGTTTTGCTGCTGCTGGGCCGACACCGCGTTCTGGAACAGAATCGCCGTGGCCTGCGCCATGGATTGATAGATAGTGCTCATCGCCATCGCAGGCGATTCGGCCACCACTTTGACGTTGGTCTGGGTGACCGCGTCGGTAATTTGCTCGTTGACTAATGGCATGATCAATTTCCTTATTTAGTACACGGTGCATTCCGTGTTCATCAATGAACGTTGCGGAACAGGCGCTGTGAAACGCAGGGTCAAGGTTTTGCAGTGGGGCCCAGCGCCGCTTCAATCTGGGCGATCAACCCTTGGATCAATGCCTGCACTTCCTTGCGTTGCGCATCCTGGTCGGGAGCTGCGCCGTCCAACACCTGGCGCAGCGCCGCTTCACGTTGCAGGGCAGCGGTCTTGAGCGCTTGTTCGTTGGCCTTCGATTGCGCAAGCACTTCGGTAGCGCGCTTGAGGGTTTCGTCGACGATGGCCTGGGGCGTTCCGGCGAAAATCTGCGGGTTGCGCAGCATCGCTTCGAGCCGCTGGCGGTCGTCGGTGGACAGGACCGAGGGTGTGGAAGGGGGTGCCATGTCGATCTCCTTGGGTTTTACGTCGCCTGCAAAAGGGCCGCTAAAGCCGCACCTCTCTGCCGTCTTCCCAGAAACCGGCAAAGAAAAAACGCGGCGACGCAGCACAGAACGTCGCGAGCTCTGCCGGTGTCATCGCTGAGGGTTGCCGATTGAAAATGGCCGGCGGTGGCGGAACCAGATTGGCCGCGTTGTAGAGGTTGCCGACCTCATAAGCGTTGGCCGCGAATTGTGAGCAAAAGGAACCGCTGCCTATCGCTATCGACTCATTGATCCGAGCCTGCAGAGTGTCGTTGGCCTTCCAGTTCTTGAATGCAGAAAGCATCGCGTTCCACGCGCTATAACTGCCGTCGATTTCATCGCCGAGCTTGTCGAAATAAAACTGCTTGGCCGCCAGCGCCGCCGCAAACCCCAGCTCAGTGTCACGGCAGGAAAACACCATGGCGGTGCGAGGGGGTTTTTCCAGGCTCACGTCAGTCAACGCCAGGCCAGTGCCGACGCTTTCGATCACCATGGTCTTGCTCACCGCAATTGCCGGGTGGACCACATTCAGATACGTCGTGTCCTGTGAGAACACCTTGGCTTTGACCAACTGACCGGCTTTGATGAAAGCCCGCGTCGTACTGTCATCTTCTTGCTTCACCGAAAAAATAAGATCTCCAACGTCCATGATGTCGCTCCTCACTCAAGAAAAGTTGCTTTCAAGTTGCTGTTGCACCGCCCCAGCAGAACGCCGAAGCGCTGTGCTCGGTTCAGGCCGCTGGCGCGGCCCGGTTGGCCAAGGTGTCGGCGTACTTGGCGATGCTCTGGTCGATCTTGTCGATGGCCACGCTGGCGGCTTCGGCCTCCATTGCACCGGCAGCGGCAGCCACAGCGGCAGCGGCGCCCACCAGCAGGTCGGTGGCCAGGGCGCCCAAGGCGTCTTCGGCAGCGGCCGGCAGGTTGTCCTTGACGATGTTCTCGGTCATTTGCTGGAGCAGCACGGCCTGGGCCGCCAACGCGATCTTGCTGACCCCATCGAAGTACCCCGCCGCCGCTTGCGCCACTAGCCCGGCCGCCTGGCTGATCATCATGTCGGCCGGCACCGCGATCTGCGCCGGCGCATAGGCAAAGTTCTGCGCGTTGGTGAACTGCACCGCCTGCACGATCTGGCTATTGAGCGCCGCCGTACTGTCGGATGACGGCGCGCTCACCTGGTTGAGCAGGTGCTCGTTCATGCGCGCCATGATCGAGCGCGAGGCCGGTGCAGGGGGCGCTGTCGCCGGAGGGTCGGCGGCGGGCGTTGCTTGGGAGGCGGCGGGTTTCTTGCGACTGAACCACGACATAATCAATCTCCCGAGGGCTTAGCCCTTCTCGCCAATCTGCATGATCAGCGCCACGGCCTTGGAGATCACCGCGTTGGAAATCTGGTTCATCGCCTGCTGGCTATTGACCGCGTTCTGCAGCGACAGGCCCGCCGCGCTGCTGGCCACCTGGTACAGCGACGCGATGGCCTGGGCTGGCGCCTCTGCCACCACCTTGACGTTGGTTTGAGTGACCGCGTCGGTGATCTGGCTGTTGACCTCTGTCATACATCTCTCCTTGATGGCATTCACCCAGGTTTGGGTGTGGATAGCGGCGGCGTGCTGCGCTCATACCACTAGAACGCCCCACGCCAACATGTGTGAATCACCTTCAGCGCAAAGCATCGCGCAGCAGTTGCACACGCTTGCGCACCAGCGGCAGCTTCACGTGCAGCTCGGCGGCAATTTGCGGGTAAGGCAGGTCATCGACAAAACGCATCTCGAACAAACGCTGCTGCAACAGCGGTAACCGTGCGACGTGCGCCTCGAGCTGCTCCAGGCGCTCATAAGATTCCACCCGCTCCAGCACCGAGGCGCAGGGCGCGGCGAGCGCGGCCAGGTGATCGTGTTCAAGGTCCACCGAATCATCGAACAGCCGCCCCTCGCGCTTGCTGCGCCGCACGCTGTCGAGAAACACATGGTCGAGGACCAGAAACAGAAACCCCTCAGGGTCGCGAATGCGCTCCGGCGAACGCCGAAAGAACAACAGGGCCTTGATCGCCGTGGCCGACAACCACTCCTGGCCCTGGTCCAGATTGCCCTTGGCCCGCCGCAACGCCCGGCGCCTGAGCTCACCCTGCACGGCGCGCCAACTCGCTTCGAACAAACGGTCATCGGCGGCCCATTGATCCTTGAACTGAACAGTCATCCCCATCGCCAGCACTCCTGTGCATCCTTGATGAAGGGCCAGTCTGCGAGGGCTCGACGGGGGTACGCTGTTACCTGGGGAACACCGCCACAACTAATTCAGCGCAAAAGCCTTGCGCCGCAAATGCTCGACATCGTTGATCACCATGCGCTCCAGATCGCCGCTGATCACGCCACTGCGCCGCCACACTTGCAGCTGCACATTCAACTTGGGGCGACTGGTATTCAGCATCGACGCCAACACCCCTTGGCTTGCGGGCAACGACACACTGGGCAAGGCCAACGCCAGGTCGATCTCGCCCAGGTTCGCCAATAAAAACCGCGCCAACCGCGACTCCAGCCGATGCAGGCACACCAACTCCAGCAACTCGATGGCGTGCAGCAACCTCAGCATCATCAACATCAACAAACGCCGCAGAAACACCGGCTCCTCAAACAACACAGCAAAATGCCGGCTACCCAACTGCAACAACCGCGTGGGCCCGCTGGCAAAGGTGGAAGACTCGCGCCCATGATCCTTGATCAACGCGGTCTCCCCCACCACCTGCCCGGCCCCGGTACTGCCGATAATCTGCTCGCGCCCATCCGGCCCATGCACCACCGAATAAATCCGCCCCTCCACCACCAACGCAATGAATTCGAGGGTGTCATCCTTGAAATACAACAGCTCACGATCATCCAGCGTGCGCTCCACCATATGGGTGGCGACGTAGCGCAAGAGATGCTCCGGCATACCTCGAAACAAATCGGAGCGAGCCAGCAGGGTTTGTCTGAGCGGGAGATCGAGCATCACGGTTCCTTTGGAATGCATGCGTTCACCTGAGGAATTGCGGCGTGGAAGCGGGTTAAAGCCACAAGAGCAAAGCAAACAAAGGGACGCGCGGCGCGGGGAGTTGTGAATGAGGGTGGCGATTAGCCATTTTTTGTCGGAAATGGACGACAGGGGGCGGGGGGAATGCCGGAATGGACGCATCAGGTCGACATGGGTATGATGTCGCCCGCACAAGCATCCGTAGCTCAGCTGGATAGAGTACTGCCCTCCGAAGGCAGGGGTCGTGGGTTCGAATCCCGCCGGGTGCACCAGATGTGGAATGAAAAAGCCTCAGGTTGAGAGATCTGGGGCTTTTTTGTGGGTGGTGATTTAGTGCTTATGCAACACCTCAAACCGCGCTGATGAGACCTCGTTCGGAAAGCGCTTATGCAGCACCAGCAACATCTCATCGGCCGACGAGGTGATTCCCTCCTTACGCGGCTTCACGACGGGTTGAAAATAAATCTGTCCCCTTTTTGATGGACAGCGGCATGTAACTTCGAAACTAGGGGGAGGATTCATAATGCACCAGAGCATCCAGCGAAAAGCAAAGATACCGCAAGACACAGGAGCAAACGAAAGTCTCCAGTCTAGCGGAGCTTAGGATTGGCAGAATAAGCTCAAGCTTTTCCGCTCATAGGAGAAGATGGGCGGATTAATTTAGATTACTCAGACGTCCAGTCGCCCTCCAAAGCTCATTCCACATTAAGTCTTCTATCGCGATGCCACAAATTTGCCACATTCGCCCTGCTAACCGGGGCGAAAACTCGCTAAGCCCAGCTATCACAACCCTTTGATTTCCCAGCTAATCCGCGCTAACGTATTGATTCTAAACGTCGACTTTTAGGACTCCGAAGGCAGGGGTCGTGGGTTCGAATCCCGCCGGGTGCACCAGATATGAAATGAAAAAGCCTCAGGTCGGGAGATCTGGGGCTTTTTTGTGCGTTTGGTGGGTGGTGAGAGAGTGTTGAGTCGCGTCGGGATAGTAGAGGTGAAAATAAATCCCCTTTTCTCCCCCCCTTTTTCCCAAGCAGTTTTCCAGCTCTACGATCATTACGATTTCACCGCCTTGAGCGCCGGTCTCAAGCAAAGAAGAAACGCCTACACAGGAACCTCCGCCCTGATCAGCGTACCGCCTTCGACCAGATTACGGGCAGTAATGGTACCGCCATGGGCCTGGCAGATCGCACGGGCGATGGACAAGCCTAGCCCGCTCCCCCCCGAGTAACGTGCCCTGGAGCGCTCTGCACGCCAGAAGCGGTCGAACACGCTGTCCAGATGCTGGGCTTCGATACCTGGCCCTCGGTCACCGACTTCAATCACCACCGAACCGTGAACCCGGCGCGCCGTTACATTCAACTCGCCTCCCCCGGCCGCATAACGCAGCAAGTTATCGACCAGAATGTTGATCACCTGGCCCAGGCGATCACGATCGGCATGCATACGAAGCCCATCAGCAATACTGACCTGCGTCAGCACGCAAGCCTCATCCAACTGCGGCTGGAACCACGCCAACCGCTCCGCCACCAGAGCTACCAGAGAAAACTCGCTGCGCTCCAGCACCAGCCGGCCAGCACGAGCCATCGACAACAGGTGCAAATCATCCACCAGCTTTCTGAGTTGATCGAGCTGACGCTTGACCATGCCCAACTGCATGGCATCGCTGGGGAATACCTCATCGAGCATACCCTGCACGCGCCCCATGGCGGCGTTCAAGGGTGTGCGCAGTTCGTGGGCAATGACCGCGCTGGATTCACGCACATCGCGCTCATAGCGCTCCAGTTGCGTGGTCATGCTGTTGAAGTCGCTGACCAGCCGTTGCAGCTCGTCGGGCGCGTCGCGGTGCACCGGCAGGCGAGTCAGGAAATCACCGCCGGCGACTCGCCGGGCGCCCTGGGCAATTGCCGAGAACTGGCTGGACAAGGGCCGCGAAAACCACAGGCCGAAGCCAATGATGATAGGGATCGCGGCCAGCACCAGGCCGATCAGTATCAGCCAGTCGCGATTGGCAATAGCCGGCTGGAAATAGTCCAGCGGATAGTACTGGGCAACCACTTGACGCAAGCGTGCCTCATTGAGCTCTGGCTCGGCGCGCAACGCCAGCAGCTCCTCACGCGGCCCAGGCGGCAGATGCTGCACAAAATACCAGTCCGACAGTGTGACGTTGATCCACATGCACACCGAGATCACCACCACCGCGCCGATCGCCAGCAGGCTCATGCGCAGGCCGATCCAGCGCCACATGGGTTTGTCGTTGACCCGCGGTTGCTCAAGCATGTGCGTTACCTGAATCGATAGCCAATGGAGCGCACCGTGACCAGAACGCCGGTGATGCCGTGGTTTTCCAGCTTGCGGCGCAGGTTGTGCACGTGGGTGTCGACGACGCGGGCCAGGGCTTCGCTTTCCGGTAGGCAGATTTCCAGCAACTCATCACGAGTGAAGGCCTTGGACGGCGTCTTGAGCAACGTCACCAGCAGCTTAAATTCCGTTGGGGTCAGGTCCAGCCATTGCGGTGGTGCTTCGCCCTGCTCAATGGCCGCGGTAAACGCAACAAGATCCACCCGCAGGTTTTCATGGCGCAGCAGGTGTTCGACCGGTTGGTTGCCGGTGGTGCGCCGCAACACCGCGTGCACCCGCGCCACCACTTCGCGCGGGCTGTAAGGCTTGACCACATAGTCGTCCGCGCCATAACGCAAGGCACCGAGTTTTTCCGGTTCGTCGCCCATGGCCGTGACCATGATGACCGGCGTGTCACTGCTACGGCGCACGGCGGATAACACCTCGGTGCCGCTCAAGCGCGGAAGCATCACGTCGAGCAGGATCAGGTCGGGCTGCCAGCTTTTGTACAGGTCCAGACCGCGCTGGCCGTCTTCGGCCAGGGCCACCTCATAGCCATCCCGGAGCAAGTAGGCTTCGAGAATGTTGGCGCTGTCGGCGTCGTCTTCGACGATGAGGATACGTTTTCCTGACACAAAGAAGCCTCTTGATGAAACCTTGATAATTTACGAACGGTTTATTGAAAGTGCGCTGCCAGTATTGCCCTACGCCCGCTTTCGCGAGCCGATCCTATGCCGACCACTGCATCGCTGTCCAAGCCTATCAACGGGCCTGAACAGCTCGATCAGAGGGAGGTGTTGTGTCGCGCGTCGGCGGGCGCACTGCTGTCTTCTTTTGCACATAGGGCTTGACCATGAACTTCACCACCTCCCCTACCCACAACGTTCTGTTGGGCGCCGTCACGCTGCTGTGCTGCGCGCTCGCGCCCCAGGCTCAGGCGACCGACGCCAGCCCGACAGCCGAAGAAACCACCGTTACCCTGGGCCTTGGCATGGGTGTCACGCCTCGCTACATGGGTGCTGACCGCTACCGTCCGCTCGTACTGCCGATGCTCAGCATCCAGCACGGAGCGTTGTTCGCCGACACCACTCGCGGCGTGGGCCTGCAATTTCAATCCGACAGTGGTTTTAGCGCCAGCGCAGCGATCAATTACGACCTGGGCCGCAAAGAGAAGGACAGCATCACCAGCCCGGGCGGCGACGAGCTCAGAGGTATGGGCGATATCAACGGCGCAACCGTCGCCGACTTTACCCTCAGCCAACAACTGCTTGACTGGCTGTCGGTCAACGGCGAAGCCGAACTGCGCATGGCCGGCGAGCACCGAGGCAACCGTTACCGCTTTGGCCTGGAAGGCATCTTGTTGCACACAGACCGCGACACCCTGAGCCTGGCCATCGACGCCCATGCCGGCGATAGCCGCTACAACCAGACGTTCTTCGGCGTCACCCAGGCTCAGAGCCAACGCTCGATCTACAGCAAGTACACCGCCGACGCCGGGATCTATGCCTACTCCGCTGCCTTGAACTGGCAACACACCTTCGACGCGCACTGGTCAACGCTGGCCAGCCTGACGCTGACTCAATACGCTGACCAGGCCAGCGACAGCCCGCTGGTAAGGCGCGAAACCGCAGGCTTGGGCCTGTTTGCAATCAACTACACGTTCTGACAACAAGCCCCGGGTATGCAGGCTTCATCTGAACTATCCCTGGGGCAGATTCCAGTCCTGTGAGAATGGCTTTTCAGACCGCGCAAGGTTCTCCCCATCAGGGCGTACACACGATGATCCGTTTGAAGTACCTGTCCAAAAGAGCCGTGCTGCTCTATGCGCTATTGATGAGTATCGGCAGTCAAGCCTCCCCCACCCTGCATACCGAAGCGTTCGTGCATCCTGGCCTGCTCCAGACCCGGGAGGACTTCACGCGGATACGCGAGAAGCTGGCCAACTATAACCAGCCGTGGCTGGCCGGCTGGCAGAAGCTGATCGCCAACCCCCATGCCTCATTAGCCTGGCAGCCCAACCCGATGCCGGTGGTGTACCCCACTTCAGGCGGCCCGAATAACGACAGTGTTCTGTTCAACGACGCAGCCGCCGCGTATGCACTGGCCCTGCGCTGGCAGATCTCCAACAACCCGGCGTATGCCGACAAGGCCGTGAGTATTTTGAACCAGTGGGCCTTGACCCTCACCGCGATCAAAGACAAGCCCGGCAGAGCTTTGGTGGCAGGCTTGTACGGCTACCAACTGGCCAACGCGGCCGAACTGCTGCGCAGCTACCCAAAGTGGCGGGCGGAAGATTTCCAGCGTTTTCAAGGCATGATGCTCACTGTGTTCTACCCCATCAATCATGACTTCCTGGTGAACCACGACGGCGCCCGGCCTGATCATCATGGGGCCAGCTGGGACCTAGCCAACATGAACTCGATGCTGGCCATCGGCGTACTGACCGACCGCCGCGATCTCTACAACGAGGCCGTCGACTACTTCAAGCACGGCACCGGTAACGGCGCCATCGCCCACGCGGTGTGGAAGCTCTACGGCGATGGCCTTGGTCAAGTCCAGGAAAGCGGACGTGATCAGTCACACGCAATGCTCGACATAGCCCTGCTCGGCAGTTTCTGCCAAATGGCCTGGAGCCAGGGCAACGACCTGTTCGGCTACCAGAACAACCGCGTGCTGCAGGGCGCCGAGTATGTGGCCAAGTACAACCTTGGCCAGGAGGTGCCGTTTACCCCCATCCCCAACAGCAGCTTCAAACAGACCGTCATCTCGGCCGATCATCGCGGCGAAACCCGTCCGATATGGGAACTGCTCTACAACCACTACGCCGTGCGAAAGGGCCTCAGCGCACCGAATGTGCAGGCCATGGCAAATAACGTCCAAGTGGAAGGTGGTGGCGGGGATTATGGTGCTGACAGGGTTGGCTACGTCCAGCTGGGGTATGGGACGTTGCTGTATTCGTTGGGGGAATACGGTTTGTCGGAGATGCAGTTAATGCCTTAGAGGTATATCACCGAAGCTGCGCTGCGCATTACAAATGCGTCCTTTCTACCTGTCAAATTCGAGGAATGGCAAGAACGCATTGGTGTGTTGGAAATGTCAAAGGACGCCAGCACCATCGCCGCAGAAGTGTGGAGCCAGATATGAATGAAACACCCGAGGTCTTTAGACCCGGGGCTTTTTTGTGAGCCACTTGCACGCGCAACTCGATGTTGCTACGAGTGGCTAAGCGCCTACATCCCGATGGGTTGAGTATTACGAAGGCCTTGATGAATTCCCGGAATGCTGCTTTTCCAGGCTTGAAATTTCACCGCGCAACACCCCCTCCAACACCCCAAAAAACCCCTGAATATGCCCCTGCTTCAACGCCTGCGGCCGCGTAACCAAATAAACCTCCATCGCCGGTAGTTCTATCTCCTGAAAAACCTCACTCAACCCCGTCGCCAAAATACGCGGCAACACCGCCACCCCCATCCCCCGCTTCACCGATTCAAGCTGCACCGCAAACGAACTCACCCTGATCGGCGCACGGTCCACCCCCGCAGCTTTCGCAGCGCGCATTTGCGGCAGCAGATCCAGCGGCGGCAGCAAGGCGATACTGGCGGCGGTAGCTGGCGTTAGCGCAGGAAACCGTTGCAGGTATTCAGCAGTTGCGAATACGCCGTAAGCGAGTTTGCCGAGCCCTCGGTAGATCAGGGAAGGTTCGCCCAGGTGTGCGGTGCGTATGGCGATGTCGGCCACGCCTCGTACGATTTTGTGAAAGTCGGTGGTGACCTGTAGTTCTACGGAACAGCCTGGGTGCTGGGAGGTGAAGCGGCTGGCGGCCTCAAGCACGCTGGCGGAAAAGCCTTCGCCGGCGCTCACCAGCACGGTGCCGCTGAGGGTTGCTGGCGTGCCGTCGGCGGGGGCCTGGCGTCGCAGGCCGGATTCGGCTGCCAGGGCGACGTCTACCAGGGCTTGGCCTCGGGAGGTGAGCCGGCAGCCTTCCACGCCGCGTTCCACCAGTGGTTCGCCAAGGGCGGTTTCCAGTTGGGTGAGGCGGCGGGAGACGGTAGACGCCGCGATACCCAGTAATTGGCCTGCCTGTAAAAAGCTGCCGCGCCGTGAGACTGCCAGCAGCAGTCGAAGATCGTCCCAATTTGCCTGCAATGCCATATCTCCGCGCTTCCCTGGTGTGCAGATGTGCAAAGCCATTATGCCGCAGGCGCTGTTTTTACGGCGCGGGCTGCCCGGTATATCTACTGGCCTTCTCAACAAATGGAATGGCCTGTATGAACACGAACCCCAATCGCTTGCGCAGCACCTTTGTGACCGGTGCCACCGGCTTGCTGGGCAATAACCTGGTACGGGAGCTGGTCGCACGGGGTTATGCGGTGAAGGCGCTGGTCCGCTCGGCGGCCAAGGGTGCGCAGCAGTTCGGCGATGTGCCGGGCGTGGAGCAGGTGGTGGGGGACATGGCGGATGTGGATGCCTTCGCGGCGGCGTTGCAAGGCTGCGATACGGTGTTTCACTGCGCGGCGTTTTTTCGCGATAACTACAAGGGCGGCAGCCATTGGGAGGAACTGGAGAAGATCAATGTCGTCGGTACCCGAGCCCTGCTGCAACAGGCGTATGACGCCGGTGTGCGACGGTTTGTGCACACCTCGTCGATTGCCGTGCTCGACGGTGCCCCCGGTACGCCGATCGACGAGACGTGCCTGCGGGCCGAAGCCGATGCGGACGACTACTACCGCAGCAAGATCCTGGCTGAGCGGGAGGTGTTGAGGTTTCTTGAAAGCCATCCGCAGATGCACGCCTGCATGGTCTTGCCCGGTTGGATGTGGGGGCCGGGCGACCGTGGGCCGACGTCTTCGGGGCAGTTGGTCCGGGACGTGATCAACGGCAAGTTGCCGGGGCTGATTCCTGGCACCTTTTCGCTGGTCGATGCCCGCGATGTGGCCTGGGCGCACATTGCTGCCGCCCAGAGCGGGCGACGGGGCGAGCGTTATCTCGCGGCCGGTCGCAACTTGACCATGCGCCAGCTGATTCCGGTGCTGGGGCGTATTGCCGGGGTCAAGGTGCCCTCCCGCCAACTGCCGCTGCCCGCGCTGTACCTGTTGGCAGCGGTGCAAGAGGCCTATGCGTACCTGACTGGAAAGCCCATCTTGCTGAGCATGGCGACGTTGCGGCTGTTGATACGCGAGGAGCACCGTACCCGCTTTGACCACCGTAAAAGTGAAGAGGAACTGGGGCTGAGTTTTCGCGGGTTGGAGCAGACCCTCACGGACACGGTGGCGTGGTCCCGGGCCTACGGCGGGTTGTAATAAAAAGCCCCAGGTCGACAGGCCTGGGGCTGGTTCGTGGCGGCGGGTTCACTGCTGTTGCAACGCCTCTAGCCGTGCCGGCAAGTCCTCCTCGGGAAAGCGTTGGTACAGCGCCAGCAGTTTTTCATCCGCGGCCCTGGTTTCACCCGCTCGACGCAGGTTCACAATTTCCTGCAGACCTTCTTCCAACGTCGGCAGCGCCCGTTTGCTGAGTTTCAGCGCTGGCTGATCCGCCACTGCGCTTTCGGCTTGAGCAGGCGCACTTTCAACCCGTGGCGCTATCGCCATCCGGGCCATTGGCGCAGGTGCGGAGAAGGCTTGCGGCGCTGGCTGGGCGGCTTCTTCGTGGTGCGGCGCGGAGAATGTCGCGGTGGTGATTTCGGGCTGCGGCACGGGGGAGCGCATGACCACGCCGATCATCAGTGCCAACCCGGCGACGGTGGCGAATGCCATTTGCCAGCGCGGGCGTTGGCAGGCTTGCAGCCAGCGTTGCCACAGGCTGGGTTGCGGCTGCGGGGCTTCGCGGCGGGCGGCGTTGAGGATGAAGGCGTCCAGGGACGCGGGCGGTTCGCCCGTGCTGTGTTGACGGTAGTGCTGGAGCAGCGCGTCGTCCGGGGTGTGTCGGGAGTCAGTCATACAGGTACCTCCTCGGCCAGCAGGCGCCGCAATTTTTGCAGGGCGTAGCGCAAGCGGCTTTTTACGGTTTCCAGCGGGGCGCCGGTGAGGGTGGCGATTTGCGGTATTTCGAGCTCGCCGTGCAGGCGCAGCAGAAACACTTCGCGCTGGTCTTCGGGCAGCTCTTGCAGGGCCGCGTCGAGGCGCGCCTGGTCGCGGCTGAGGGTCAGTTGCTGCTCGGGGCCGTCGCTGTCATCGGCCTGGGCGTGGAGCTGTTCATCGTAGCTGTCATGCAGGGGGTTGTGGATGCCGTGCTTGCGCCAGTGGTCGATCAGGCGGTTGCGGGCGATCTGGAACAACCAGGTGCGAAAACTCGCCCGGCCTTGTGGCTGGGTGGTGCTGCGGATGAGGCTGAGCCAGGTGTCCTGGTAGATTTCTTCGGCCAGTTCGGCTTTGTTGCACAGGGACACGAGGAAGCGGTACAGGCCCTGGCGGTGGCGGCTGTACAAGGCTTCGAAGGCGGCAGCGTCACCGGTTCGATAGCGGGCCAGCAGCGATTCGTCGCTGGGTGAGTCGTCTGGAACGGCCATGTAATGGGCGAACTCCTTTTTGTCAGCCGAAGCAGGGTTAGTGTGGGAGCTGGCTTGTCGAATCGTCGCAACGCTGCGATGGCATCCACTCGGTGTGCCTGGTGAACCGAGTTGTCTGCATCGCAGGCAAGCCAGCTCCCACATTGGTTCATTGTTGTGTTCGGGATTCTGGTTTGAGGCTTTGGGCCAGCTCCACCAGTTGCACGAATTCGTTGCGCAGCCCGAAGGGGTCATCGCCGCGGGCCGAGCGTGCCAATCTGGCGGTGTCTTGCACACTCATGATGCCAGTGTAGCGGCCATCGCCCTTGAGCTGTTGGGCGAAGGCGGCCACGGCAGACGAGAAGCGCAGGTCGTCGCTGGCCGGGGCAGCCTGGCTGGCGATGGGGCGCTCGATCAACTGGCTGTTACCGCCCGCAGCGGGCTTGTAGCGCACCCGTAGCATCGCCAGCTCATCGGATTTGCCTTCGGTCGCAGGCGCCGCGGCGTAACGCAGAGGCTCCAACCAGCCCTTCTCGCCCTTGGGCACGATTTCATACAGCGCGGTCACCGTATGCCCCGCGCCAATTTCGCCGGCATCGACCTTGTCGTTGCTGAAATCCTCACGTTTCAAGGCGCGGTTTTCATAACCCAGCAGGCGGTATTCGCTGACCTGGGCCGGGTTGAATTCCACCTGCAATTTCACATCCCGCGCCACCACGGCCAGGGTCGAACTGAGTTGCTCCACCAGCACTTTGCGCGCTTCGCGCAGGTTGTCGATGTAGGCGTAGTTACCGTCGCCCGCGTCGGCCAGTTGTTCCATCAGGTGTTCGTTGTAGTTGTCCACACCAAAGCCGAGGGTGGTCAGCGATACGCCGCTTTTGCGCTGGGCCACGGCCATTTGCTTGAGGCTGTCAAAAACGCTGATGCCCACGTTGAAGTCGCCGTCGGTGGCCAGCAGGATGCGGTTGATGCCTTGATCGATAAAGCCTTCGCGGGCCATCTGGTAGGCCAGTTCGATGCCGGACGCGCCCGCCGTGGAGCCGCCGGCGGTGAGTTGCTCGATGGCGTTGCGGATCTTGGCTTTTTCACTGCCCGAGGTGGGCTTGAGCACCACCCGGGATTCACCGGCATACACCACCAACGACACACGGTCCTGATCGCGCAGTTGATCCACCAGTAATTTCAGCGTGCTTTTGACCAGCGGCAAGCCTTCGCGGCGGTCCATGGAGCCGGACACGTCCACCAGGAACACCAGGTTGGCGGGCGCCAGTTCTGCCACGGTTTTATCGGAAGCCTTGATGCCAATGCGCAGCAGTTTTGTGCGCGGGTTCCACGGCGTAGCGGCCAGCTCGGTGGTCACGCCAAAGGGGGAGCCATCGGTGGGCAATGCGTAGTGGTAGGGGAAGTAGTTGACCATTTCCTCCAATCGCACCGAGCCTTCGGGCGGCAGGCGGCCTTGGTTGAGGAAGCGCCGTACGTTGGCGTAGCTGCCCGTGTCGACATCCACGCTGAAGGTGGAGACCGGGGTTTCGGCGACGCTATGCACCGGGTTATCCGGCAGGTTGGCGTATTGCTCGCGGGGTTCGCTGCGGTAGTCCATCGTCGCCATTTCCCGCACCCTCATTGGTGCCGGCATGGCCATCCGCTTGACCACTGCATTCTGGATCGGCGCGCTGTGCAGCTCGGCGAGAGGCGCCGGTTCAACCGGTTTGGAGACTTCGGGGGACGATGACAGCCCACACCCAGCCAGCGCCACCAGCAGGGTAACGGTAAAGCCTTGGGCAGCGGGACGCAGGTAAAGCAGAGGGCGGGACATGGGGCTGAGCCTCGTGAATGAATGAGCCGTTCACAAGGTCAGACGCGAGATAGGTTGGGTTTGGGTTAAACCCTCGAAATTCACCCCGATCAATGTGGGAGCTGGCTTGCCTGCGATAGCGGTGGGCCAGTGCTGNAAGGCTGCCTGACACACCGCTATCGCAGGCAAGCCAGCTCCCACATTTGAATGGCGGTGTTCTCTTAGTCCGTGCCGTACTTGGGGTTACGCGGGCCGTACAAGATGCCGGTGCGTTGCCCTGCCGACAGCAACCGCGCACTGGTGATACCGGCAATCGGATGCGCCGCATCGGTAGAGCTGTTGATCACCTGCTTGACCGCCGCCGTGATCAGCATGCCCACCAGGCCGCCACCGTTGTTATTGCCCTCCTCGCTCGACGCCCGCGCCGAACCGGTCCACAGGGTGGTGCCGGTGCGCAGGTCCACCAGTTTGGCCGAGGCCGTCACCGAGGTGTCGCTGGAGATCAGCATGTACTGGGTGCCGTACTCGCTGATGGTGATGTACAGCGCCGCGTCCGCACCAAAGATGTCATGCAGCTTGGCCGGTTGTACGGCCTGGATATCGTTGGCGGTGGTCAGGCCGTTCTGGCGGAAGGTTTCGTCCACCAGGGCAATCGGCAACACGTAGTAGCCGGCTTCGGCCAGCGGGTAGGTGACTTGCGACACCAGGCTGTAGGACGCCTGCACTTCCGGCGATTCGTTGATCGGCGGCAGTACCAGGATCGACTTGGGCCGTGCCTGTTTGTACGCCGAATAATCGACCGTCTTGGGCGCGGCGCAACCGCCGAGCAACGCCAGGGCCAGCAAGGCGCCGGTGAGTTTTAACAGGCTCATTTGGTGGCGACTCCGGCTTTGGCGTTTTTCAACAGAAAGTCCATGTACGCAGCAGACTCAGGGAACAGCGCCTTCTCGGTGCGAAACTCCTGCACCATCTGGTCATCCTTGCCCATGTTCATGTACAGCATGCCCAGGTGCGCGTGGTAACCCGGCGGCGCCTTGCGGCCACTGGCGTTGATCTTCTGCAGATCGCGCTCCAGTGCTTCCACCTGCGCTTCCTTGGGCTCGCCCTTGAAGTACTCGTAAACCTGCGGCTGGTAGCTTTCCCATTGATACAGGGGCTGGGGCGCCGTTTGGCACCCGGCTACCGTCGCGATTGCTGCCAGCGTCAGCGCTAACTTCACTGCCTTGCTCATCCGTGTACTGCTCCTTGTGGTGTGGCTGATCAGTTACGCGGGTTCCAGGCGCCAGCGTTGATGCCGTCGACCAGGCGGTTGATCGCTTCGCGCATGGCCAGGTCCAGCACCTTGCCATTGAGGGTGGAGTCGTAGCTGGCGGTGCCGCCGAAGCCGATCACTTCACGGTTGGACAGCGCGTACTCACCGGCACCCTGGGTGGAATACACCACTTCGGAGGTGTTGATGTTGACGATATTCAACGCGACTTTGGCGTAGGCCACTTGGGTCTTGCCACGGCCGAGGATGCCGAACAGCTGGCGGTCGCCGGTTTCTTTGCGGCCGAACTCGGTCACATCGCCAGTCACCACATAGTCAGCGCCCTTGAGCTTCTGCACGGTGCCTTTGATTTTGGCTTCCTGGGAGATTTCGCCCATGTTGTCGCGGTCCAGCACGCTGAAGCGGTTGGTCTGCTGCAAGTGGGTGATAAGGATGGTCTTGGCCTGGCCACCGAGACGGTCAACGCCATCGGAGAAGATGCCGCGCATGTAGCTGGAGCGGTTATCGAACTTGCCCACGGCAATCGGCACACGCACGCCGGAATAGGCCACGTGGGCGCTGGCGACTTGCTCCACCGGCATCGCGCGGTTGCTCTCGGTGGCACAACCGGCCACGGTCAACAGCGCCGCGGCGGTGAGGCCCGACAGCAGGATTTTGGACAGTGTCTTCACAGGGTGCTCCTTGGGTGAGGAAATCAGCGTTGCTGGGTTTTCCAAGGAGAAAGGCAGCCTGAAAACGCACTGGCCTGGATTCTTCCCTGAAAGACGGTGATACAACGGCTGCGGCATTTTACGGGGTTGAGAGCGGTTCTCAAGTTGTTTCGGCCATAGGTGGGTGGCTTACCCTACTGCCGACCGCAATACTCAAAGCAACAAAGATCAAATGTGGGAGCTGGCTTGCCTGCGAAAGCGATAGTGCAGCAACAGATGCAGCGACTGACACACCGCCTTCGCG
>NZ_JBQEQE010000049.1:0-19338 GCF_052046095.1 Pseudomonas sp. 22072
CATCCATGGCGCGGGGCGGCTAACCCGGCGTCCTGCCGGGTTACCCACGAATTCAAGCCTGCGTTCGGCCAGCGTGGTTTGACGGGGCGCTTAAGATCAAGATCAAAAGCAGATCAAGAGCAAGATCAAGAGCGGCTCGCTTCGCATCGTGGTTACCGCAGGATATCGATGCTCATCGAGAGAAAGCCCCAGCCCCTCAATGCAACGAAGCCCGGGTAATCAGGTAACTCACCAACTGCGGATCATCCTCCAGTTCAATCATCTGCACCGGACGCGGCAAGTTATCCAGCACGGTGCGCCAGAACGCCTGGGACACCTCGTCCTGATCATAGAAACGCACCAACCAATTGGCCGCGCCGCTGCACAGCACCTGGCTGGCAATGGCACGGCCGATGCCTTTGCGGCGGTAGCGCTTGAGGATGAACAGGTCAGCCAGTTCCAGGGCGTCGATGCCCGGCAGTTCGCTGCTTTCGATCAACAGGAAACCGGCGATATAGCCGTCTACCAGCAACAGGTTGGCGCTCCATTGCGGGTCGCTCCAGTAGCGGGCCAGGTGTTCGTCATGGATGTAGTAACGCCCATCGGCCTCGACATCTTCCTGTTCCCAGTCCGAAGACTCATAGGCGTAGTACTGGTAAAGATTGCGGATCAGTTCAGCTTCTTCAGGGCCGGTCTGGATCAATTCGACGGTGGTTTCAGGCATGGGGCTCTCGGTGGAAAAACGCAGGGCGCCATTGTTCACAAAAGTGCTACCCACGCCAATGGCCTGGCGAATCCTTTCTATTAGCTGAACCGATTGCAAATAGCGGTTGCCCTGGCCGAAATCCTGAAACATTTAGAATAAACTTCGCCGGTTTCCCCCTATTGCTCAAGGACACGTATTTTGACCAACGTCTGTACCGCCGGCCTGGATGTGGGCTTTGCCTCCCTGGATTACCTGCAAATCTTCATCCTTGGGGTGATCCAGGGCATTACTGAATTGCTGCCGGTGTCGTCCACCGCCCATATGCGCGTTGTGCCCGCCCTGCTCGGCTGGCAAGACCCCGGCTCGGCGTTTTCCGCGGCCATGCAATTGGCGGCGCTGGCGGCGGTAGTCAGCTATTTCTGGCGCGATGTGCGTCAGGTCACCACCGGCAGCATCAGTGCGGTGCGCCGGGGCGACTACAACGACCGCTGGTTCAAGCTCGCCGTGGCGATTGTGCTGGCAACCGTACCGATTGGCATCGCCGGCCTGGCGTTGTCGTCGACCTTGAATGCCTGCAACTCACCCTTGCGCGGGCTGATGGTGATCGGCATTTCCTGCGTGGTGATGGCGGTGCTGCTGGCAGTGGCCGAACTGCGTGCCCGGCATACACGCGACGTGAGCCAAATGCGCCTGCGCGATGCCTTGATTGTGGGAGTTGCGCAGATTGGCGCGTTGATACCGGGCGTATCGCGTTCGGGCTCCACGTTGACCGCGGCGCTGTTCCTGAATTTCAAACGCGAAGAAGCGGCGCGGTTTTCCTTCCTGCTGGGCCTGCCGGCCATCGCCCTGGCCGGTTTGAAAGAGCTGTGGGTATTGCTGCACGCCGACCTGCCCGCCCACGCCTGGCCCCATTTGATGTTCGGGCTGGTGGTGGCCAGCGTCTCGGCGTTCTTCGCGATCTGGGGCCTGATGAAGTTTCTGGAACGGTTCTCCACCTGGCCGTTCGTGATCTACCGTGCGCTGCTGGGGGTGTTTTTGATCGTGGCCGTCAGCACCGGCCTGCTTACCTGACGCTTGTAGGAGCGAGCTTGCTCGCGAAAAACGTCAACGATAACGCGGGCATTCTGTATGTTCGCGGTGGCCTTGGTTTTTTCGCGAGCAAGCTCGCTCCTACAGGTTATTGGCGGTCGGCCAGTGCTTCGAGCAAGTCGGCCGAGGGCACGAAGAACAGGCCGCCGGTCACCGCCGTGCTGAAGTCGAGCAAGCGGTCGTAATTGCCGGCCGGGCGGCCGACGAACATGTTTTCCAGCATCTGTTCCAGAGGCTGAGGCGAGCGTGCGTAGCCGATGAAATAAGTGCCGAATTCGCCCGCGCCTGGGCGGCCGAAGGGCATGTTGTCGCGCAGGATCTTCACTTCTTCACCGTCCTGGTCAGTGATCACTGTCAGGGCGCTGTGGGAGTTGCTCGGCTTGGCGTCTTCGTCCAGTTCGATGTCCGATAATTTGGTGCGCCCGATCACCTTCTCTTGAGCCTCCACCGTCAAGCCATTCCACGCGGTCATGTTGTGCAGGTATTTCTGCACCAGCACATAGCTGCCGCCTTCGAACTCAGGGTCTTCATCGCCCACCAGGGTAAACGCCTCGGCCTTGCGCCCCACCGGGTTCTCGGTGCCGTCGACGAAACCGATGATGCTGCGCATATCGAAGTAGCGAAAGCCCTGGACCTCATCGACCACCTTCACGCTATCACCCAGGGCCGCCATCAGCTGGGTCGCCAGCTCGAAACACAGGTCCATCTGCTCGGCACGGATGTGCAGCAGGATGTCGCCGGGGGTCGACACTGCCTTGCGCCCTTGCACACCGAACTCGCGAAACGGATGCAAGGCCGCCGGGCGCGGCGCGCCGAACAGGCGGTCCCAGGCATCCGAGCCAAACCCGCAAACGCAAGTCAGGTTGCCCGAGGGCACGCGCTTGCCTACCGAGCGCACCAGGCCTGCGATGTCGGCGCACCAGGCCCGCACGTTTTCAACCGCATCGGGCGCCAGGGTGGCGACCATGAAGATCGCGCTGCTGGTGATCGGGTGGCACACCGATTGTGGTTCGAGCGGGGGACGGACGGGGCAGGTTTTCATGGGCATTCCACAGGCTGAGGGCGGTGAACCCGCGCAGATTAGCAGATCATCGATGGCAACTGGCCCACACCAGGCGAATCAGGGCTTTGAGCTTGAGCGCCTCGGCCCAGCGATCGGTGAGTTCGCGGCCCTGTGCGTCGGTAATCGCATAGGGTGGCGGGCCCAACTCGCAAGTGAAGGACAAGCTCTGCGGACTGTCAGCGCGGCCCAGCCAGTGTTCGATCCCGTAGCGCCACCAGCCGGTAAACCGCTCGACCCACGGTTGGTGCTGGGGGAAATCCAGACCAACCTGCACCTGTTCGCTGCTGGCGATGCGGCCATGAAAGCCCCAGCTGTGACGCAGGATGGTGCGTATCTGTTCGTCGTCTTCCACACTGCCGGGCTCGGGCAACTCGCGGCCAACCACGTAGTGGGAAAGGTCTGCGAGCAGTTTCAGATCGGGCATCTGTGCCAGCAGATCGAGGGTGAACAATAGGTCGTTGGTGAGCCGGTAACGGTGGGTTTCCAGCAGGATCGGGAAGTCCACCTGTTCGGCCAGGCGTTGCCAGCCGTCGATCAGCCTGGCCGCCTCGGCCTGGGTACGCGGGCGCACGTCGGCTTGCAAGGTGAGGTGGTGACAGCCGTGACGGCTGATCACCTCCAATGCCCTGGCTAGATCTTCCACCGATTGCGGGAACAGTTGCCCTTCAATCTGCAAGCCCCTGGCCGTGGCCGCCGCGTGCAGGCGCTGCACCGATGCAGGTGCCCAGTAATGGTCGGTGATGCCGTCATAACCGGCGGCGGCGATGCGGTCCAGTTGCGCTTCGAGGCTGCCGGGCTCGGTTTGCATGGCCCACATCGATTGGAATACTAACAACTGGTGCATGGTCAGCCTCGCAATAACAGCTTCAGGGATACCTCAGGGTCGGCCAGGCTGGCCGGGTTGAGCGGGATTCGGGCAGTAATCAAGTGCTCGCACAGCTTGATGTCCTTGGCTGCGCGGTTACCCAAGGCCCAACTGCAGGCGCCCTGCAAACGGTGATGGTCGTCCAGGTAGAACAGCAGCTGGCCGCCGTCTGGCAATTCCCGGCGAACCATCAGCGCCGTCATCACCCCGACGGTGTGCAAGCCCCACGCGTATTGATCGGACCAGAAACCCGGGATCGTCTCGAACGCCAGCTCCCGCCCCAGCAGGTTCAACGCCGCGAGACGGCCCTGGGCTTCGGCGTTGCGCCAGGTTTCCTGGCGCTGATAAAGGTCCGCTAGGCGAAACTCGCACACATCCCCCGCCGCATAGATATCCGCCGCACTGGTGCGCAACTGCGCGTCGACACGAATGCCCTGCCCGACTTCCAAGCCCGCCGCCGCGGCCAACTCGATGTTGGGCTGCATGCCAATGCCGACCACCACCAGGTCGCAGGGCAGCCGTTGCCCGTCGACCAGTTGCACGGCGTCGACGTGGATGCACTCCAGCGCGACGTTCAAACGCACATCCACACCCTGCTCACGGTGCAAGGCCAGCAACGCGTCACTGATCACCGGCGGCAAAACCCGCCCTGCCAACCGTGGCCCGGCTTCCAGCAACGTAACCTCGCAGCCCAGGCCCCGCGCTGTCGCCGCCACCTCCAAGCCGATAAAACCACCGCCGACCACCACCAGCCTGGCGCCTGGCTTTAATTCATTGCGCAAGACCAACGCGTCATCATGGGTGCGCAGGTAAAACACGTTGGCCTGCTCTTGGGGTAAGCGTCGCGCCCGGCCTCCGGTGGCCAGCAGCAGGCCGGCGTAGGTCAACCATTGGCCATCGGCCAATTGCAGCCGGTGGTGCTGGGGCTCCAGGCGGCTGACCGGGTTGGCGGCGATATGCTCGACCCCGAGCGCCGCCAACTGCTGGCTGTCGCACAGGCTGCATTGCGCCAGGTCGCTCGAACCTTGCAGCAAGCCCTTGGACAACGGTGGCCGTTCGTAGGGCAGATGCGCTTCATCGCCGATCAGGATCAGGCGCCCGCTGTAGCCTTCTTCACGCAGGGTCAGTGCCGCACGGCCACCGGCATGGCCGGCGCCGACGATGATCAGGGGGGCGTTCATCCTTCGGCCGTGACGGCGAGCAGCACCCGCCCCGCATCCACCCGCACGGGGTAGGTCTTAAGGTTGACGCACACCGGCGCGCCCAAGGCCTTGCCGGAGCGGTAATCAAAGCGCCCGTTGTGCTTGGGGCACTCGATCACATGGTCCATCACCAGGCCGTCGGCCAGGTGGATTTTCTCGTGGGTGCACAGGCCGGCGGTGGCGAAGAATTCGTTATCGGCTGAACGGAACACCGCGTAGGTCTGCGCGCCGTGGTCGAAGCGCAGCACGTCTTCTGCTTCTATTTCGCCCACGGCGCAGACGTCGATCCATTGATCGTTCATACATTTATCTCCAATGACTGGCTCTTACTCTGTAGCGAGCGAGCTTGCTCGCGCTGGGCTGCGAAGCGGCCCTGGATTCGTCTGTACGGTGTAGGTCTGAAGGGTTATTGGGGCTGCTGCGCAGCCCAGCGGGAGCAAGCTCCCTCGCCACGGGTGGGGCGTTGGACGAAATAGCTGGGGTCGCTGCGCTGGCGCCAGATCGTCGGAATGATTTCCTGGTAGGCCTGCCACAAGTTGGCATACGGCGGCGGGCAGTCGCTGCGGATCTCTTCGTGCAGTTGACTGAGCGCGTGGTAAGGCACCATCGGGTACATGTGATGTTCGAGGTGGTAGTTCATGTTCATGTAGATAAAGCGCAGCACGCGGTTCATGTAGATGGTGCGGCAGTTACTGCGGTGGTCGAGCACATCTTCGGCCAGGCCCACGTGTTGGCTGATTCCAAACAGGTAACCGAGCCACGCGCCATAGAGGCTGGGCAGGCCCACCAGCATCAGCGGCAACCAGCTGTGCAGGTACAGCGCGGTGCCGATGATCAGGGCGTAGAGGCCGACCCAGATACGTGCATCTCGGTACACCTTGGGCCATTCGGATTCGGGGATGAAGTCCTGCTCCTGGGCGCTCATTCGCCCGAGCGCATGGCGAGCCACGCCGCTGAAAGTCTTCCAGGCCAGAGGCAGGTTGAACAGGCTGAGGACCATCATCCATAAGCTCGGCGGGCGCGGTTCGACGATCTCCGGGTCCCGACCGACGACGATGGTGTCGGTGTGATGGCGGGCATGGCTCCAGCGCCACACGTGGGGTTCGAAGAGGCACATGAAGCTCGCCACCTGATACAGCGCATCGTTCATCCAGCGGGTCTTGAAGGCCGTGCCGTGGCCGGTTTCGTGCCAGCGCGGGTTGGAGGCCGTACCGTAGAGCACACCGTAGGCGATAAAGAATGGCACGCAGGCCCAAGTGCCCCAGAACCAGTAGCCGCCGACACCGGTGGCCAACAACGTCGAGAACCACAGGGCGGTGTCGCGCAAGGCCGGGCCGTCACGGCGTTGCATCAGGGCTTTCATGCGATTGCGCGGGATGGGCGACTGGTACCAACGGGCCGAGACCAGGCCCTTGTCGGCGGCGCGGGCCGCTTCGGGGCCGGTGAGGCTGTAGTCGCGCCGAGCGCGGTGAGCGGTGTGTCCAGGCATTGTTATTGTTCTCCGCAAGCGTGGGTTTCAGGGGCTTTGCGAAACCCACGATAGAGCGCGGTTAAATCACCCTCAAGGCCTTGAATCCATTCCCTATCAAGCTATCATCCAGGCCCAGCGGGGCTTGATAGTTTTCTATCAAGACGCTCAAGGGGCCTGCCATGCACAACAACAAACGCCCAACCATCGCCACCGTTGCCGCCCATGCGGGGCTCAGCGTAGCCACCGTCGACCGCGTGCTGAACGCCCGCGCGCCGGTCAACCCCGGCACGGCCGAACAGGTGTTCCAGGCCGCCGAAGCGGTGGGCTATTTCGCCGCACGGCTGATCGGCCAGCGCATTCGCGAACGTCGGCCCACCTACCGTTTCGGCGTGCTGTTGCTGGGCACAGCCCAAGCCTTTTATGCGCAGTTGGCCCACGCCATCAGCGAGGCAGCGCAGCATCACGCCACCGCCAACCTGAGCTGCCAGTTCGACTACATCAACGACCGCACGCCCTCCGCCATCGTCGCGCAAATCGAACAACTGGCCGTGCAGTGCGACGCCCTCGCGATAGTCAGCTTCGCCCATCCGTTGATCAACGCCTGCCTGGCGCAGATCCGCACAGCGGGCGTGCCGGTGGTTGCCCTGCTCTCGGACATCCATGAACACGCTGCCGAACCCTATGTAGGCCAGGACAACCACGTGGTCGGGCGCACCATGGGCTGGCTGCTGGCGCGCACCTGCGGCGCACGCAAAGGCAGCGTGGGCATCCTGTTGGGCGGCCATCGTTTCCTCGGCCATCAGGCACGGGTCGAAGGCTTGCACAGCTACCTGGCCGAACACGCGCCGGGGCTCAAGCCGTTGGAGCCGCTGATCAACCTGGACAACTGCGACATCACCGAAGAAGCCACCCTCGACCTGCTCAGCCGCCATACCGATTTGCGTGGGTTATGTGTGGTGGGCGGTGGTGGCGACGGTGTGATCAACGCCTTGGCGCAACTGCCCAAGCGCCCGGCGCTGTGCTGCATCCTGCAAGAGTCCACGCCCTTGTCGCGTCAGGCATTGAGCAACGGGTTGATTGATGTGGTGATGGACTCGCAACCACGGCAGACGGCCGTAGCGCTGGTGGAATTGCTGGTGCGCTTGCAGAGTGATGAGGGGTTTGACCCATTGAGGCACCGCGTGCATATACCGCCGCAGATAGTGACCCCGGAAAACCTGTGCAGCTGATCGGTTTGGCTTGAGGTTTCAGCGCTCACGGAAATCGGCGGCGCTCAAGCCAAACCGACTCATCTTGTTGTACAGACCGCCCCGCGACACATCCAGTTGCTGTGCGGCCAGACGAATGTTGCCGCGGGTGCTGGTGAGCGCGGCAACGATGGCGTGCATTTCATGGCTGCTCAAATCCTGCGCGGGCTGGGGCTGGTAGGCGCGCAACGTGGTGCGTTGCGGGGTTTCCAGCGGCAAGTCGGTCGATTGAATCAGCTCGCCCATCGCCAGGTTGGTCGCCCGCTCAATGACGTTCTCCAGTTCACGCACGTTGCCCGGCCAGCCATGGGCTGACAGCAACGCCAACGCATCCGGCGCGAAACCTTGCACCGCTTTACGTAGCGAGCGGGCACAGCGCTGCAGGAAGTGCCGCGCCAGCAATGGGATATCGTCACGGCGCATGCGCAGTGGCGGCACGCTCAGGTTCAGCACGTTGAGTCGGTAGTAAAGGTCTTCACGAAACGCACCCTCGGCCACCGCCTGGCTCAGGTTGCGATGGGTGGCGGCGATGATGCGCACGTCGACTTGCCGCGATTGCTTGGCCCCGACGCGGGTGATTTCACCCTCCTGCAAAACCCGTAGCAGACTGACCTGGGCATCGAAGGACATGTCGCCGATTTCATCCAGGAAGATGGTGCCGCCATCCGCCAGTTCGAACTTGCCTGCCGCCCCACCCCGCGCCGAGCCGGTGAACGCGCCTTCGACGTGGCCGAACAGTTCGCTCTGCACCAGGTCCCGTGGGATCGCGCCGCAGTTGACCGCCACAAACGGGCCGTTGCAACGCTCGCTGCCGTTATGAATGGCCTGGGCAAACAGTTCCTTGCCGGTGCCGCTTTCGCCGAGGATCAAGGTGGTGGACTCGCTGCGACTGGCGATACGCCCCAAGTGCAGTGCGTCTTGTATGGCCCGCGAGGTGCCCAGGATGGTCTCGAAGGTATAGCGGGCCTGGGTGCCGATAATGCGCCGGGTAATCTCGCGGATACGGCGGTTTTCGCGCACCGACACAATCACCCCACCCTGCTCCAGTGGGCATACCGAAACCAGGCAGGCGAGTTGGCTGCCGTCGTGCAAGTAGAAGGTGCAATCGCGGTCGCGCACAGGCTCACCCAGCGCGTCGCTCAATTCGCTGCGGCCCAAACGCTGGAAAGGACTGCCGATCAACTCGCGCCCCACCCCGAACAGTTGCCGCGCATAACGGTTGAGTGCCTTGATGCAGCCACGCTCATCGAGCACCACCAAGCCTTCGTTGAGCACTTCGAGTACGGCCTGTTGCTCTTCCAGCAACACCTGCAGCGCCATCTGCCGCGACACCGCCTCGGCCGCCGCTTGAACGGTGCCCAGGGTATGGAAATGAAACCAGCCGGGCTCGGCGGTCAGGGTGAGCATGGCCAGGGTCTGGCCTTGGGCATCTTTGATCGGCGCGGCGGCGCAGTGCATGTGGCGCTGGCGCAGGCCGCTGGCGAAATTTTCTTCAGCCAGCACATACACCAGGCGATCTTCGGCCAGGGCCAAGCCGGTGCAGTTGGTGCCTTGCACCGATTCGAGCAAGCGACTGCCCACCGGGGTGATGTCCAGCCCGCAAAAATACAGAGTCGTGCCCTCGGCATCCGTGAGGTTGATATGCCCCCGCGGGTTGTAAGCCAGCAATCCATGCATAACCTGCGCGGCGGCGGCGATCAGGGCGCGATGGTGGGCCAGGGTCGCCGCCAGCGCATGAGGCGCAACAAAGCGGTAGTCGCTGTTACCGGGCTCGATACCCGCCTCGACACTGCGTCGCCAGGAATCCCAGATGACCTGGCGTACGCCGTCGGGACGCACGACTTGGCCAGCCAGGCATTGGCGCCACGCCTGTTCCAACGCGGCAATGGGCCCGTCGTTCAGCGCGGCAGGCCCCAGGTTCGTGAGGTATTCGAGGTCTTGCACACTGAACGCCTGGGTCATTGCGGTTATCCATGTTCATATTTTCGACATGTCAGTATAGACATGTCACAAACATGAACACTTTTTGTTTAATTAAAATAATAACCCCATATAAATCAGTTAGTTATAAATTGGCACAGGCCTTGCTCCTGTCCCCATGTCACCCAGGACGGTCCTGGGGGCCCACAACAACAAGAGGGGGTCGTTTCATGAGTACACAGAACATCCGCCTGGGCTTGATCGGTGCCGGCCGCATGGGCAGCTTCCATGGCCTTACCGCCGCACGCCACATCCCCGGTGCCTGCCTCGCCGCCATCGCCGATCCCGTCCCAGGCCAGGCCGCTCGCCTGGCAGCAGAACTGGGGGTGGACAAGGCCTACACCGACCCGCAACAGCTGCTGGACGACCCGGACATCGACGGCGTGCTCATCGCCGCCCCTGCCCGTAGCCACGCGGAGCTGGTGATCAACGCCGCACGCGCCGGCAAGGGTATCTTCTGCGAAAAACCCATGGCGATCACGCTGGACGAAGCCGACCGCGCCATCGCCGCCGCTGTCGATGCACGGGTGCCCTTGCAGGTCGGCTTCAATCGGCGCTTCGCCAAGAGCTTTCGCACGGCGCACCTCGACGTCGTCGCCGGACGTATTGGCACGCCGCAGCTGCTACGCTCGCTGACCCGCGACCCGGCGCTGAACAACCCGGCCAACTCACCGCAATGGGTGATCTTCCTCGAAACCCTGATCCACGACTTCGACACCTTGCGCTACCTCAACCCTGGGGCCGAAGTGGTACAGGTGCAGGTGATGGCCGACGCGCTGATTGCCCCGCAACTCAAAAGCCAAGGTTTGCTCGACACCGCCGTGGTCACCCTGCGCTTTGACAACGGCGCCATTGCCACCGCCGAAGCCAGCTTCCAGGCCGTGTATGGCTACGACGTGCGCGGCGAAGTGTTCGGCAGCAAGGGCATGCTGAGCATGGGCAGCCTTAACGACTGCGACCTGGTGCGCTACCTGGCCAAGGGCATCCAGGCAGACACCCAGCGGATGGACACCGACCTGCTGCGCGACGCCTACATTGCCGAGCTCAACCACTTTGTCGACTGCCTGCGCAGCGGCGCCAAGCCCCTGGCCAGCGGTGAAGATGCGCGTGCAGCCCTGGCAATTGCCCGTGCCTGCATTGAGTCGTACCAAACCGGCAAGGCCGTGGTCGTTCAAGGAGCCCGCTGATGATGCCGTTCAAATTGGCCGTCAGTGCCGAAATGGTGTTCCTCGACCTGCCCTTCATCGAACGGGTCAAACGTATTCATGCCTTGGGCTTCAGCGCCGAAATCTGGAGTTGGGCCGACAAGGACATCAATGCCTTGGCGGCGACGGGCGCGGACTTCACCTCGATGACCGGCTACCTCACCGGCACCCTCACCGAGCCCGACGGCATCCGCCAATTGCTCGACAGCGCCCGTGAGTCCCTGGGCATTGCCGAGCGCCTCAATTGTCCCAGCCTCAATCTGCATGGCACGGGCCTGGGTGAAGGCGGCCTGCCCGTGCAGCCCGTCAGCCACACCACCGGGCGCATGTGGCTGAGTGCTTGCAAGAGCCTGGAAAAAATCGCGCGCCTGGGAGAAGACGCCGGCCGCGTGTTCCTGCTGGAAAACCTCAACACCGCCGTCGATCACCCAGGTACACCGTTCGCACGTGCCGACGACACCCTGGCCCTGATCGAAGCCGTCGGCAGCCCACATTTGAAGATGAACCTGGACCTGTACCACGCGCAGATTGGCGAAGGTAACCTGATCGAATTGATCCAGCGCGCTGGCAGCGCCATCGGCGAAATCCAGGTCGCTGATGTGCCTGGACGCAAGGAGCCCGGCACGGGCGAAATCCACTACCCGGCCATTGCCCGGGCCTTGCACGCCATGGGTTACACCGGTGTGGTCGGCCTGGAGGGCTGGGCCAGCGGCGACAGCGAGTCGGCCCTGGAGCGTTTCCGTCAGGCATTCACCCTATAACAATAAAAGGAACAGCCTCATGCACCGTTATTCATTACTAGTGGCCGCGCTGTTGTTGGTGTTCAGCCAGTGGACCTTCGCTGCCTATCGCATCGGCGTGAGCATTGCCCGGGTGGACGATAACTTCATGACCTATGTGCGCACCGGCCTGGAGGCGGCAGCCAAACACCAGGACGTGCAGATCCAATTCGAAGACGCCCAGGGCGATGTAGTGCGCCAGCTCAATCAGGTCGAAGGCTTTCTCAACCAGAAGGTCGATGCGGTGATCGTGCTGCCGGTCGACACCGCCGCCACCGCCAACATCACCCGCGCAGCCGTGGCGGCGAAGACGCCGCTGGTGTACGTCAACCGCCACCCGGATGAGCGTACGCTGCCTGAGGGCGTGGTCACCGTGGCCTCCAACGACATCGAAGCGGGGCAATTGCAGATGCGTTACCTCGCCCAAAAAATGGGTGGCAAGGGCAACGTGGCGATCGTCATGGGCGACCTTGCGCAGAACGCCACCCATGCCCGCACCGAGGGGGTCAAACAGGTGCTCAAGGACTTTCCGGGGATCAAGATCGTCGAGCAACAAAGCGCCGAATGGCAGCGCAGCAAGGGGATGGACCTGACCAGCAACTGGTTGCTGGCCGGCACCCCGTTCAATGCCATTGTCGCCAATAACGATGAAATGGCGATTGGCGCGGCCATGGCCTTGCAGCAAGCGGGCAAGGCCAAGGGCGAGATTGCGATTGTCGGCATCGACGGCTTGCCCGATGGCCTGGCAGCGATCAAGCGCGGGCTGCTGGCGGGCTCAGTGTTCCAGGACCCCAAGGCCCAGGCTGCCCAGGCCGTACAAGCGGCGGTGCGGATGATCAAGGGCGAGCAAGTTGACGCGCAAGTGTGGGTGCCTTTCGAGCTGATCACGCCTGAGCAGGTGGGGGTGTTTGAGCAGCGCTACAAATAACTCGAACAATCAGCTGGATACTATCGAAGGCAGAAGCGGCAACTGTGGCGAGGGAGCTTGCTCCCGCNCGCTTCGCGCCCCAGCGGGAGCAAGCTCCCTCGCCACGTGGTTATCGTATCAATCCAGGTCACTTGCATCATGGCGCTCGGGCAACTGATCATCCCCCGACACCCGGTTCACCCGCCGCCCACGCTGCACCGCCGGCCGCGCATCAATCGCATCCGCCCAGCGCATCACATGCTTGTATTCATGCACCGACAAAAACTCTGCCGCACCATACAAGCGGCCTTTGACCAACCCACCGTACCAAGGCCATATGGCGATATCGGCAATGGTGTATTCATCCCCGGCGATGTATTGGCTGACCGCCAGGCGCTTATCCAGCACATCCAGTTGGCGCTTGGTCTCCATGGCGAAGCGGTTGATCGGGTATTCCATCTTGCTCGGCGCATAGGCATAGAAATGCCCAAAGCCGCCCCCCAGGTAAGGCGCGCTGCCCATCTGCCAGAACAGCCACGACAGGCATTCAGCCCGGGCGGCGGGCTGCGTAGGCAGGAACGCACCGAACTTCTCGGCCAGGTACTGCAAAATCGCGCCTGATTCGAACACGCGAATAGGTGTGGCGCCGCTGTGGTCCATCAGCGCAGGAATCTTCGAGTTCGGGTTCACCGCCACAAAGCCACTGCCGAACTGGTCGCCGTCGCCGATCTTGATCAGCCAGGCGTCGTATTCGGCGCCGCTGTGCCCCAAGGCCAGCAGCTCTTCCAGCAGGATCGTGACCTTCTGCCCATTGGGCGTGGCCAGGGAGTATAACTGCAGCGGGTGCTTGCCCACCGGCAGCGGCTTTTCGTGAGTGGCGCCGGCGATGGGCCGGTTGATGCTGGCGAAGGTGCCGCCGCTTTCGGTGTCCCAGGTCCAGACTTTGGCAGGTACGTACTCGGTCATAATCAATGCTCCAGAGGCGCTTGCGATCAACTAAGCGCTCCAGACTAAACCAAAGGTCGATGATTCGTCACACCTATCAGCATGGAAGATCCGGCATGAATGATCGACTCGACGACCTCCTCGCCGACCACTTGCACGTACTGTTCTGCGGCATCAACCCTGGCAAGGGCTCGGCAGCCCTCGGCCTGCATTTTGCCAATCGCAGCAATCGTTTCTGGCGCACCGTGCACCTGGCCGGTTTCACGCCCAATGAAATTCGCCCGCAAGACGGCGCCACCTTGCTGCACTACGGTTGCGGATTGACCACTTTGGTGGCACGGCCAACGGCCAGTGCAGGCGAGTTGGCGCGGCATGAGTTCCAGGACGCGGCTGCGGCGCTCGAACATAAAGTTCGCCGCCATGCCCCGCGTTTCGTCGCGTTCCTCGGCAAGCCCGGCTATAGCGCACTGACCGGCCAGCGCGAGGTCGCCTGGGGTTTGCAAGCGCAGCTACTGGGCGACGCCTCGGTATGGGTGCTGCCCAACCCCAGCGGGCGCAACCTGGCGTTCAGCCTGGATCAATTGGTGCAGGCGTATCGGCTGCTGCACAACGCCGTTGCGCAATCCAGGCCCGCGCCCTTAATCTCGTGAGCCCAACACCCTGTAAGCAATGGAGGCTGCATGAAACTGGTCGGAATGCTGGACTCGCCCTACGTACGCCGCGTGGCTGTTTCCCTGGAGTTATACGGGGTGGACTTCGTGCATGAACCGCTGTCGGTGTTCAGCACTTACGCTGAATTTGCCCAGATCAACCCGGTAGTCAAGGCCCCTTCCCTGGTGCTGGACGATGGGACGATGCTGATGGATTCGAGCCTGATCCTCGATTACCTGGAAGCGCTGGCGCCGGCTGACAAAAAGCTGCTGCCCCAACAACCGGCGGCACGCGCCCGCGACCTGCAACTGCTTGGGCTCGCGCTGGCGGCCTGTGAAAAAAGCGTGCAGATCGTCTATGAACACAACCTGCGCCCCGCTGAAAAATTGCATGCGCCTTGGCTTGAGCGCGTTACCGGGCAATTGCTGGCGGCCTATACGTTGCTGGACAAGCAACTGGCGGGCAACGAGGCGCTGACCCAGGCCTCCCTCACCGCAGCGGTCGCCTGGTCGTTCAGCCAGTTCACCGTGGCCTCGGTGGTGAAGGCCGATGCGTTCCCCAACCTCAAGCGCCATGCCGAACGCCTGGAGCAGCACCCGGCGTTCAAGCGTTACCCCATCGAATGAACTCGCCCTAATGTGTAGGAGCGAGCTTGCTCGCGAAAAACTCATAGACGCCGCGTTTACTCAGGCTACACGCGTTATCGTTGACGTTTTTCGCGAGCAAGCTCGCTCCTACAGGGAGCCCTGTTGGTGTCGCTACACCCACCCGCCGTCGACGATAAAGTTCTGCGCCGAGCACATCGCCGAGGCATCCGAGGCCAAAAACAGCGCCATGTTGGCGATGTGTTCCGGCATCACGCTGCCGGGCAGGCACTGACTGCGGGCGATGAGCTCCTTGGCGGCGTCGTCGACCCACATGGCCAGTTGTTTTTCGGTCATCACCCAACCCGGCACCAAGGTGTTGACGCGGATATGGTTGGGCCCCAGTTCACGCGCCAGGGCTCGGGTCATGCCGTGGGCGGCAGCCTTGCTGGCGGCGTATACGGGGTAGCCGGCCGAGGCCATCATCCAGCCCACCGAGCCCAGGTTGATGATCGAGCCGCTACCAGCCTCCTTCATCATGGGCACCACCGCCTTGGCGGCAAAGAAGGCGTGCTTGAGGTTGACCGCAATCAGTTGGTCGAACATGTGCGAGTCGATTTCTTCCAGGCTGTGGCGCACATCGTTCGCCGCATTGTTGACCAGTACCGTGATCGGCCCCAGGGAGTGCTCGAAACGCCCGATCGCCGCACGGTAGCCGATCTCGTCGGTGATATCGCAGCACTCGAACTCGACACTCTGGCCTTTGGAGTTGAGCAGCGCCGCCAAGCGTTCACCCTGGCTCTGTGCACGGTCCACAAACGCCACCTTGGCACCCTGCGCGGCGAAGGCCCGCACCATGAACTCGCCAATCCCCGAAGCCCCGCCGGAAACCAGCACGGTTTTGTCCTTGAGGTCGGGATAAATCGCTTGCTGGGTAGTCATAACAATGAGTGCTCCGCTTAATTAGTCTTATTTTATTTTGCAAGAACGGCGTTAAAGGCTATAAATCTGCTGTCATATCGACAAAATATCTCAAATTAGTAGAACTATTCCAGCAAAACAACAAAAGGAAGTTCGACCATGAAGCACCCTCGATACCTGCTGTCCGGCCTCGCGCTGTCTATGCTGATCGCCAGCGGCGGCGCGCACGCAGCCGGCCTTAGCAGCGAACACAAACCCTTCGGTAAAACCAACGATGGCACCGCCGTCGAACAGTACGTGTTGCGCAACAGCCACGGCATGCAAGCCACGGTGATCACTTACGGCGGTGTGCTGCAGTCGCTCAAGGTGCCGGACAAACACGGCAAGCTCGACGACGTGGTGCTGGGCTTCGACGACGTGCAAGGCTATCAAGGCGGTACCGCGTTTTTCGGCGCCACCATCGGCCGCTTCGGCAATCGCCTGGCCGGCGGCGCCTTCGAACTCGACGGCAAACGCTACCAGGTGCCGCTCAACGACGGCCCCAATTCATTGCATGGCGGCGCCCAGGGCTTCGACAAGCAGGTGTGGCAAGCCAAATCGGTCAAGGACAAAGACTCGGTGGGGGTCACCCTCACCTACCTGTCCAAGGACGGGGAAATGGGCTTTCCGGGCAACTTGAAGACCGAGGTCACCTACCGCCTCAACGACAACAACGAACTGCACATCGACTACACCGCCACCACCGACAAACCGACGGTGCTCAACCTCACCAACCACAGCTACTTCAACCTGGCCGGCGCGGGCAACGGCGACATTCTCAAGCAGGTCGCCACCTTGCACGCCAGCCACTACACACCGGTGAATGCCACCTTGATTCCCACCGGCGAACTGGCGCCGGTCAAGGGCACGCCCATGGACTTCCTGAAGCCTACCGCCATCGGCCAGCACATCAAGGACGACCATCCGCAGCTCAAATTCGCCGAGCCCAAACAAGGTGGCTTCGACTTCAACTGGGCGCTGGATACCAAAGGGGACGTCAAGCAGTTGGCCGCCGAGGTGCATGATCCTGAATCAGGACGGCGTTTGCAGCTCTACACCACAGAGCCCGGCGTACAGTTTTATACCAGCAACTTCCTCGACGGTTCGGTGAAGGGCAAAGGCGGCAAGACCTATCAGCATTGGAGTGGGTTTACTTTGGAGACCCAGCATTTTCCGGATGCGCCTAACCAACCGAGCTTTGCCTCGACCCGCTTGAATCCTGGGCAGACTTACACCCAACACACTATTTTCAAGTTCACCGCTGATTAAATTGTGGGAGCTGGCTTGCCTGCNCGCAGGCAAGCCAGCTCCCACATTGGTTTTTCACAGCGCCTGGGCTCAGCGTTGTTTCATGCGGTCGATGACCACGGCCAACAGCAGGATCGAACCGCGGATCACATACTGGTAAAAGGTATCGATGTTCTTCAGGTTCATCGCATTCTCGATGATCGCCAGAATCAACACCCCGGCAATCACATGGCGGATCATGCCGATGCCGCCGCTCAGCGACACCCCACCCAGCACGCAGGCCGAGATCACCGTGAGCTCGAAGCCCTGGCCGATCATCGGCTGGCCGGAGGTCATGCGTGAAGCCAGGATCACTCCCGCCAGCGCGCCAATCAGGCCGTGCACGGCAAAGATCAGGATCTTGGTGCGGTCAACGTTCACGCCCGCCAGCAGCGCCGCCTCCGGGTTACCGCCGATGGCCATGGTGTTGCGCCCATAGGTGGTGTAGTTGAGCAGCCAGCCGAAGAACAGGAAGCAGACAATGGTGATCAGGATCGGCACCGGCACACCAAACAATTGGCCGTTGCCGAACACGAAGAATTGCTCCTGGGACACGCCTACGGCCTTGCCGTCGGCAAAGATGTAAGCCAGGCCGCGCACGATTTGCATGGTCGCCAGCGTAGTGATCAAGGCGTTGACCCGCAGCTTGGCGATCACGATGCCATTGATCAACCCCACCATCAGGCCCATCAGCAGCGCTGCGCCAATGCCCAGCATCACGCTGTCGGTATCGCGCATCACAATCGCCGCAACCACGCCGGCGCAGGCGATCACCGAGCCTACCGACAAGTCGAAGTGCCCCGAGGCCAGGCAGAACAGCATGGTGCACGCGGCGATGCCCACAGTGGAAATAGCCAGGCCCAGACCGCGCATGTTCAGCGGCGAGAGGAAGTTATCGATCAGCAGCGCGCACAGTACGAAGATGCCGACCGCCGCCAAGAGCATCGCCCAGTTATCGAGCAATGCGCGCATATCGAGGGGTTTGCGTGCCGAGGGCAGCGCGTTGTTTTGGATAGTCATGGTCGTCTCTCAGTTCGCCAGGCCGCGTGGCAAGGCCAGTTGCAGCAGGTTGGATTCAGTCGCGTGCTCGCGCAGTTGTTCGCCGCGCAGGGCGCCTTCGCACAGCACCAGGATGCGGTCGGAGATGCCCATCACTTCCATCAGGTCGCTGGACACCACGATCACCGCTATACCGCTGGCCGCCAGGTTATGGATGATCTGGTAGATCTCCGACTTGGCGCCGATGTCGATACCCCGGGTGGGCTCGTCCAGCAGCAGGACCTTCATCGGCATCGACAACCAGCGGCCAAGGATGGCTTTCTGTTGGTTGCCACCGGACAGGTACAGGATCTTCTGCGCCGCGTTCGGCGTTTTGACCCGCATCGCCTGGATCTGTCGGTCGGCGTTACCTTTCTCCCAGCCTTCGCGCAACAGCCAGCCAAAGGTGGAATGGGCGCCACGGGCGCTGATGTTGATGTTCTCAGCGACGCTGCCCAGCGGGATGATGCCCTCTTTCTTGCGATCCTCCGGACACAGCAATACCCCGGCGGCGATGGCGTCGCGGGGTGAGCGCAGTTGCAGCGCTTGCCCGCACAGTTCCAGGCTGCCGGCACTGGCGCGCTCCAACCCACTGAGCAGGCGAAACAGCTCGGTACGCCCCGCGCCCACCAGCCCGAACAGGCCCAGGATCTCGCCCTTGCGCACCTCAAAGCTGATCGGTTCACGCAGGCCAGGACCGAGCAAGCCGTCTACCTTGAGCGCCACTTCGCCCTGCTCACGCGGTCGGTAATCGTAGATATCCTGGATATCGCGACCGACCATGCAGGTCACCAGTTGATCGTGGGTCAGCGTGTTCATGTCCTCGAACGTACGCACGTAGCGACCGTCCTTGAAGACCGTCACTGCGTCGCAGATACGGAACACTTCTTCCATACGGTGCGACACGTAGAGCACTACTTTGCCCTCCTCGCGCAGGCGCGTGATGATGGCCATCAAGCGGTCGATTTCCCGCGCCGAGAGGCTACTGGTCGGCTCGTCAAAGGCGATCACATGGGCGCCACGGGACAGCGCCTTGGCGATTTCCACCAATTGGCGCTGGCCCAGGGACAGGCGCCCGAGTTTTTCGTCGGGGTCGATTTCATCGGCCAGCCCCTTGAGGCAGGCCAGGGCCTGCTTGCGCAGCAGGCTCCGGTTGACCACGCCAAAGCGCGTGGGTAAATGCCCGAGGAACAGGTTCTCGGCCACGCTCATTTCCGGCACCAGGTGCAGCTCCTGGTGAATCACCGCCACACCGCTGGCGATGCTGTCGGCGGCGCATTTGAAGGCCATGGTCTGCGCGCCGATCTGCACCGTACCGCTGGACGGAATGTAGGCGCCGCCGAGGATTTTCAGCAGGGTCGACTTGCCGGCGCCGTTCTC
>NZ_JBQEQE010000050.1:0-17110 GCF_052046095.1 Pseudomonas sp. 22072
TTATCAGGCGCACCGAGTCGATACCATCGCAGGCAAGCCAGCTCCCACATGGGTTCGCGGTGCACAAGCCGCTACACCACATCCACACCCACATGAATCGCATCATGCCGCCAGAACTCCAGGTCACAGTCGATCAGGCGTTGATGCTGGTCGTAATTGACCCGGGCGATGCGCAAGCCCGGGCTGCCTACCGAGACGCGCAGCGCAGCGGCCGCTTCCACCGGCAGTGAGGTCGGCACAATCTCGAAGCGCACCCGCCCGTAGCGCAAGTCATATTTGCTGGCATACAGCTCAGTCATCGACTGATTCAAATCACACGCCAGGATTCCCGGAAAATACTGCGGGTTCAGATAGTGCTCCACATACAACACCAGGCGCCCGTCAATCCTGCGCCCCCGGCAAATCTGGATCACGCTCGACAACGCCGGCAACTGCAACCACGCGCACACCGCCGCCGACGCCGGTTGCAAGCGTGCGGAAATGACCTGCGTGGAAGCCTCACGCCCCTGGTCGCTGACCATCGCGTGAAAATGGCTGCGCTGCATCAGGTTATAGGCCAGCCGTGGCGGCGAGACGAACCAGCCCCGACGCTCTTCGCGGTAAATCTGCCCTTGGGCCTCAAGCTGTAACAAGGCTTCCCGCACGGTAATCCGAGTGGTACCAAACAACTCGCTGAGCTTGCGTTCGGCGGGCAGTTTGCTGGCAGGCGGCAACAGGCCATGGTCGATCTGCTCTTGCAGCGCCAGGCCGATGGAGGTTACCGCCTTGATTGCCTCATCACGCATCAACGTTACCTATCTGGACTAGACCAGCACCGTTCAGGTGCACAAAACGCGCTCTATCTGGGCTTCTGCTGCTGTGTACCAGCCTAGGCACTCCACATGACCGACAGATGACAAAGGCTGTCGACTGCCTCTACCACCCCCTGCAATACATCGGCCAAGTCCAGGGCCTGCGGGCACTTGGGCATGGTCTACGCTAAGTCGGAGCTGAGCGACATCAGCGCTTCAAAAACGACATCGACATGAAACTGTCATCCAGGGGGCCTAGATTGGCTCAGGTATTGCTGACCTAGACCAAACCACCGCTAACGTTCAGATAAAACGCCGCGTTGAAAACGCCCAAAGGAGCTTCGGATGAAACAGCTTTTCCTGGCATCACTGTTAGGCTCGACCATTGCCATGTGCACCGCCGCCATGGCTGCTGATACCGATCTAAAAACCTTGGAAGCCGCCGCCAAAGCGGAAGGCGCCGTCAACAGCGTCGGCATGCCCGATGACTGGGCCAACTGGAAAGGCACCTGGGAAGACCTGGCCAAGACCTACGGCCTCAAGCACATCGACACCGACATGAGCTCGGCCCAGGAAATCGCCAAGTTCAAAGCCGAAAAAGACAACGCCAGCGCCGATATCGGTGACGTGGGCGCAGCCTTCGGCCCGATCGCGGTGAAACAGGAAGTCACCCAGCCGTACAAACCGTCCACCTGGGCGCAGGTGCCGGATTGGGCAAAAGACAAGGACGGTCACTGGGCCCTGGCCTACACCGGCACCATCGCCTTTATCGTCAACAAGAAGCTGCTGCACGGCTCCGAAGTGCCCACCACCTGGGCTGACCTGCAAACCGGTAAATACAAGGTCTCGGTGGGTGACGTGAGCACCGCCGCCCAGGCTTCGAACGCAGTACTCGCCGCAGCCATCGCCAACAAGGGTGACGAGAAAAACATCGCGCCGGGCCTGCAATTTTTCACCAAGATCGCCCAGCAAGGTCGGCTCTCGCTGTCCAACCCGACCATCGCCACCATGGAAAAAGGCGAAGTCGAAGTGGGCCTCGTCTGGGACTTCAACGGCCTGAGCTACAAGGCCAAGATGGCCAACCCGGATGACTACGTGGTGCTGATCCCCTCGGATGGCTCGGTGAAATCCGGCTACACCACCATCATCAACAAATACGCCAAGCACCCGAACGCCGCCAAGCTCACCCGCGAATACATCTTCAGCGATGCCGGCCAGCTCAACCTGGCACGCGGCAATGCGCGTCCGATCCGGGCTGAAACCGACTTGAAACTGCCGGCGGACGTTGCCAAAAACCTGATCCCGGGCGAGCAGTACACCAAGGCCAACCCGCAGCCGATCAAGGATGCCGATGCCTGGGAAGCGACGTCCAAGAAGCTGCCACAGATGTGGAACGAGCAAGTCATCGTAGAAATGAAGTAATCGGTCTCTCTGATCCAAAGGCGGTCAGTGTGGGAGCTGGCTTGCTGTGGCGAGGGAGCTTGCTCCCGCTCGACAGCGTAGCTGGTGCCGGCTTTTTGGGGGTGCTCCGCACCCCAGCGCAAGCAAGCTTGCTCGCCACAACAAGCCAGCTCCCACATTTGATCCCATCCCAAGTTGATACTGAGCCATACCCTTTGTTGCGGAGCCCCAGCCCCCATGAAGCACAATGTCATCCTTGTGGTGCTCGACGGCCTCAACTTCGAGGTTGCCCGGCACGCTATGGGGCACTTGCAGGCCTATGTCGGCGCAAGACGCGCAGCCCTCTACACACTGGAATGTGAACTGCCTGCCCTGTCCCGCCCGTTGTACGAGTGCATCCTCACCGGCGTGCCGCCGATCCAAAGCGGTGTCGTGCACAACAACGTCTCGCGCCTGTCCACCCAGCGCAGCATTTTCCATTACTCCACCGACGCCGGCTTGAGCACCGCGGCGGCGGCTTACCACTGGGTCAGCGAGTTGTATAACCGCACGCCCTTTCTCGCCGCCCGCGATCGTCATACCAACGACAAGGCGCTGGCGATCCAGCACGGGCATTTCTACTGGAATGACCACTACCCCGATTCCCACCTGTTCGCCGACGCCGAAAGCCTGCGGCTCAAGCACGCGCCAAACTTTTTGCTGGTGCACCCGATGAACATCGACGACGCCGGCCACAAGCATGGCCTCGACACCGCGCAATACCGCAACAGCGCACGCTCGGCCGACATTATCCTGGCCGACTACCTGCAAGGCTGGCTCGACGCCGGCTACCAGATACTGGTCACCGCCGACCATGGCATGAACAACGACCGCTCCCACAACGGCCTGTTGCGCGAAGAACGGGAAGTGCCACTGTTTGTCATCGGTGACGCCTTCAGCCTGGACAGCGACGCTGCGCCGAAACAGACCGACCTGTGCGGCACCGTCTGCGAACTGCTCGGCGTGCCCCACGACAAACCTGTGTGCCGGGAGTTGCTCAAGTGAATGCATTGACCCGCGGTAAATGGCTGGCCCTGCTATGCCTGCTGCCCTTCGCACTGTTCTTTATCGTGTTCGAGATCGCGCCGCTGGTGTGGGTGCTGATCAGCAGCCTGCAAACCGAAGAGGCCGGCTGGGGCCTGGAAAACTTCACCCGCATCTTCACGTCGAAGTTCTACCGGCAGGCCATCCAGTTCAGCCTGGAGATCAGCTTTTACTCCAGCATCTTCGGCATCATCATCGCCACCTTGGGCAGCTACTCACTGCGCCGAGTGGATTCGCCGCTGCGCAACTTCGTCACCGCGTTCGCCAACATGACCAGCAATTTCGCCGGCGTGCCCCTGGCCTTCGCGTTCATCATCCTGCTGGGGTTCAACGGCAGTATCACCCTCATGCTCAAGCAGGCCGGGATCATCGAGGACTTCAACCTGTACTCGAAAACCGGCTTGATCATCCTCTATACCTATTTCCAGATCCCCCTCGGCGTACTGTTGCTCTACCCGGCCTTTGACGCATTGCGCGAAGACTGGCGCGAATCTGCCGCGCTGCTCGGTGCGAATGGCTGGCAGTTCTGGCGCCATATCGGCCTGCCGGTGCTCACCCCGGCCCTGCTCGGCACCTTTGTGATCCTGCTGGCCAATGCCCTGGGCGCCTACGCCACGGTCTATGCGCTTACTACCGGCAACTTCAACGTGCTGCCAATTCGCATTGCCGGCCTGGTCTCCGGCGATGTGTCGCTGGACCCGAACATGGCCAGCGCCCTGGCCGTGGTGCTGGTGGCGCTGATGACCGTGGTCACGGTGGTGCATCAACTGCTGCTCAAGAGGAGCTACCATGTCTCGCGCTGAAGCCGGTACGGCCTCCCTCTACCATCGGGTGGTGGTGTACCTGTTGTTCCTGATCCTGGTGCTGCCGCTGGTGGGCACTTTTGTCTACTCGATTTCCAGCAGTTGGTCGGCAACCATCCTGCCTGCCGGCTTCAGCGTGAAATGGTATGTACAGCTGTGGAGCGACCCGCGCTTTCTGATGGCCTTCGGGCAATCGTTGCTGGTGTGCGTGGGCGCACTTATCCTCTCGGTGGTGTTGATCTTGCCGCTGCTGTTCGTGGTGCATTACCACTTTCCCAAGCTCGACGCGCTGATGAACATCCTGATCCTGCTGCCCTTTGCGGTGCCGCCGGTGGTGTCCTCGGTGGGTCTGCTGCAACTGTACGGTTCCGGGCCGCTGGCGATGGTGGGCACGCCGTGGATTTTGATCGGCTGCTACTTCACCGTCGCGCTGCCGTTCATGTACCGAGCGATCACCAACAACCTGCAAGCCATCAACCTGCGCGACCTGATGGACGCTTCGCAACTGCTCGGCGCCAGCACCTGGCAGGCCGCGATCCTGGTGGTGCTGCCCAACCTGCGCAAGGGCCTGATGGTGGCGCTGCTGCTGTCGTTCTCGTTCCTGTTCGGCGAGTTCGTGTTCGCCAACATCCTCGTCGGCACCCGCTACGAAACCCTGCAGGTGTACCTCAACAACATGCGCAACAGCAGTGGCCATTTCACCAGCGCCGTGGTGATCTCTTATTTCTTCTTTGTACTGGTACTGACCTGGGCCGCCACTCTCTTGAACAAGGACAAAAGCCAATGAGCTTCGTCAGCGTCCAACACCTGCAAAAAGGCTACGCCGGCACCCCGGTGTTCAGCGATATCAATTGCGAGGTCGCCAAAGGCGAGTTCGTCACCCTGCTCGGCCCGTCCGGTTGCGGCAAATCCACCCTGCTGCGCTGCATCGCCGGGCTTACGCCGGTGGACAGTGGCCAAATCCTCCTGGATGGCCAGGACATCGTGCCCCTGAGCCCACAGAAGCGCCAGATCGGCATGGTGTTCCAGAGCTACGCGCTGTTCCCCAACATGACCGTGGAACAGAACGTTGCCTTCGGCCTGCGCATGCAAAAGGTCAACGCCGACGACAGTCACAAGCGCGTGCAAGAAGTGCTGCAACTGGTGGAACTCAAGGACCTGGCCGGCCGCTATCCGCACCAGATGTCCGGTGGCCAGTGCCAGCGCGTCGCCCTCGCCCGCTCCCTGGTAACCCGCCCGCGCCTGCTGTTGCTCGATGAACCGCTGTCGGCGCTGGATGCACGTATTCGCAAGCACTTGCGCGAGCAGATCCGCCAGATCCAGCGCGAGCTGGGGCTGACCACGATCTTCGTGACCCATGACCAGGAAGAAGCGCTGACCATGTCCGACCGCATCTTCTTGATGAACCAGGGCAAGATCGTGCAGAGCGGCGATGCCGAAACCCTCTATACCGCGCCGGTGGATGTGTTCGCTGCTGGGTTTATCGGCAACTACAACCTGCTCGATGCCGACAAGGCCAGCCAACTGCTGCAGCGACCGATCAGCGGGCGTATCGCGATTCGCCCCGAGGCCATCGAGTTGAGCCGCAGTGGCGAGCTCGATGCGTTGGTGCGTAGCCACAGCCTGCTGGGTAACGTAATTCGCTACCGCATCGAAGCCCGTGGTGTCGAGCTGGTGGTGGATGTGCTCAATCGTTCGGCCGACGACCTGCATCCGGACGGCCAACGCCTGGCACTTTCCATCGACCCCAGCGCACTGTGTGAAGTAGCCTGACAGGCAGCGACCTATTGAGAGAGAGCATCACCGATGGCATTGGTAATTTTTGATCTGGACGACACCTTGATCCACGGCGACTGCGCCACGCTGTGGAGCGAACAGATGGGCCGCCTCGGCTGGGTAGACCCTGAGTCATTCATGCGCAGGAACAACGAGCTGATGGATGCCTACAGCCAGGGCAAGCTGTTGATGGAAGATTTCATGGATTTCAGCCTGGAGCCGATGATCGGCCGAACCCCGGAAGAAATCGAGCACCTGGTGGAGCCGTGGGTCGAGGACGTGATCGAGCCGCTGATCTACAGCGACGCCACCAAGACCATCGCCCGCCACCGCGCGAACGGTGACCGGATCCTGGTGATTTCCGCTTCGGGCACTCACCTGGTCACGCCGATTGCTGCGCGTATCGGTATCGAGGAAGTGCTGGGGATTAACCTGAGCGTCAGCCATGGGGTATACGACGGCAAGACAGAGGGTGTACTGACTTACCGTGAAGGCAAGATCACGCGGTTGCTGGAATGGCTGGAGCAGGAAGGCGAAACCCTTGAAGGTGCCTATTTCTATTCGGACTCGCGCAATGATTTACCGCTGCTGCTCAAGGTGGATCACCCGCAGGTGGTGAACCCGGACCCGGTGTTGCGCGCCAATGCCGAACAGGCCGGCTGGCCGATCCACCACTGGACCTGAATCAATAGACATCAACCTGTGGGAGCTGGCTTGCCGGNGGCGCACCGCTATCGCAGGCAAGCCAGCTCCCACACTGACTGCATTTCAATCTAGGATTCGGTCAGGCTATTGGCAATACGGACTACACCGGACGTAGGACGAGGTTGTTCTAGCCCCCCACATCACCGTCAACGCCTTGCAATGCTTTCACAGTGCCTCCATAGTGAGTCTGGACTGAGCCCGGTGCTGTAGCGCCGGGCTTTTTGCATTATGCGACCGGACCATATGGAACCGGCTCCCTCAAAGACGGCCTAATATGCGTTATCAATTGCCCCCGCGTCGAATCAGCATGAAGCATCTGTTCCCCAGCACCGCCCTCGCTTTTTTCATTGGTCTCGGCTTCGCGTCGATGTCGACCAATACGTTCGCAGCCAATAGCTGGGACAACCTTCAGCCTGATCGCGATGAGGTGATTGCCAGCCTTAACGTCGTCGAGTTGCTCAAGCGCCATCACTACAGCAAGCCGCCGCTGGACGACGCTCGCTCGGTGATCATCTACGACAGCTACCTCAAGCTGCTGGACCCCTCGCGCAGCTACTTCCTGGCCAGCGATATCGCTGAGTTCGACAAGTGGAAGACCCAATTCGACGACTTCCTCAAGAGCGGCGACCTGCAACCCGGCTTCACCATCTACAAGCGTTACCTGGACCGCGTCAAAGCGCGTCTGGACTTCGCGTTGGGTGAGCTGAACAAGGGCGTCGACAAACTCGATTTCACCCAGAAAGAAACCCTTCTGGTAGACCGCAAGGACGCCCCTTGGCTGACCAGCACCGCAGCCCTGGACGACCTGTGGCGCAAACGCGTCAAGGACGAAGTGCTGCGCTTGAAGATCGCCGGCAAAGAGCCCAAGGCCATTCAAGAACTGCTGACCAAGCGCTACAAAAACCAGCTGGCACGCCTGGACCAGACCCGTGCCGAGGATATCTTCCAGGCCTACATCAACACCTTTGCGATGTCCTACGACCCGCACACCAATTATCTGTCGCCAGATAACGCGGAAAATTTCGATATCAATATGAGTCTGTCCCTGGAAGGCATCGGTGCCGTCCTGCAAAGCGACAATGACCAGGTGAAGATCGTACGTCTGGTGCCGGCAGGCCCTGCTGACAAAACCAAGCAAGTGGCACCGGCCGACAAGATCATCGGCGTGGCCCAGGCCGACAAAGAGATGGTCGATGTGGTCGGCTGGCGCCTGGACGAAGTGGTCAAGCTGATCCGTGGGCCTAAAGGCAGCGTGGTGCGCCTGGAAGTGATTCCGCACACCAATGCACCGAACGACCAGACCAGCAAGATCGTGTCCATCACCCGTGAAGCGGTGAAGCTCGAAGACCAGGCCGTGCAGAAGAAAGTCCTCAACCTCAAGCAGGATGGCAAGGACTACAAGCTGGGCGTGATCGAAATCCCGGCCTTCTATCTGGACTTCAAGGCGTTCCGTGCCGGTGATCCGGACTACAAGTCCACCACCCGCGACGTGAAGAAAATCCTGACAGAACTGCAGAAAGAGAAAGTCGACGGCGTGGTCATCGACCTGCGCAACAACGGCGGCGGCTCCCTGCAGGAAGCCACCGAGCTGACCAGCCTGTTTATCGACAAGGGACCGACCGTATTGGTACGCAACGCTGACGGCCGTGTCGACGTGCTCGAAGACGAGAACCCGGGGGCCTTCTACAAAGGGCCGATGGCGCTGCTGGTCAACCGTCTCTCGGCCTCGGCCTCGGAGATTTTCGCCGGCGCCATGCAGGACTACCACCGCGCACTGATCATCGGCGGCCAGACCTTCGGCAAAGGCACCGTGCAGACCATCCAACCGCTGAACCATGGCGAGCTCAAGCTGACACTGGCCAAGTTCTACCGGGTATCGGGGCAGAGCACCCAGCATCAAGGCGTACTGCCGGATATCGATTTCCCTTCGATCATCGACACCAAGGAAATCGGCGAAAGCGCCCTGCCTGAAGCCATGCCGTGGGACACCATCCGCCCTGCGATCAAGCCGGCGACGGATCCGTTCAAGCCCTTCCTGGCTCAGTTGAAGGCTGACCATGACACCCGCTCCGCCAAGGATGCCGAGTTCGTGTTTATCCGCGACAAGCTGGCCCTGGCCAAGAAGCTGATGGAAGAAAAGACCGTCAGCCTCAACGAAGCGGATCGCCGTGCACAGCATTCCAGCATCGAGAATCAGCAACTGGTGCTGGAAAACACCCGCCGCAAGGCCAAGGGTGAAGACCCGCTCAAAGAGCTGAAGAAAGAAGATGAAGATGCGCTGCCGACCGAGGCGGATAAAACCAAGCCGGAAGACGACGCTTACTTGGCCGAGACTGGCCGGATCCTGCTGGATTATCTGAAAATCACCAAGCAGGTGGCCAAGCAGTAAATGATGGCGATTTAATGTGATCGCTCCTCGGAGTGTCATCATATAGACATCATTCTGTCGTGAAATAAAAGGACCGCAGGTTTACGCCTGCGGTCCTTTTTTTTGATCGAGACCGCCATGACCATGACCGAACAGCTGAATGCATTGGGCTCAATCCTGGCTCAAGGCAGTTTGCACAGCCTGTTCCAACCGATCATCTGCCTGTCGGAGCGGCGCATCCTCGGTTATGAGGCTCTCAGTCGTGGCCCGTCCAACAGCCCGCTGCACTCCCCCGTCGCACTGTTCTCGGTGGCCAGCCACGCAGGGCGCCTGAGCGAATTGGACATGGCGTGTCGAGAGAATGCATGCCGGCGCTTCAGCGAGCAGAAACTGCCCGGCAAGCTGTTCCTCAATATCTCGCCCGAATCCTTGATGGAGAACGCACATCAGCCAGGGCGCACGCTGCAACTGTTGCGCGACTTCGGCATTTCTCCCAGCCAAGTGGTGATCGAGCTAACCGAGCAGGCACCCACCGACGATTTCGCGCTGCTGCAAACTGCCTTGCACCACTACCGCGACATGGGCTTTGCCATCGCACTGGATGACTTGGGCGCCGGTTATTCCAGCTTGCGGTTGTGGTCCGAACTGCGCCCGGACTACGTGAAGATCGACCGGCACTTTATCGACGGCATTCACCAGGACGCCCTCAAGCGTGAGTTTGTCGGCTCGATCCTGCAGATCGCCAGGGCGTCCCGCGCCCAAGTGATTGCCGAGGGCATCGAGCTGCCGGAAGAACTAGCGGTGTTGACGGAGATGGGCGTCGACCTGGTCCAGGGCTACCTGCTCTGCCGCCCTCAGGAAAAGCCGCCGCAGGAAGCGCGCCTGATGCTGCCCAAGCCGGATAACGCCACGCTGGCCCTCAATGACGAAGGCAGTGACTTGAGCGCCCTGCTCAATGAGCAGCCCGCCGTGGATCAAGACACCGCCACCGCTCAAGTGCTGGAATCGTTCCGCCGCCAGGCCAACCTCAACTCGCTGGCGGTATTGGACGGCCGCGGTTGCCCGGTCGGCATTGTGCACCGGCACTCGTTGTCGGACGCGTTGCTCAAGCCGTTCGCGACCGATCTGTTTGCACGTAAACCCATCAGCCGCTTGATGAGCGATGACTTTTTGGCGGTGGAACTGAGCCAGTCCTTGCAGCAGGTCAGCCGCTTATTGACCAGCCGCGCGCGGCAACGCATCGAAGAGGATTTCATCATAACCCTGAACGGTGATTACCTGGGGCTGGGTCGGGTCATCGACGTGCTCAAGTTGATCACGGAGCTGAAAATCCAGCAGGCCCGCTACGCCAACCCGTTGACCTTGTTGCCTGGCAATGTGCCGATCCAGCAGTGCCTCACCCGGCTGCTGCAGCAACAGCGCGAGTCGGTGATCTGCTATGTGGATATCGACAGTTTCAAACCGTTCAACGATATCTACGGCTACGGGCGCGGGGATGAAGTGCTGCTGTGCCTGGCGCAGTGCCTCAACGACCGGGTAGACCCCAGCCGCGACTTTGTCGGGCATATTGGTGGGGATGATTTTTTGCTGGTGCTGGGCCCGCAGGATTGGCGCAAGCGGCTCAACCAGTTGCTGGATGACTTCCATACCCAATGCCGACGCTTCTACCGCGCTGAACATCTGGAGGCTGGGTGCTTCGTGGCCCTCAATCGCCAGGGCGTGCGCCAGGAGTTTGCGTTGCTGTCGCTGTCCATCGGTGTAGTGCACTTGTATCCTCAGGCCTGCGCACAACTCGATGCCAGCCAGTTGGCAGAACTGGCGTCACAAGCCAAGCACCAAGCCAAGGATGTGGCGGGCTACAGCATCCACGTGATCGACAGCATGGACACCTGCCCCCAGGCGCTTTAGGCCTCGGCGGACTCCGGGTACTCGTACTCGAACACCCGCACCACTTCGGAAGCATGCCAGGACGCGGCGGCCACGCCGTCAGAAGGCCCGCTGAACCGCCCCAGGCGCTCCACACATTCGAAAAAACCGGTGCGCGGCAGGCGGCTGGCGCCCTGGCTGATCACCAGGGAACTGCGCAGCGGCTGCTCGGCCTTGGCATCCAGTGCCGCCAGGTGCTCCAGGGCCGCCGCCAGGGTCTGCATGGCCGGCGTGGGGAATTGCAGGCGCTCAAGCAGTGCACGGTAGGTGAGCAAATGGCGCTGGCGCCGCGCCTGATCCAGTTCGTTGAGCAACCCATCCCAGTGTTGACGGCTAATACGTAGGCTCAAGACTCATCCCTCCAACCTGCTACGCCCAATTCCCAAGCCAGGCTGCGGCGAATGGCGGCATCCGGCTGGCGTTCACCACTTTCAATCAATCCAAGGTATGAGGGGCTGATCCCCACTGTGCGTGCCAGGGTCTCGATAGCCAGCCCCTTGGCTTCACGCAGGCCGCGCAGGGCTGCGAGCGGGCGCAGGTCCTGATCAATGGCGGTAGAGGCGGCAGGGGAAGAAGCGGGTGTAGGTTGCTGCTGACCGGCAGCTTTTAGCAGCGCCTGGTACTGGTCCCATGGCAACACCGCGTATTCGGGTGCGCCATCGCGTGAAATGATCTGAATATCCATGACTGCCCCGTAGGATAAAAACACTTACTAAGTAAGCTCTTTCCTTAGAAGTGTAATCCTAACAGCCACAAAGGTCGCAGGGGATACCGGGCAACATTAGTTTTTTTGTGGGTTTTCCCGGGCCAGCAGCTCAGGCGTCGCTGGCAGGCGCTCAACCACCGCGAGTTTTTCCGGGCGTTGCGCATCGCGCCACGCACGAAAGGCGCTCAGTTCGCCGCTCAGGGTCTTCATGACCCATGCCAGCACGGCGATGTCATCCAGCATGCCGAACATCGGGAGGAAATCCGGAATCGCATCAATCGGGCTGAGAAAATACATCAGCCCCGCCACCACCGAGATCAGCGCCTTAGGGCTGATCGCACGGTATTCGCCGCGCCAGTAAGCCAGGCACAGGGCCTGCAGTAACTTGAGATCATCCTTGAGCTGGCCGAGCCGATTGCCTTGGCTTGAACCTTTGGCAGCGACGGCAAACAGCAAGGTTGGCAAACGCCCCCGACCGAGCAAGCGTGCGGCCATGGGCAGGAAACGGGTGAAATTGAACGGTGGTTTCATTGGGCACTCCAGTTCCAGGCGACATAAAAGGTTATCCACACAAATTGTGGATAACCTTGTGAACAGAGCCTGTTTTATCGGCTGAAAGCCACGGACTACAAGGCCTACAGTCAGATCGGGCGTTTTTTGCGCACATAAAAAAAACCCAAGAATTCATTGACTTGGCATGTATGTGCGGCTACCCGTGCTCGAGTCTTATATCAGACTGTGTCCGGTTGCGGACGTTCGTTTGGATTTGCAGAGGCTTCAACGTAGGGGCTGGCTGGCGTGCGATAGCCATAGACATCTACACGACCCGGTACGACGTGGCAGCCTGCCAGCCGATGCCTATCTCCCAGACACCCCCGGCTCCAAATGTGGGAGCTGGCTTGCCTGCGATTGCCTTAGGCATCAACACAACTTTACAGGCCGTAGCAGCCAACGCTAACCACGATGCGAAGCGAGCCGCTCTTGATCTTGATCTGCTTTTGATCTTAGGCGCCCCGTTAAACCACGCTGGCGGATTACGGGCACACCGAGCCTGAGCGAGGTGCCGAGTGGTGGGGCAAGAGCGTTTTGCTTACTTTGCCGCTCTTGCAAAGTGAGCCGCCGTCAGGGCGGAACCCTATGTGGCCGTTACCGCAGCAATGGATATGTACACAATCCAACTGTGTTGATTGCCAGGCCGCCTTCGCGAGCAAGCCCGCTCCCACAGGTTGATCGTGGTGTGTCAGTTAGTAGGTGTAGGCTGGCAGGCCGTCATCGCAGGCAAGCCAGCTCCCACATTTGGAGTGCTGAGCGTCTGGCGGTCATCACAGCGATGCGGCGACCCGACAAGCCAGCTCCCACAGAAGATTTTTGCATCCTTTGATACAGCCCCGAAAACAACAACGCCCCGTCGAGACGGGGCGTTGTGTGTTCAGGCGCCGATTACTTCTTGGCGGCTGGTGCAGCAGGTGCGTCCGCTGCTTCTGCCTTGGCTGGGTCCTTGATGGCCAGCAGCTCCAGGTCGAATACCAGCACGGAGTTGGCCGGGATCGCCGGGCTCGGGCTCTGGGCGCCGTAGGCCAGGTCGGACGGGATGTACAACTCGACCTTCTCGCCAACATGCATCAGTTGCAAGCCTTCGACCCAACCCGGGATCACGCCGCTGACCGGCAGGTCGATCGGGCTACCACGATCTACAGAGCTGTCAAAGGTAGTGCCGTTGGTGAGCTTGCCGGTGTAGTGAACAGTCACCACGTCGGTTGGCTTAGGCTGGGCGCCATCGGCCTTCTTCACGATCTTGTACTGCAGACCGGAAGCGGTGGTGACGACGCCGTCTTTCTTGGCGTTGTCTTCGAGGAATTTCTTGCCGGCAGCTGCCGACTCTTCGCTCATTTTGGTCATGCGCTCTTCGGCACGCTTTTGCAGCGCGGCGAAGGCTTCAACCAGTTCGTCATCTTTGAGCTTCTGCTCTTTCTTGCCGACAGCATCTTCAATGCCTTGGGCTACCGCTTTGGAGTCCAGGTCATCCATGCCTTCTTGGGCAAGGCTCTTGCCCATGTTCAGGCCGATGCCGTAGGAAGCTTTTTGCGCCGGGGTTTTCAGCTCTACGCTGGTTTGCGAATCACAACCCGCAAGTACCAGGCTAACCAGGGCCACCGCCGCCGCCAACCGATGCTGTTTCATGCTATTTCCTTGTTCATGCGCCAAAAGGGCATTCGAATAAAGTCGCGAGCTTATCAGGCGGCCCCGACCAATGGCTACCGGCATGTGAGCAGGAAACTTCTGATAAGTTCACGTGTTTAAAAGCATTTCCATTTATCATGGGGGCCCGCGACGGATCGCGGAACCGGCTGATAGCAGGCTAATCGTCACTTGCCGCACCTGTGGCGCAGTGGCATAACAACGCGACAATTCGACAAGGATAGTTATCTTGCGCACTTTTTCCCGTGTTTTACTCCTGATATTGATCGCACTGGGCCTGACCCTGGCCGTGGTGCTCTATTACACCCTCAACCCCAAGCTGCCGGACTACATGCCCGTGGAGCAGGTGCACTACCAGGACCAGTGGAGTGCCGCGGACCGTCAGACCTTCTACTTCACGCCCCAGGGCACCCAGGTAAAGGGCCTGCACTACGACTGGTTCACGGCTCTGGAGCTGCCGTTCTCCGAGCAACGCTTTGCCGCGCCGGAGTACCTGGCGCGCTTTGGTTTCCTGGTCGATCCCAGGCAGGTGCCCACCACGCAAAACCCTGGCAACCTGCCGGTGGGTTTCGCCCGGCACCAGAATGCCGACAGCAAGGTTCAGTACCTGGACATCACCTGCGCGGCCTGCCATACGGGGGAGTTGCATTTCAAAGGCCAGGCCCTGCGCATCGATGGCGGCTCGGCTCAACATGTACTGCCCTCCAGCGTCCCCACCTTGCGGGGCGGCAGTTTCGGCCAGGCACTGGTCGCCAGCCTCGCCGCCACTTATTACAACCCATGGAAGTTCGAGCGCTTTGCCCACAAGGTCCTGGGGGATCAGTACGACGCCCAGCGCGATGAACTGCGCAAGGACTTCAAGCAATCGCTGAACCAGTTCCTCAAGGTTGCCTGGAATGACACCCACCGCGGCCTTTACCCCACGGAAGAAGGCCCGGGCCGTACTGACGCCTTTGGGCGCATCGCTAACGCCAGTTTTGGCGACGCTATTTCCCCAGACAATTATCGCGTCGCCAATGCGCCGGTGGACTACCCGCAGTTGTGGGATATCTGGACCTTCGACTGGGTGCAGTGGAATGGCTCGGCCCAACAGCCCATGGCGCGCAATATCGGCGAAGCCCTTGGCGTAGGCGCGACCCTGACGTTCTTCGACGCTGTCGGGCAACCGCTCAAAGGCGATGCCCGCTACCCGTCCAGCGTACGGGTGCGCGACCTGCACCTGATCGAAGAAACCCTGCAACGGCTCAAACCGCCAACCTGGCCGCAAGACTTGTTCGGTGCCATCGACAAGCCCCTCGCCGCCCAGGGTCGCGCACTCTTTGCCGAGAACTGCGCCGGCTGCCACGTACCCACCGTCACCCAGGAAAACGGCCGTCCGGTGCAGCAGTTGAAAATGCTGCCGGTGAACTACATCGGCACCGACCCCGGCACGGCCAACAACATTGCCGACCAACGCTATGACCTCAGCGCGTTGCAATGGGACCCGGCCGAACTGGCCCGGCTCAATGTCGAATTGCACCCCACCCCCACCGCGCCGCTGGACCTGAAAAAAATGTCGGTGGCCCAGGGTTTAGCCTATGTCACCGCCTTCGTCGAAGAGCATGCCTACCGTGCGGCCGGCGTTACCGCGGCCGAGCGCCCAGGCCTGGACGGGTTCGGCCTGCCCATCGGCGTGCGCGAATTGCGTGCCTACAAGGCGCGGCCACTGGCAGGCGTATGGGCCACCCCACCGTTCCTGCACAACGGTTCAGTGCCGACGATCTACCAACTGCTCTCGCCTCAGGACGAACGCAGCACTACCTTCTATAAGGGCACCTTCAACTACGACCCGCGTCACCTGGGGTTTGAGACCACCGCCTTCAAGAATGCCTTCCTGTTCGATACCAGAATCACCGGCAACCACAACAGCGGCCACGAATTCCGTGCCGGCGAACGTGGCAATGGCGTGATCGGCCGTGGCCTGCTGCCGCAGGAACGCTGGGCGCTGCTCGAATACCTCAAGGTGCTGGGCGGCCCGCTGGAGCAACAACTGCCATGATTATCCGCTCGCAAAACAAGGACCGCTCCATGCTTGCTCGTCTCTGGCTACGCCTTGGCGCCTTTGTTGGCAAAACCCTGCTGTGGCTGCTGGGCCTGGGCCTGCTGGGGTGGGTGTTGGCCACGGCCTGGTTCGCCTGGCAGCACAGGGGCCCGGTGTCGGTGAAGGAACAGATCCCGCCGGGTGAAGCGGCGATGACCCAAGGCATCATCCAGACCGCCGTGCGCATCGTTGATCAGCATCGCGAAGGCACTCGCTACCTGCGTGATGCCCATGCCAAGGCCCATGGGTGCGTGAAAGCCGAGGTCAGCGTTCTGGCAGATCTCGACCCGGCCTTGCGCCAGGGCGTGTTTGCCGAGCCGGGCAAGACCTGGCAGGCGACGATGCGCCTGTCCAACGGCAACGCTTATCCGCAATTCGACAGCATCCGCGATGCACGCGGCATGGCCATCAAGCTGTTGGATGTGCCGGGCAAGCAACTGATGGCAGATCAGCAAGCGCGCACCGAACAGGATTTCGTGATGTTCAGCCACCCGAACTTCTTTGTCAGCGATGTCGCGGAATACGCGCAAAACATCGGCGCGCAAGCGGATGGCAAGAAGGTCCTGGCTTTCTTTCCCAAGCTCGACCCGCGCAGTTGGCAAGTGCGTCACTTGTTTATCGCCCTGGCAACCCTGGCGCCCGCACCGGCCAGCCCGACGCAGACGACTTACTTTTCAGTTTCGCCCTACAAGTTTGGCGCGGCCAACGCCAAGTTCCGCGTCGCGCCCGACCCACAAAGCTGCCCGGGTTATGTGTTGCCCAAACAGAACCTGGCCCTGCCGAACTTCCTGCGCAGCGCGCTCAACCAGCAACTGTCCACCGACCGTGTAGATGCGTGTTTTGTGCTGCAAATCCAGCGGCAAAACCCGCAGGCGTTCATGCCGATCGAAGACACCAGCATCGAATGGAAGGAAAGCGACGCGCCGTATGAAACCGTGGCCAAGGTCAGGATTCCCGCCCAGGACTTCGACACGCCGGCGCAGAACCTGGCGTGCGATAACCAGTCGTTCAACCCCTGGTTCGGGCTGGAAGCGCACCGCCCCATCGGTGGCATCAACCGGCTGCGCAAAGCGGTGTACGAGGCCGTCAGCGATTACCGCCACAGCCGCAACGCACCGTAAGGCGCGTTAAATCGCAGGCGAAAAAAAACCCGCTCAATGAGCGGGTTTCTTTTGGCTACCTGGCGTTCAGTATTCCAGGTGACCGAATATGGCGCAGCGGACGGGACTCGAACCCGCGACCCCCGGCGTGACAGGCCGGTATTCTAACCGA
>NZ_JBQEQE010000051.1:0-16946 GCF_052046095.1 Pseudomonas sp. 22072
CCCGAACTCAGCAGTGAAACGATGCATCGCCGATGGTAGTGTGGGGTTTCCCCATGTGAGAGTAGGTCATCGTCAAGATTGAATTCCGAAACCCCTGTCTGCTAACGCAGACAGGGGTTTTGTCGTTTAGGGCGGCCCACCGCAGCAAATCTGCCTTACGGCTACCGCCTGTCGGTTTCCTACGTTAAAAGAAGATGCTTCTCACAAATTCCTAAGATTTGTCGAAGTTTGGCCGAAAGCCTGACGAGCCATGCGTGCACCGAAATAGAGCGACCGCAGAGTCCGCCTATCCCGATACATGGAATGTTCCACTCGGCACGCTCACCCCCCTTTGGCAAAAGAAGTCGATGAAATGAATCTCAAGTTCAGTCATAAAATTCTGTTGGCCGCGTCAGGCGTCGTGGTTTTAGCCTTCGCGTTATTTACCCTCTACAACGACTACCTGCAGCGCAGCACCATCAGGCAAAACCTTACGTCGTCCATCCAGCAATCCGGCGAGCTCACCGCCAGCAGTGTGCAGAACTGGCTCAGTGGTCGCATCCTGGTCCTCGAGAACCTGGCGCAGAACGTTGCCCACCAGGGCAGCGCCGCCGACCTCCCAGGTTTGGTCGATCAGCCAGCATTCACCACCAATTTCCAGTTCACCTATGTAGGTCAAACCAATGGGGTATTCACACAGCGCCCTGACGCGAAGATGCCTGACGACTACGACCCCCGTCAGCGCCCTTGGTACAAGCAAGCAGTAGTGGCGGACAAAACCATGCTTACTCCGCCTTATATGGCGGCTGTGGGCGGTCAGATCGTGACAATTGCCATGCCGGTGAAAAAGAATGGCGAGTTGTTGGGTGTTGTCGGTGGTGACCTGAGCCTGCAGACACTGGTGAAGATCATCAACTCGGTAGACTTCGGTGGTATCGGCCATGCGTTCCTGGTCAGCGGTGATGGCCAGGTCATCGTCAGTCCGGACCAGGACCAAGTGATGAAGAATCTCAAGGACATCTATCCCGGCACCAACGTGCGCATTGAGAAGCTCAATCAGGACGTTGTCCTCAACGGTCAGGATCGCATCCTTTCCTTCACGCCTATCAGCGGCTTGCCTGGCGCTGACTGGTACATCGGCCTTTCGATCGACAAAGAAAAAGCCTATGCCCCGCTGGGCAAATTCCGTACTTCGGCCTTGATTGCGATGTTGATTGCCGTTGTGGCTATTGCGGTGCTCCTGAGCCTGTTGATTCAAGTACTGTTGCGCCCGTTGACCACCATGGGCGTGGCCATGCAGGACATTGCCCAAGGCGAAGGTGATTTGACCCGACGTCTCGACGTGACCAGCAAAGACGAGTTCGGCGAAGTCGGCAGCGCATTCAACCAGTTCGTCGAGCGAATTCACGCGTCGATTTCCGAAGTGTCTTCGGCAACGCGCCAGGTGCACGATTTGTCCCAGCGTGTGATGGCTTCATCCAATGCGTCGATCATCGGTTCTGACGAACAGAGCGCGCGTACCAACAGCGTGGCCGCAGCCATCAACGAGCTAGGGGCCGCCACCCAGGAAATCGCGCGCAACGCTGCTGACGCGTCCCAGCATGCCAGTGGTGCCAGCGAACAAGCTGACGATGGTCGTAAAGTGGTGGAGCAAACCATTCAGGCGATGTCGGAGCTTTCGCAAAAGATCAGCCTGTCCTGCACTCAGATCGAAACCCTTAATGCCAGTACCGATAACATCGGACACATCCTGGATGTGATCAAAGGCATTTCCCAGCAAACCAACTTGCTCGCCCTAAACGCGGCGATCGAAGCGGCCCGTGCTGGCGAAGCAGGGCGTGGTTTTGCCGTCGTGGCGGATGAAGTGCGCAATTTGGCGCACCGTACCCAGGAGTCGGCAGAAGAAATCCACAAGATGATCACTTCGCTGCAAGTGGGTTCGCGCGAAGCCGTGACCACCATGAACGCCAGCCAGGCTTCCAGCGAAGAAAGCGTCGAAGTCGCCAACCAGGCAGGTGAGCGTCTGGTCAGCGTGACGCAACGTATCGTTGAGATCGATGGCATGAACCAATCCGTCGCGGCCGCCACTGAAGAGCAGACCGCCGTGGTTGAAACCCTCAACGTCGATATCAACCAGATCAACTTGCTGAACCAGCAGGGTGTGGCCAACCTCAACGAGACGCTCAAGGACTGCGATGCGCTGTCCCAGCAGGCCAGCCGACTGAAGCAATTGGTCGATAGCTTCAAGATCTGATCCTGACCGCATCGGAGCGAGGCCTCTCGCTCCGATCGCTTGGTCTCACGTCCAGGGTGCTATTCAGAGGAAACTGATAGCGCTCAGATAGTCGCAGCCTTTGCGTAACAGCGCCTGGCTCTTGGATGGATAGCACATGCCCATTTTTTCCACGCCCCACCGGGCATTGTCGTAACGGATCATCGACGTGTCACCGATGTCCTCGCCCAGTCCGTCCAGGTAAAAGCCCAGCACTCCGAACAACGCGTTATTGCGGCTCACTTTGCGCAGCGCCCGTTGCCAGTGTTCAATGCTTACTCGGTCAAAAGCGTGCCCAGCCTCGCTGAAGGCGTCGAGATACTGGTCCCAACTCAAGGGCAGTGGGTTGTGCAGGTTGAACACGTTTCGCCCAGGGTCAAAGCGCACGCTGTGGTAGGCGATGAAACGCGCCAGGAAGTCCACCGGCATCAGATCGAAATTGACGTCCAGCCGCGGGACCATCCCTAATTGCAAAGACCCCTTGAGCATCAACATCAAGCGGTTTTTCTGTGGCTGGCAAACGCCGTTCTGACTGTTGAAGCTGATATTTCCCGGCCGATGAATATTGACCCAGGCCCCTTGCTCGACTGCCCGTCCTAATAGGCGCTCGGCTACCCACTTGGAGAGGTTGTAGCCATTTTTCACATAGAGCGGCAGTGCGCGTCGGGCAGGCGCTTCAAGCACGGACCCGTCGACGTCCACGCGGCTGCAGGCTGACAGGGTCGAGATGAAATTGAGGACCTTCTTGCAATGGGTCTCGCAAAGGCGCAGGCATTCCAGCACCGGCTCGACGTTGTCCTTGGCGAGTGAGGCGTAATCCATCACATGATTGACCTGCGCGGCGTTATGCACCACCACGCCGTAATGACGGGCGAGGTGCTCGTACACGTCGTCGGCCAAGCCCAGGCGAGGTTTACGAATATCGGCGGCGTATACCTGTACTCGGCTCAGGTCCAGATGTTCCAAGCGGTATTCACGCAATGCCTGGGCGAACCTTGTCGCTGCCGAATGGCCGGGCAACTCGCGCACCAGGCACGCCACGTCCTGCGCCCCGCCAGTCAGCAGTGCCTGGACAATATGAACCCCGACAAAGCTGTTCGCGCCGGTGACGATGGCTTTGCGCGAGTCTCCCGCAAGGGTCTCGGGCAGCATCTCGACCTCCAGTGCTCGCGTCGCATCTTGTTCCATCTGGTTGGATGGTGTATCCGGCAGTGCACTGCCATCCATGAGTGCGGCCAATGTGCGGATGGTCGGCGTCTCAAAAAAGGGGCTCAGGCAGAAGCTGCGGCCAAACTGCTCGCGCAGGCGTAGCAACAGGGTCGACAACAGGATGGAGTGGCCACCGAGGTTGAAAAAACTCTCATCAATCGAGAGTTCGCCTGCGGGTAATCCCAGCAGCTCACCCCACACGTCAGCCAGTTGTGCCTGCAAAGGGACTTGTATGCGACAGCGATCCATCCCGATGGGTATGGGTATTGGCATGGCCAGCAAGGCCTTGCGATCGATCTTGCCGTTATTCGAACGGGGCATGCATGCCAGTTCGCTCCAAGCGCTGGGCTGCATATGCACCGGCAACCACTGTCGAGCATGTTCCTTCAGGCTTGCCAGCGTAGCGCCAGATTCCGGCTGGGCGGCAAAGCCGATGACTCTGTGTGCCGTATCGATCACCACTGCCACTTGGCGAAACAAGCGACTATCGCGCAAGCACTGTTCAATATCCTGAGGCTGAACTCGAAACCCGCGGATCTTGACTTGCTCATCCCTGCGGCCGCCCAGTTCGATGCCTTCTTGCGTCCATTTTGCCAAGTCGCCGCTGCGATAAGCCTGTAGCACTTGGCCATTTGGCAGTGTCAGCGTCACGAACGGATTGTCGGCCCGCGAGAGTGTATTCGAATAACCCAGGCTTACTCCGGGACCGACAATGTACAAGTCGCCCATTACCTGTTCATCCACGGGCTGCAGGTTCTCGTCGAGAATCAGCACCTGGCTGTTAGCGATGGGGAGGCCGATATTGCGATGGCTGTCACCTCGTTGGAATACCCGATGGGTCGCCAACACAGTGGCCTCGGTCGGCCCATAGAGGTTATGCAACTGGCATTGACCGGCCAGTTGTTCGATCACGCAGGGCTCGCAGAAATCACCTCCGGTCAGTAAATGAGTCATGCCCAATGGCTGATCCAGCGGCAGGATGCTGAGCAGTGCCGGTGGCACAAACCCATGAGTGACGCGTTGCTTGCGAATCAGCTCTACCAGTTGCTGAGGGTCGTGACGTTGGTCTGGGCTGGGCACAATCAACTCGGCGCCGGCGATTAAGGCAGGGAAAATATCGATCAGTGAAGAATCGAAGCCCAGTGGCGAGAATTGCAGGACGCGACTGTGTTGATCCAACGCCACGCAACTGACGAGCCAGGCCGTGAAATGCGCCAGGTTGTATTGGCTCAGCAGTACCCCCTTGGGCTGGCCCGTCGTACCCGAGGTGAACAGTGCCACGCACGGCTCGTCGGCACGGGGGTGACGGTGCATCAGCGGTTGCGTCATGTCGGCGCTGTGCGCGGCCACCTGGCTCACATCAAGTGAAACGAAACGCTCTCGCAATGGGTGCTGGCCATTCTCCAGCAGCACACAGGCCTTGAGGCTGGTCAGCATGCAGTGCTGGCGTTGCTCCGGGTGGTCAGGCACCAGCGGCAAATACACGGCGCCACAGCCAAGCACCGCGAGAATACTGGCGTACAACTCGGCAGATTTCTCCAGGCATACGCCGACCACTTGTGGAGCCTCGGCATCCTCCAGCAAGGGAAGCAGGCGTTGTTGAATAGCCATGGCTTGTTGCTGGAGCTGCCGATAAGTCAGCGCATGACCGGCGATGTTCAGCACTGTTCGATGCGCGAAGGTATTGAGGCTGGCCTGCAGCCGTTCGATCATGGGCGTTCGGGCCGCGTGCAGTAAGGCAGGGGCCGCCGTGTGGTTGAACCGGTGCATGAAAGCCAAGGCATCCAGCTCTTGCAGGCCCTGTTCAGGCCAGGCGTTAGCAGCGGCCGTTGCCGAGAAATAAGCGGGGTCTCTTGAAAAACCGCAGACCAACAAAGCAGCCCACTCCACCACTGCATTCGTTGCCTGCTGACGCAACCGCTGCCCATTGCCGCTGGGCTCCCGGGCAACGTCGTGCACCGTCAGCAGGCGCCGCTCCCGGTCGTAGCAGCGTAACTGTAATGAGGGCAGCCCGTGTTCGCAGAGCGGGCCGATACCCACGCGCAAGCTTAACCATGGCGCACTGGCGGGCGAGGGCGGCAGCGGCTGACTCCCGTCTTCAATAACCAGATCCACAGACCCCGTTCCTGCCACATGCCCATATTGCTCCAGCTCCTGCCTGAGCGCCGCCAGAGCGTTACCGGTACCACGCCACTCGATCTGCAAGCGCCTCATGCCAACCTCCTCGATACGGGCAGGTAGTCGCGCAGGGCTCGTGCCACGCTGGGGGTTTGCAGTACGCCGCTGTGGTGCAGGAGGCCCATGATATTGGCCAGCAGCGGATGTTGATGGGTGATGGGAAAGTCCAGCGCCTGGATTTCGTCGCGCAGTGCCCGGCGCGTATCGGCACTGATAGCCAAGTGTTCGATCAGTTGCAGATCGAAGTCTTTCTGTAGGTCGTTGGTCAGGTAGTGCGTCAGGAACACGGGCAGGGCTTGAGCAATGTGGTCGCGATCTTCAGAGCTTGCCGATTGCCAGTAGAGGCGCACCAACTGTGTCCAGAACCGCGCATGCCGCCCTTCATCAAACAGATGATCGGCCATCAGGCCGCGGACAGAGGATTTGACGCTGCCATCTTTGGAAAACGCTGCGACGTCATGGGTGATGGTGTTCTCAGCGATGGCGACGCCGATCAACTCTACGGCATCGTGCAAGTATGCCGGTACCTGTGCCTGGGCTGCCGGCAGCGCGCGGCCCAATTCAATTTGCCCGGGTAGATCGAGCGGTTGGATTCCGGTCATCTGCACGGCTTGCTGCAGGAAATCCAGCGCGACCAGCGCGTGATAATCCTCGTCGACAACGACCGTCATCGCATCGTAGCGGCAGGCGAGCGGGAAGGGCAGGGAGAAGCGATTTTTAGCGATGCTGCGCGCGGTTTTGTCGACGATCTCGGTTTCGAAAATCACCACGTCATTGATGAATTTATAGAAGCTTTGCACCAGCACGAAGTCGCGCCATTGCGGGCAGTGCTTGAGAAAGGTGGCACTCAACACCAGAGGCTGACGGCACAGGGGGAAGATGAGTTTGTCGTCGTCTTCCAACATCCGCCGGGGGCGTGTGCGGATGGTTGCGCGACGCTCCCAGTCGTCGGCAAAGGATTGGTAATGAGCGGCGTTCACGGACGTACCTCTTGCATCGAGGCCAGTACGTCGTCCCAGAGGGTAATACGACTCTGCACGGCGCCCAGGGCGGCGTTATCGGCCTGTTGCTGACGGCTGGGGTCTGCGTCGACCAGGCGCTGTAGCAACCGTTGCGCCGCGGGCTCGTGATCATCGCTGTCTATTTCGATATGGCGGCTGAGGTAGTGACATAGCGTAGGGGCCTGCCGACCTATGAAAGCATGGCTATGCAAAAGCCTTTCGAACATTGACGGAATCACACACTCTCGGCCATGCAGGAACGCCGCCGCCACACAGTGGGTCGGAGCGCTCAGGGCAATTTGTAAGGTGCTGTCGACGAAGCGGGCCACGCCCTGGGGCGCATCGATCATCTGCAAGGCTGCGCTTACCTCCACTCCCTGGCTTTGCAGGTCGATAAAGCGAGTGATTGCGACCGTGCTGGCGCCCACTTCCGTCATTGCGTCCAAGTACAGCTCGAAGTGGCTGCAATAGCCCCGCGTCGGGTGCTCGTCCGACTCTTCCGCCAGCACGATTTCATTAATCAGGCGGGCAGCGTGCGGGTCAGTGGAGGGGAGCCAGGGCAACTGCATGCAAGTGAGGTCCTTTTGCAGGCGTTTGGTCAGGCTCATGAAATCCCAGACAGCAAATACATGGTGTTTCATGAAGTGTTGTAACTTGCCGAGGCTGGTTATTTCTATAAATAACGGATGATCAAAAAGTTGTCGTTTTTTTTGCGCGAGTGAATGTGGGTACATGGTTGACGCCTATGAGTTGTTGCGAGTGCTCTAAAAGCAGTGTTGAAATATTATAGTTGTGAGTGCGAGAGTAACTTGAGCGCGCCCACGCGCACGGCGAGGCCCTTGCACTAGGCAGACGCAGTGGATGGAAAGGTGTGTCTTGCTGGGAAAAGATAATAAGCTGGTTGAATGTTTGAACCGGTATACAAATGTATTAGATGTTTTTCCCGATATTTATGTGTGTGGTGATTGCCCAGCTATACGTGGGATTTTGCTGCGCGCTGAGTCGGCTTTAATTATGATTTGGTTCTTTGTTTTTTCTGATGGAGCAACAATCCCTGATAAGAAAGTTGCTACATCACCTAAGGATCAAGGGCAAAAGCGAAAAAACCTACTGAGTGGGGTTTTTTTCGGCGCTCTCAAGGCCGCTGAGGTAGGTCGCGATCACCTCCATGCCTCGCATCAAGTGGTTACGCAGCGTCAGGATGCTCTCCTCGACCTTCTTCTGCGCTACCAGGCTCAGCAGTTCGCGGTGATCCTCCTGGGAAGTCTCCCCCAGCCCCATCGCCTCAAGGTTGAAGCGCAGGAAGCGCTCCTCCTCATTCAATCCGTGCTCGACCAAAGTGAGCAGCCGCTGGTTGGGCGCCTTGCCGTACAACACCATGTGAAACAGGCGATTGAGCCGACCAATCTCGGTGTAGTCTTTCTCGCTTTCCAGTGCGTTGATACAGGCCTCGGCTTGAGCAAGGTCCGCGTCGGTGAGCAACGGAATCGACAGGCGCAGGGCCTCGGACTCCAGCAACATGCGCAGGGCATAGGTCTCGGCCGAATTGTCCTCGATCAAGGGAGCAACGACGGCACCCTTGTGAGTCACCACATGCAACAAGGATTGCGCCTCCAGCTGGCGCAACGCTTCGCGTACCGGCATGCGACTGACGCCGAACAGGCTGGCCAGTTCTTGCTGGCGCATGGCGGTGCCACAGGGCAATCGCCCATCAAGGATGGCATTACGCAACGTTTCTTCGATAACGGAGCGCGCAAGATGGGCGGGAATAGGCCCGCTGATTTTGATGCTGCTTAATGGGTTCGGCTTCTGCGTCACGGTTGCGCTATCCTCCTTTCTTGAATAATAGTCTGGCTAATTGGATCCAAAGAACACTAAAGATGGGCCAGGTGCTTGTCAAATAGCCAAAGTTTCCGTTTGTAAGTGCTTACACAGCATACTTTGTGTCTCTCACAAGGGCGGTTATAAAAACGCCGCCTCCTGCGATGATTGCACTGTGCCATTGTTTTTTGTAGGGCCAGGCTTCACCATCCCTGGAAATTCCGTCTCTTTCACGGACTGAACATTTTGGCGGTAAGTTTTAATCCCTATCGACTGCTTTGCTGGCTTTTATCAGCAACTTTACTGGCCGGCCTGATGCTCGGCGGGCTGCGTGCCGATTGGGATTTCTCGCAAATCAGCCGCAAGGCTACCGCCGTCTACGGGCCTTTGGGTCAAGGCCAGCAGCGTATCGACGCCTGGCAGCGGTTATTGGTGAGCGAAAAACAGGTCAGCGAGCAGGAGCAGCTCAAGGTCGTCAATTTGTTCTTCAACAAGCAAATGACCTACGTGGAAGACATCGATCTCTGGCACGTTGTGGATTACTGGGAGACGCCCGTCGAGGCACTCTGGAAAGGTGCTGGTGACTGTGAAGACTACGCCATCGCAAAATATTTCAGTTTGCGTCACCTGGGCGTGTCCAGCGACAAGTTGCGCATTACCTACGTCAAGGCCCTGCGGCAGAATCGGGCGCACATGGTCCTGACTTATTATTCGAGCCCCGACGCCGTCCCACTGGTGCTCGACAGCCTGATGGATGAGATCCTGCCGGCTACCCGTCGCACCGACCTGGTCCCGGTGTACTCATTCAACGCCGAGGGGTTGTACTTGCCTGGTGCCAAAGGCAACAAAAAAGTCGGTGATACCAAACGCTTGTCGCGCTGGCAGGATGTGTTGAGAAAAATGCGTGCGGAAGGCTTCCCAGCCGAGCCTGCCAACTAGGAGTAACTGATCGGATGTCTCTGTTCAAACAGCTATTGATCGCAATCTGTCTGTTCCTGGTGGTCGCCTTCAGCGGCAGCTTCATGGTCAGCCTGGAAAGCTCGCGCACCCAATACGTCAACCAATTGCGCTCCCACGCCCAGGATGCCGCGACGGCATTGGCGCTGTCGCTCACCCCGAATATCGATGACCCAGCCATGGTGGAGCTGTTGGTCAGCTCGATCTTCGACAGCGGTTACTATGCCAGCATCCGCGTCGTGGACCTGGCCACCGACAAAACCATCGTCGAGCGTAGCGGTATTCCCGACAACAACGGCGTGCCCAACTGGTTCGTCAAGCTGATCGGACTGGAGCCGGCGGGCGGTGATGCCCTGGTCAGCCGTGGCTGGGAACAGGCCGCACGGGTAGAAGTGGTCAGCCATCCGATGTTCGCCCTGGCCAAGCTCTGGCAAAGCGCCCTGGGTAGCCTGGGCTGGTTGCTCTTGTGCGGTGCGGTCAGCGTGGTGCTCGGTGGGCTGCTGCTGCGCCGGCAATTGAAGCCGTTGGACTATATGGTCAAACAGTCCCACGCCATTGCCCGCCGTGAGTTCCTCAGCCTGCCTGACTTGCCCCGCACGCCTGAACTGCGGCGGGTGGTGCAGGCCATGAACCAGATGGTGGAAAAGCTCAAGGCGCTGTTCCAGGAGCAGGCCGAGCGTAGCGAAAAACTGCGCACCGAATCCTATCAGGACAACCTCACCGGCCTCGCCAACCGCCGTTATTTCGAGATGCAGCTCAACGCCCGCGTCAGTAACCCGGAAGAGACCAACTCCGGCTACCTTCTGCTGCTGCGGGTCAAGGACCTGGCCGGCCTCAACCAGCGCCTGGGTGGCCAGCGCACCGACCAGTTACTGCAAGCGGTTGGCGAACAACTACTGCGCCAGTGCGCGCCGTACCCGGAAACCCATAACCTCGTCACCCGTATTCGTGGCGGTGAGTTCGCCGTGCTGGCGCCGGGGTTGATGCGTGAAGAAGCGATGCAGCTGGCGCAAAACCTGGAAAGCACTTTGCTCAGCCTGCAAGCGACCGGCGCCAGTGACGTTACGCCGGTCGCCTATATCGGCCTGGCGCCGTTCAGCCATGGCGACGCGCCCCAAGCCCTGCTGACCCTGGCCGATCAGGCCCTGGCCCAGGCCCAAGCGCAGGGCGACACCAGTTGGGTGTGCCTGGACCGCAGCGCCGCCGCCAGCGTGGGAGACGATCACCATGCCTGGCACACCTTGTTGGACCAGGCCCTGACCCAGCAGCGCTTCCAGCTGTACTTCCAGCCGGTTGTCGCCAGCCAGGACCCACAATTGGTCTTGCATTACAAAGTACTGTCGCGCTTGCAGGACGAAGACGGCCACACCATACCGGCCGGGCGCTTCCTGCCGTGGCTTGAGCGCTTTGGTTGGTCAGCCCGCCTGGACCGCCTGATGCTGGAGCAGGTGCTCAAGCAGATGGCCAGCCACACCGAGAACCTGGCGCTGAATCTTTCGGCCGCGACCTTGCAAGATACCCAGGCCCTGAACCGCGTTTATGACCTGCTACGCCAGCACAGCAACCTGGGCCCGCGCCTCACCCTGGAGATTGGTGAGGAGCAACTGCCTGAGCAGCCCGTGCTGGAACAGATGACCCAGCGCCTGCGCGAACTGGGCTTCTCCCTCAGCCTGCAACGTTTCGGTGGGCGGTTCAGCATGATCGGCAACCTGGCGCGCCTGGGCCTGGCGTACCTGAAGATCGACGGCAGCTACATTCGCGCCATCGACCAGGAAAGCGACAAGCGCCTGTTTATCGAGGCCATCCAGCGAGCGGCCCATAGCATCGACCTGCCGTTGATTGCCGAACGTGTAGAGACCGAGGGCGAACTGAAGGTGATTCGTGAGATGGGGATTTTCGGCGTGCAGGGCCAACTGTTTGGCGAGCCCGCGCCCTGGAAATAATTCACCTGTAGGAGCGAGCTTGCTCGCGAAGATCGCCAACAATAACGCGCAAAACCTGATGCCCCGTGGCGATTTCAGTTTTTCGCGAGCAAGCTCGCTCCTACAGGGGTAGGAGCGGTTGGATTAAATCAATCCTTTCTCGTCATCATCGATCAACTGGCTCAACCCACCCAACGCTTCCCTCGCCTGGTTACGGTCCATCAACTTGGCCTGGGCTGCCGGCGGCAGGTCGGTCACGCTGATCACCCCCTTGCGGGTCAGCACCTGGATCAAGTCATCCAGCACCCGGATCATCTCAAAGTCGCTCTGCTTGAGCTGGGCCAGGCTGGTTTCCACCACTTCGTTGGCGTACCAGGCCTGTATCTCATGGTGATCGGCCGGCAGGGTTTCAGTGGATTCGGTAAAGGCAGCGGCCTCTACGCGAACCAGCGCGCCCTGTGCATCACGTTGCACGTAAAACATAACAACCCCTCGAAAATGCGCCACAGGCGTTCAACAGCATAGGTCAACGCTGCGTGTATGGGCGTGAGTATGCGATGCGCCGTCCGCCAGGGCCAGCGACCCGTAGGCCAAAAAATCGGCCGCCTGGAAGGGCGGCCGATCAATCGCGTCTTAGGTGTGATCGATCTTGATGGTCGGGTCGGCACCACTGATCAGCGAGTTGATGCTGGTGTGGGACCAATCGTTGCCTTCCAGTTTGATCGTCACATCAGCATTGGCCAGGCCACCGGCGGCGTTGAGCTTGCCTTCACTGCTCACTTGCAGGGTCGACACACCTTCTACCGTGGTGATCTTGAGGTAATTGTCGATGGTGCTGTCGGTTTCACCTTTCAACAAATCGCGCAGGTCAATGCGGTCGCCTTCGGACGCCTTGAAGTCCTTGATCACATCGTTGCCGATGTCGCCCGCCTTCCACACGAAGGTGTCGGCCCCCGAGCCACCGATCAGGATGTCGTTGCCCTGGCCGCCAATCAACGTGTCGTTACCCGTGCCACCCAGCAGGATGTCATTGCCTTTGCCGCCGTCCAGAAGGTCGTTGCCGCCCTGGCCGAACAGGATGTCATCGCCAGCCCCGCCCAACAGTGTATCGCCGGCATCTTTGGCGCCGGAGACGTCGAAGTCCACATAGTGCTCGGTGACGTACTGGTGAACGTTAGAGGCAGTCACTGCCGAGACAGCCACGCCGGTCTTCTGTGCGACAAAGGCCTGCAGCGCGTTGTAACCCTCGCCATTGATCCCGCTGAAGCTCACCAGGTCGCCGAAGAGGATGTCGTTGCCGTCGCCACCGCTGACGGTGTCCGCGCCCGGCAACGTCGCCTCTGTGTGGCCGAGGATAGCGTTGGCCAGGTCCTTCGGATCGATGTTGGCCTGTGGCTTGCCATCGCTGTCGTACGGTGCCAACTGATTCAGGCTGACCCCACTGTTGAGGCCGATGGCTTCTACGCCACCTGTGGACAGACCTTTAAGCAGTGCGAACGCGCTGTTGGAGTTGAGGGTGGTGGAGTAGTCGGTATCGTAGCCGAGGCCGCCTTGCACCGATATTTCATAGGTGCCATCCCCTTGGGCGTGGATGATTCCCTTGTTGTACCCCCAGCCGTAAGACCAGAGGGTTACCTTGCCGGCAGAGTTGATATCAAGGTAGTTATTCGAATCGATGTTGATCCGGGTGGCGGTACCTATGGTGTAGTTGTTCATGGTGACGACATCATCGAGCCTGACGTTGCCGTACAAGTATGGGTTGGTCTGCTCGGACGCTTGGTAAAACGTCGGCTGACCATCGGTGATGAAGTACGTTGTATTGATAGCGCCAGTGTTGCCAGTCGCCTGGGCACTCTTGAAGAAGTTGGCCGCGGCCTTGAACACGTCTTCGTAGTTGGTCCCGCCGGTAGACACCATGGAATCCAGGACTTTCTGCAGCGAGTCCAATGCACCTGGGTCTTTCAGGTTGACTGTCACCGTGCGATTGACCTGGTCGCTGAAATCCGCCAGGAAGATATTCACAGTGCCAGAAGTGCTGGCGCCGATACTGTTTTTCAGCGAGTTGAACGTGGTGGTCAGCGAGGTTTTTGCCGCTGCTATCGAGTCCGCACCCATACTGCCCGATGTATCGATCATGAACGCGATGTTGTAGTTCTTGCCCTGCACCACGTTCAAGCCGGCGACGTCGGCCACGACAATGTCGTTGCCATCGCTGCCATTGATGGTGTCGCTGCCCGAGGTGCCGGTGACCGAATTGTAGGTCGCTGGATGCACCGTGACGGGCAATTGCGCGGTGGTGGTCGCTGAACCGCCGATGCTCTCGGTGGAAGTCGAAGTGACCGTCAGGTTGAACTGACCGCTGTAGTAGGTCGGCGGCTTGATAGTCAGGGTGTTCAGGTCCCAGCCGGTGACATTCACTTCGCCCACGGTTTTACCCGCAGTAAAGGTGTGCCCCGACGCGTCGGTAAGCACCGAGCCTGCCGGAATGCCGCTGATCTTCACGCTCAGGGTTTCGGAGCCGTCGGTGTCGGTCAGCGCGGTGGTGACCTTGGACAGTTTGACCGTGCCGTTTTCCTGGCCTTCGTTGAGCTTGTAGCCCACGTAGTAACCGTCACCGTTGCTGCCATGCAGGTCGGATACGGTGACGCCGGCGTTGGTCAGGTCGGTAAGGCCGGTGTACAACGGCACGGTGCTGGTGCTCAGGTTCTGCACCGCCCCGCCGTTGACCGACAGGTTGACGTCAAAGCTGCCAGGCCCCGCTTGGTTGGCCTGGTAGATCTCAAGGCTGTAGTAACCAGTGGTCGTTGGCGTGAACGAGCCGCTGAACTTGCCGCTGTTGGTACCCCACAAACCGCTCGCAACGTCTTTACCGCCAACGTTGACCACCACGCTGTCATCCGCGATACCGCTGAAGGTGTAGCTCTTGCCCGCTTCCATGTAGATCAGGCCGGAGATCTTGGAACCAGAGCCAGCGGCCACGTTGTCGACGGACTCGACGTTGGTCACCACAGAGGTGCTGTTGGGTGTGCCCGCGTTATCGATGGCTTTTTTCAGCACGTCCGGTGCAGCACCGTTGCCGTTGTTGCCGAGGCCGGCGATGCTGTTCCAGCCCTGTTTGACCAGGCCGGTCGAGGCAACGTTGTTGTCGGCCACGCTCAGGGTCGGTGCGTCGGCCACTGGGGTGATATCGACTTTCACCGTAGCGCTGGTGCCCAGGTCCTTGCCATCGGTTGGCTGGAACTTGAACTGCGCGTAATCCGCCTGCTTGTTACCCACGCCAGTGCCGCCGTAACCGTCGGCGCCGGACTCGTTGGCGTTCGGCATAAAGCGCAGTTGGCCGCCATCGATCTGGGCCTTGGTAAAGGTCTGGCCGCTGGTCACGTTGGTCCAGGTGCTGCCGTCCGTCGCAAGGTATTGCAGCTTGCCGGCTACTGGCAGGTCGGTGATTTTCACCCCGAGGCTGGCTTGTGGCGAGTCCACATCGCTCACGCCGAAGTTGGCCCAGGTCAGGGCCAGCGCCGTGTCTTCCGTACCGGTCACAGCACCGCCAGTGGCCACTGGTGCATCGTTGACCGCTACCACGTTGACGGTGGTGGTGGCCACGTTGGAGTAGTTGCCGCCATCGGTCACCGTCACGGTGATGGTGCGCGGTGTGGTGCTCGGGTCGTGGCTGTTGTTGGTGAACGTGATGTTCTGGATACGTTGCATGTAGTCAGCCAGCGTTGCGCTGCCGGACAACGTCAGGGTAATAGTGCCCGTCTGGTTGTTGGTGCTGACGCTGATGCCATTCACGCTATTGCCCAGGTTCAGGGCATCACCGGCCTGTGCGTTGGTCAGCGTGACCGTCGCGCCCGTCAGCAGTGTGCTGTCTGGGTCAGTGATCTTGATATCCGTATCGGCGATCGACACGCCCGGCCCGGCGGTACCCTCGGTAAATGTCGTCTTGTAATCGGCACCCGTGGCGCCGCTGGAGTTGTTGGCATCCAGGTCGATCACCGGCGGCGCATCGTTGTCGAGGATGTTGGTGGTGACGGTGCCTTTGTCGATCACCAGGTTCTCGAAGTTGCCTCCGGTGACCTTGTCGATGGTGATAACGATCTGTTCCGTAGGCTCGGTGATCTTGTCGTCGAGCGTGCGGATATCAAACGGCACGCTGCTGGAGCCTGCCGGGATCTTCACGGTGTACACGCCGGTGAAGTCCGAACCGTCAGTGGCGGTGCCGCTGTATTTGAGCGTCACGGTTACGTCGGTTTGCGGCGGGTTGGTCAAGGTCAGGGTGTAGTGGGCTGTGCCACCTTCAGTGACCGAGCCATCGCCCGTTATGCTGATTTTGGTATCCGTCACTACATCCGTGACCTTGGTGACCGCGGGGCTGGCGTCAACAATCAGATGCTCGTACTTGTCGCCACCGCTGACCACGCCGGTGATCTTGGCGCTGACATCATTGGCGCCGACATAGGCATCGTTCGGTGCAGTAGCTGTCGTGAAGCTGGTGGACTTGCCACTGCCGATGGTGATGGTCGAGCCGTTATCCAGCCTTACCACCAAGTCGGAGCCCACGTTGTTCACGGCCGCGCCGTTCTTGTCGACCAGGGACGCGGTGTAGACGATCTGCCCGCCTTCGCTGACCGAACCGGTGGCCTTGAGTACCACGGTCACGTCGTCGATGGTGTCGTTGATGGTGGTCGTGGCGCCCGCAGGTGTGATGGTCACACCCTCGAAATTGCCGCCGGTGGTGCCGGTGATCTTGACGGTCTGGGTGCTCTTGTCGATGAACACGTCATCGGTAGGCGCCGGGACGGTCACCGTGCCCATGGTCTCACCTTGCTTGATGGTGATGCTCGAACCGTTGTCGAGCTGGACCAGCATGTCGCTGCCGGCCTTGTTGCTCAAGGTGGCGGTGTAGGTGATCTGGCCGCCTTCGTTGACCGCGGTCGGGGCAGTCAAGGTGACGGTGGTCAGGTCGGTGGAGCCTGGTGTGTCGGTGACGGTGGTGTTCACCGCCGTCGTGCCCGGCACGAGGTTCTCGAAATGCTCGCCACCGGTCACGCCTTTGATGGCGGTGGTGACGGTTTGGTCGCCTTTGTAGACGTCGTTTGGCGCTACGGTGGTGATGGAACCGCTCGACTGATTCACACCGATGGTGATGGTTTTGCCATTGTCCAAGGTGACGGTCAGCGGATTGGTGATGTTGGTCACCGCTGCGCCGTTTTTATCCACAAGGCTGGCGGTGTAGACGATGTTGCCGCCTTCGCCAACGGTGGTGGTGGCGGTCAGAACTACATCCACCTTGTCGATGGTGTCGTTGATCGTGGTGGTTGCGCCGTTGCCTGCCACTTCCAGTTTTTCGAAGTTGCCGCCGGAAGCGTCGGTGATCTTGACGGTCTGAGTGCTCTTGTCGATGAACACGTCATCGGTAGGCGCAGGGACGGTCACAGTACCAACGGTTTCGCCAGCCTTGATGGTGATCGACGAGCCGTTGTCGAGTTTCAGCGTGACGTCGGTCCCCGCCTTGTTGGACAGCGTGGCGGTGTACGTAATCTGTCCACCTTCGTTAACAGCGTTAGGCGCTGTCAGCGTCACAGTAGTGGTGTTGTCGGTACCCGG
>NZ_JBQEQE010000052.1:0-16362 GCF_052046095.1 Pseudomonas sp. 22072
AAAAGCTTGCGGGCGCTACGCACCCGAACGGGAGCAAGCTCCCTCGCCACAATAAGGGGATCGGTCAGCTGGCGGTTGCCAGCAGCAAGTCCTGCACCGAACGCGCCTTGCCACGGTGATGGTCCAGCGCATACAACGACGCCGCAATCTCATCCGCCCGAATCGGCAACACCGACAGCAAGGTATCGCTCAAGCCATGGCTGGCCTGGCTGAAGCCCTGGATGTAGATGCCAGCCTTGCAGCGCTCGTCGGTGACGATGCGGTAGTCGCGGGCCACTTCAAAGTCGCCCATGTAGGCTTGCAGCGGCGCCAGCAGTTCACGGTGCATCTGGCGCTCGTAGCCGGTGGCCAGGATTACCGCGTCGTAATGGTTGAGGCTGTTTTCGCCGGTGGCGCTATTGCGCAGGGCCAGTTCGATACCCAGCGGGCCTGGGGTGGCCTTCTCGACTACGGTCAGGGTGCGGAACGCCTGGCGGGCGATGCCGGAGACTTTCTGGCGGTAGAAAATCCCGTAGATTCGCTCGATCAGGTCCAGGTCCACTACCGAGTAGTTGGTGTTCTGGTATTCGGCGACCAAACGCTCACGCTCGGCACCGACTTGCTGGAACACCAGGTCAGTAAAGGCCGGCGAGAACACTTCGTTGACGAACGGGCTGTCGTCGGCCGGTTTGAGCGCCGAACCGCGCAGGATCATATCGACCTGCACCGACGGGAAGCTGTCATTGAGGTCGATAAAGGCTTCGGCCGCGCTCTGGCCGCCGCCGATCACGGCGATGCGCATCGGCTTGCCGTCTACGCACGGCTGGCTGGCCATGCGCTCCAGGTACTGGGAATGGTGAAACACCCGGCTATCGCCCTTGAGCGCCTTGAATGCCTCGGGGATGCGCGGTGTGCCGCCGGCGCTGACCACCACCGAACGGGTGGTGCGCACATGCTGCTCGCCCTGGGCATCACGGGAGATCACGCGCAACGCCTCGACCTGTTGCTGATGCAGGATCGGCTCGATGGCCAGCACTTCCTCGCCGTAGTTGGCCTGGGCCTGGAACTGCCCCGCCACCCAGCGCAGGTAGTCGTTGTACTCCATGCGGCAAGGGTAAAAGGTGCCCAGGTTGATGAAGTCCACCAGGCGGTCGTGGGCCTTGAGGTAGTTGACGAAGGAGTACGGGCTGGTGGGGTTGCGCAGGGTCACCAAATCCTTGAGGAACGAAATCTGCAGTTCACTCTGGGTCACCAGGGTATTGCCGTGCCAGCGGTAGTCGGCTTGTTTGTCGAGAAACAGCACGTCCAGCTTGCCCTGGGCCTTTTCACGCTCCTGCAGGGCGATGGCCAGCGCCAGGTTCGAAGGGCCGAAACCGATCCCGATCAGGTCATGAACCGCGGGCGAAGCAATTGCCTGTGTCATTCCAGTGTCCTCTGGATAAGCCCCATGGCGGTGGGGCGGGAATACCTTCATGGCCTGAACAACAGGCCGTGTGTTGATAGGAAACGAGGACAGTGAAATAAAATTTAACTAACAGCCGCTCAGTGAGCTTCCCACTCGCGCATGCGCACCCGGCAGTGCTTCATAGCATTGACGATGTGTTTTTCCACCAGGCTGCGGGAAATGTTCAGGCGTTCAGCGATTTGCACATGGGACAGGCCTTCGAGCTTGCGCAATAGGAAACTATCGCGACAGGCCACCGGCAGCTCGGCCAAGGCGCGCTCGAGCATCTCCAGGCGCTGGCCCTGATCGTGGCTGGCGTGGGGGGAACAGGCGGCGAAGCGCTCTTCGCTGTCCAGCACCTCCAGGGGCTCGGTTTGGCGCACGGCGTTGCGCCGATGGCCGTCGATCACCAGGTTCAAGGCGGTGCGGTACAGAAAAGCGCGGGGCTGTTCGATCGGGGTGTCGCTTGCGCGCTCGAGCACCCGCACATAAGCGTCATGCACCACATCTTCGGCCACCTGACGGTTGCCCAGCTTGGCGTTGAGGAAACACACCAGCTCGCGATAGTAGTTTTCCAACATGACTCCTGACCCACGGCCTTGGTACAAACGACACCCAGCCCCCTGTAGGAGCGAGCTTGCTCGCGAAAAACCCAAGAGCGCATCCCCTTACCTGGATGCGCCCGCAATCATTGGCGGTTTTGCCATCACCGATGATGGCAGTTTGAGTGTGTGCAATTTATAGTAATTCTCATCTACTTTTAAAGAACTCTCTCATCAGCGGTCGGTTTTTTTCGCAATTCGCGCTGTAACTACTTATGTAACAGCCTAAATTCCGGAGCATTTTCCTCGTTTACCTGTCAGCTCTGCGCGACTGCGCCCCGAACTTTCCTGGCTGGAAGCTACCCATGAAACGCCCTCGACCTGCCCGACGCGCCCTGCTTGTGGTGGCGTGCCTGATTCCCATCGTTGCGTTTGCCACCTGGCAGGGCCTGACGCCGGGCCGCGACGCCCTGGCCACCGTCACCGTGACCCGCGCCGACATCGAAAACAGCGTCACCGCCCTGGGCACCCTGCAACCGCGACGTTACGTAGACGTCGGCGCCCAAGCCTCCGGGCAGATCCGCAAAATCCACGTCGAGGCCGGTGACCAGGTCCAAGAGGGCCAATTGCTGGTGGAGATCGACCCCGCCACGCAAAAAGCCAAGCTCGACGCCAGCCGCTATGCCATCGAAAACCTGCAGGCCCAGTTGCAGGAGCAGAAAGCCCAGCACCAACTGGCCCATCAGAAGTACCAGCGTCAGCAGCGCCTGAGTGCCGGCAACGCCACCCGCGAGGAAGACGTGCAGACCGCCAAGGCGGAACTCAGCGCGACCCAGGCGCGGGTCCAGATGTTCCAGGCACAGATCCGCCAGGCCCAGGCCAGCCTGCGCAGCGACGAAGCCGAGTTGGGCTACACGCGCATCTACGCGCCAATGACCGGTACCGTGGTGGCCGTGGATGCACGCGTCGGCCAGACCCTCAACGCGCAACAGCAAACCCCGCTGATCCTGCGCATCGCCAAGCTGTCGCCCATGACGGTGTGGGCGGAAGTCTCCGAAGCCGACATCGGCCATGTCAAACCCGGCATGAGCGCGTATTTCACCACCCTGAGCGGTGGCAGCCGGCGCTGGACCAGCACCGTGCGCCAAATCCTGCCGATCCCGCCCAAGCCCTTGAACGAAACCCAGGGCAGCGGCAGCCCGAGCAGCACCAGCAAGAGCGGCACTGGCCGAGTGGTGCTGTACACGGTGCTGCTGGACGTGGACAACGCCGACAACGCGCTGATGGCCGAGATGACCACCCAGGTCTTTTTCGTCGCCAGCCAAGTCAAGAACGCCCTCTCCGTACCCGTCGCCGCCTTGCAAAGCGTGCCCGGCTCCGCAGCGCAAATCGCCCGGGTGGTTGCCAAAAACGGAGCCATCGAAGACCGTGAAGTGCGCCTGGGCATCAGCGACCGCCTGCGGGTGGAAGTGCTCGAGGGGTTGAACGAGGGCGACCACCTGTTGATCGGCCCGGTTGATAGCCATGGGGGCTGAAATGACCACGCCCCTGATTGAACTCAAAGGCATCCGCAAATCCTACGGCGGCGGCGACAGCCCGCAGGTCGATGTGTTGCGCGGCATCGACCTGTCGATCCATGCCGGCGAGTTCGTCGCCATTGTCGGCGCCTCGGGCTCGGGTAAATCGACGCTGATGAACATCCTCGGCTGCCTCGACCGCCCCACCGAGGGCGACTACCTGTTCGCCGGGGAAAACGTCGCCCACCTGGGCAGCGACGAGCTGGCTTGGCTACGCCGCGAAGCCTTCGGTTTTGTGTTCCAGGGCTACCACTTGATTCCCTCAGGCTCCGCCCAGGAAAACGTCGAGATGCCGGCGATCTATGCCGGCATCAGCGCCGCCGAACGCCATGCCCGCGCCAGCGCCCTGCTCACCCGCCTGGGCCTGGCCGAGCGCACCGGCAATCGGCCGCACCAGCTGTCGGGTGGGCAACAGCAACGGGTGTCCATCGCCCGCGCCCTGATGAACGGCGGCCATATCATCCTCGCCGACGAACCTACCGGCGCCCTCGACAGCCATAGCGGCGCCGAGGTCATGGCCTTGCTCGACGAACTGGCGAGCCAGGGCCATGTGGTCATTCTGATTACCCACGACCGTGAAGTGGCGGCGCGAGCCAACCGCATCATCGAGATTCGCGACGGCCAGATCATCAGCGATTCGGCTGACACCCGCGCGGCCACGCCCAGCGTGGCGGCCGGCGCCTTGCACGCCGTGGACCTGCGCCAACGCCTGGTCGACGGCGCCGAGCACAATGGTGCCTGGAAAGCCGAATTGCTGGACGCCGTGCAGGCCGCCTGGCGAGTGATGTGGATCAACCGTTTTCGCACGGCGCTGACGCTGCTGGGCATCATCATCGGCGTCGCGTCGGTGGTGGTGATGCTGGCAGTGGGCGAAGGCAGCAAGCGCCAGGTCATGGCGCAGATGGGCGCGTTCGGCTCCAATATCATCTACCTCAGCGGGTCTTCGCCCAACCCGCGTACGCCGCTGGGTATCGTGTCCCTCAACGATGTCGCGGCCCTGGCGACGCTGCCTCAGGTCAAGCGCATCATGCCGGTCAACGGCACCGACGCGGGAGTGCGCTTCGGCAACGTCGACTACATGGCTTACGTGGGGGGCAACGACACCAACTTCCCGGAGATCTTCAACTGGCCGGTGGTCGAGGGCAGCTACTTCACCGAGGCCGACGAACGCGCCGCCGCCACGGTCGCCGTGATCGGCGCGCGCATCCGCCAAAAATTGTTCAAGGACGTGGCCAACCCTATCGGCCAGTACATCCTGATCGAGAACGTCCCCTTCCAGGTGGTCGGCGTGCTCGCGGAAAAAGGCTCAAGCTCCGGCAACAAGGACAGTGACGACCGTGTCGCCATTCCCTACAGCGCCGCCAGTGTCCGCCTGTTCGGCAGCTACAACCCCGAATACGTGGCGATTGCCACCACCGATGCACGCAAGGTGCATGAAGCCGAACGCGCCATCGACCAGTTGATGCTGAAGCTGCACAACGGCAAGCGCGACTACGAGCTGACCAACAATGCCGCGATGATTCAGGCCGAAGCCCGCACCCAGAACACCCTGTCGCTGATGCTCGGCTCGATTGCGGCGATCTCCCTGCTGGTGGGCGGCATCGGCGTGATGAATATCATGTTGATGACCGTGCGCGAACGCACCCGTGAAATCGGCATCCGCATGGCGACCGGGGCGCGCCAGCGCGACATCCTGCGCCAGTTCCTCACCGAGGCGGTGATGCTCTCGGTGGTCGGCGGCCTGTTCGGTATTGCCCTGGCATTGCTGGTGGGCGGCGTGCTGGTGCTGGCTGAAGTGGCGGTGCAGTTTTCCCTGGTGGCGGTGCTCGGCGCGTTTGGCTGTGCGCTGGTCACCGGCGTCGTATTCGGCTTCATGCCGGCCCGTAAAGCTGCCCGGCTCGATCCGGTTAAGGCGTTGACCAGTGAATAAACGATCTCTCACTCCACAACTGTCAGCGTTCAGTGTGTGCCTGTTGCTCACGGCCTGTGGCGCTAACCCGCCGGCCATCGACAGCGGCCTCGCCACGCCCGCCACCTGGCACTATGCAGAACGCGAAGCGACCCAAGCCATCAACCAGCGCTGGTGGACGCAGTTTGGCAGCCCGGCGTTGAACCGCCTGATCGACCAGGCCCGTCGTGACAGTTTCGACGTAGCAGCCGCCATGGCGCGGGTCCGTCAGGCCCAGGCCACGGCGGTGATTGCCGGCGCACCGCTGCTGCCGGAACTGAAGTTCAACCTCACCGCCAGCCGGCAAAGGCTGTTGCGCGGCAGCGGCAACTCGGACCTGGACGCCACCGAAAGCAACCGGACCGTCAACAGCTATGACGCCAGCCTCACCGCCAGCTATGAAATCGACTTCTGGGGGGGCCGCGCCGCTGCGCGCGACAGCGCCGTGCAGAGCCTGCATGCCAGTGAGTTCGATCAGGCCAACGTGGAGCTGACCCTGCTCAGCAATGTCGCCGACCGCTACGCGCAAACCCTGGCCGCACGCCAGCGCCTGCAGATTGCCGAGCTCAACCTGGCCAATGCACGCAATGTGCTGAACCTGGTACAGACCCGCCACGACGCCGGTTCCGCCACGGCCCTGGAACTGGCTCAACAGAAGAGCCTGGTGGCCAGCCAGCAACGGCAATTGCCGCTGATCCAGCAATCGGTCGAAGAGTCGCAAATCACTTTGGCCGCCTTGCTTGGTCAACCCGTACAGGCCCTGGACCTGGGCGCTGAACCCTTCCAGGCATTGACCTGGCCGAGTATCGGGCCCGGTGTACCGAGCCAGTTATTGAGCCGGCGCCCCGACCTCGCCCAGGCCGAAGCCCAGTTGGCAGCGGCCCGTGCCGATGTCACGGTGGCCCGTGCAGCGATGCTGCCTTCAGTGACATTGGGCGCGACCCTCGGCTCTGGCGCATACAAGGCCCAAGAGGTCTTGCGCAGCCCCTTCTACACCCTGACCTCGGGCCTGATGGCGCCAATCTTCAACAATGGCCGGCTGAGCGCCGAGCGCGACAAGGCTCGGGCACGCCAGGATGAACTGCTGCAAAGCTACCGCGGGGCGATCATCAATGGCTTTGCCGATGTGGAAAAAGCCCTCAGCAGCATCACCCGCCTTGACCAGCAACGCCAGTGGCAAAGCGAGGAGCTGCAACAGGTGCAGACCGCGTTTCAGATTGCCCAGAGCCGCTACGAAGCCGGTGCCGAAGACCTGCTCACGGTGCTGGAAACCCAGCGCACTTTGTACGGCGCCCAGGACCAGAACGTGCTACTGCGCCTGTCGCGCCTACAAGCCAGCATCGCCCTGTACAAGGCATTAGGCGGTGGCTGGAAAACCAACATCTGATAAACGAAACTCATATTTCATACACGAGTTGTTTCTTCACCCTACATTCTCCACCTCAAGGTCCTTGGTAAAAAAGCCGTTATCACACGGAAGCCCGGGACCTCATGATGAAACCCAGCGTTGTTGTAAAAGGCCTGGCCTGCATTGGCTGCTGGTTGATACCGAACCTGGCGCTGGCCAAGCCCTTGATCGCCCCCACCGCAATCGACTGGCTGCTGGACTGCCCCCTCACCACGACGGCGCACTTGAACCCGCAAGTGGTTGGCCGCACCCAATGCGGCCTGGTCAACGTCCCCCGCGACCATGCCGCACCCCAGCGCGGCCGCCTAAGCTTGAGCGTGACACGGGTAGGCGCACGGCAACCGCTCAACCGTGAAGGTGTCGTGTTCATCCAGGCCGGCGAACCCCTCCAGGCCAAGGACGCGCCTTTCGTTCTTCACCTCGCCAGCCGCTGGGAGTCGCTTGCCACCCAGGCCTATCGCACCCTGGTCGACCGGTATGACGTCATCGAGCTGAGCGCCCGCGACCTGCGCGAGGGCAATGCCGTGGAACAGGCCGCGCGGGACATGGAATTCGTGCGCGGGCAACTTGACGAGGCGCGCCTCAACTACCTGGGCAACGCCGCTGCCACCCGCCTCGGCAGCCGCTACGGCACGCTGTTTCCCGAGCGTGTCGGGCGCATGGTGCTGATCAATGCCGAGCCTGGCGAAGCAGTCGCCACCGGTGTCGAGCAACTCTTGCTCAAGGAGTCGGCGCGCGCAGGCGCCGACGGCTGCGTCAACCGCTGGCTGGGGGATTTTCTCGCCTATGGTAGACAACCGCCGGCGTCCACGCGCTGTCTCGACCTCAGCGCCTGGGAGTAAGTAGCCCACGCATTTACGACCTCTTGCCACCAAAAACGACAGCCTGCGTTGACGCACTTCCCCAATCGTTATTAAGTGCTATTTATCCGCATTAATACGATAAATCACCGCCATGCTGACTCGCCCGCTACGCCGCAAACGCCAGAAGCTGTCCGATGTGATTGTCGAGTCGGTCAAGCGCTCGATCGTCACCGACGCCTTGAAGCCCGGCGACCGCCTGCCCACCGAACGCGAGCTGATGGAAAGCTTCCAGTGTTCCAAGGGTTCGGCACGCGAAGCGCTCAAGGCGTTGGAAGTGGAGGGCCTGGTGAGCACGCGCACCGGCCCCAGCGGCGGGGCTTACTTGAACCAGGCCGGCACCGAGCCGGCCAGCCGCGCCTTGCGCAATTACTTGCACTTCCAGCACCTGGACGGCGAGCAGGTCTACCAACTGCGCAAGGTCATCGAAGTGGAATTGGCGGTGTCGGTGCTCGGGCGTTTGAGCGAAAACGATTACACCGCCCTGCAAGCCAATGTGGATTTTTGCAGCGCCCCTGAAGACAGCGAAGCCGGCCAGCGCGAACAGCGCCTGGCGGAACTGGAGTTCCACAACCTGCTGGCCCGGGCCTGCCCCAACCCGCTGCTGAGCTTCATGGCGCAGTTTCTCAATGACTTGCTGCGCGACCTGGTGGTGCTGAAAAAAGCCTACAAGCCCAAACGCAAGCAGTTCGACGCGGCCAACCTCGACTATCACAAGCAACTGCTGATCGCCTTTCGCGCCGGGGACGAAAGCGCGGTGCGCAGCTTGATGCATGAACACATGTGCGATGCCGAACACCATATGACCGCGCTGGAAGGCCAAGTGAGCCCGCATTTCCTCTTGGAGTTCGACCACCCTTAAACACGCCAACAATCCAATGTGGGAACCCGATCAATGTGGGAGTTGGCTTGCCTGCGATGCGGGCGCCTCGGTGTTACAGGGGACCGAGTCGATGCCATCGCAGGCAAGCCAGCTCCCACAGTTGACCCCGTTCACCCGCGAAATCGAGTTACCCAATAACAAGCCTGCCCACAGGCCCTTGCTCCACCGTATCGCCCTTGCCGCTCCTGCCAATAACTAAACCAGGGAGTCACCCCATGCAGCGTCGTACGTTATTGAAAGCCAGCCTCACCGCGGCCGCCGCCCTCAGCCTTCCGCTGAGCGTGCGTTCGGCATTCGCCGCCGAGCCCTTTACCTTTTACGGCCTCAAGTCCATGTCTGGCGCCTTTGCCAGCTATGGCAAATTTGCCGACATGGGTTCGCGCCTGGCGGTGCAGCAACACGCCCAATTGCTCGGCCGCCCACTGAACTACAAGGTCATCGACACCGAAGGCAACGCCGGCAAGGCAGTGCGCAAGGTGCAGGAGGCCATCGCGCAGGACGGCGCACGGTTCTTCCAGGGATGCACGCTGTCATCTTCCGCGCTGGCAGTGGCCAAGGAAGTGGACAAGGTCGGCGGCGTGTTCATGACCCCGGTGGGCGCCGATGAAGTGACAGGCAAGGACTGCAACAAGGCGACCTTCCGCTGGTCGGTGCCCACCTACGGCGCGATACGCGAAACCATGGTGCCGCTGATCAAGCTGCTGCCGGACGCCAAGCGCTGGTACACCATCACCCCGCAATACGTATTCGGCGAAGCCTTGCTCGAAGGCGCCAGAAACGTGCTCAAGGAGCATGGCCTGGAACACGTGGGCAACAGCTACCACTCGCTGCAGGAACAGGAATTCTCCGGCTACCTGACCAACGCCATTTCCACCAAGCCCGATGTGCTGGTGCTGCTCAACTTTGGCAGCCAATCGTCCAACACCCTGCGCCAGGCCGTGAACTTCGGCATCAAGGAGCGCATGAAGGTGCTGCTGGTGTGGTCTGCCGGCCTGGATCAGTTCCAGGAACTGGGCAGCGATGTGCTCGAGGGCGTGTACCTCGGCGCACAGTACTGGCACCAGGTCGACACCCCGCTCAACCGTGAACTGGTCAAGCTGACCCAGGCCAAGTACGGCATCAACCCCACCTACCCGCTGGCCGCCGACTACATCAGCACCAAAGTCATGCTCGACACCATCATTGCCACTGGCAGCTTCGATGGCCCGACCGTGGCCAAGGCTCTGCAAGGCTTGAGCTACGAAGGCCCGACCGGCAAGGAGTCGATCCGCGCCGGCGACCACCAGGTGATCAAGGACTACTACCTGCTGATCGGCAAGGCCAGCGGCGACATGGCTGACAAGGACGACCTGGCCAAAGTGCTCAGCGCTGGCCAATCGTTCCCCGCAGTCGAGGCGACAGGCTGCACGCTCGGCTGACCGCTTAACTTTTGTCGCGCAGGGCCGTGCAAGCGGCCGTCTGCGGAGGGTGCCTGCATGCTTAATTTGTACCTGTTCCAGATTCTCAACGGCCTTGGGCTGGGGATGATCTACTTCCTGATCGCGGTAGGTCTGACGATCATTTTCGGCCTGCTCAACTTCGTCAATTTCGCCCACGGCGCGTTCTTCCTGCTCGGCGCCTACATCTGCTACACCGCGGTGAGCCTCACCGGCAACTTCTGGCTGGCGCTGCTGATCGCGCCGCTGGTGGTGGCCGCGCTGGCCTGGGTGATCGAGCGCTTGCTGATCCAGCGCATCTACCACTTGCCACACATGTTCCAGATTCTGGTGACCCTGGGGATCGCCCTGATCATCCAGGAAGCCAGCGTGATGATCTGGGGGCCGGTGGGCAAAAGCGTCGCCGTGCCGGAACTGTTGCGCGGCGTGCTGGTGGTAGGTGATTTCGTCTACCCCTACTACCGCCTGTTCCTTATCGTGTTTTCCGGGCTGGTGGGCCTGGGCCTGTGGCTGCTGCTGGAACGTACGCGCTTCGGTGCTCTGGTGCGCGCTGGCAGTGAAAGCACCGAAACCGTGTCGCTACTGGGCACCAATATTTTCCGCCTGTTCTCCATGACCTTCGCCCTCGGCGTCGCCCTGGCCGGTGTCGCTGGGGTGTTGTTTGCGCCCTTGCGCGGCGCCCAGCCCTTTGTCGGCCCGGAGATTCTGGGCATCGCCTTCGTGGTGGTGGTGATCGGCGGCATGGGCTCGTTCAGCGGTGCGCTGGTCGGCGGTTTGCTGGTGGGCGTGGTGCAAAGCCTGATGACCACACTCTGGCCCCAGGGTGCGAGCCTGATGATCTACGGCGCCATGGCCGTGGTGATTCTGGTACGCCCTTATGGCCTGTTCGGGAGAGCCTGACATGAGCGATAAAAACCCGCTGCCGTTTGCCAAGACCCAATCCAGAGCCATGTTGCTGTGGGTGTTGGCCGTGCTGATCGGCCTGCCGTTGGTGTTGCCCTCGGCGACCCTGGCCACCGAGATCCTGATCTTTGCCATGGCCGCCCTCGCCTGCAACCTGCTGCTGGGCTATACCGGGCTGCTGTCCTTCGGCCAAGGCATCTTCTTTGGTGCCGGTGCTTATTGTGCGGCGCTGTTGATGATCCACCTGCAACTGGGCCTGTTCACCGCGTTGCTCGGCGCGGCGATTGCCGGTGGTTTCCTGGCGCTGCTGGTGGGCGCCCTGGCGATTCGGCGCACGGGCATTTACTTCGTGATGCTCACGTTGGCGTTCAGCCAGATGGCGTACTTCGTCGCCTACACCCTGAGCGACTGGACCGGCGGCGACAACGGCCTGCTCAGCGTGCCGCGCCCGGAAATTCGTGTGGGCGACACCGTGCTGCTGTCCCTGGCCGATGCCCGTGCCTTCTATGGTTTTGTCGCGGTGCTGTTCCTGCTGATCTTCATCGGCGCACGCCGGGTCATCGCTTCGCCGTTTGGCAGCACGCTGATGGCGATCCGCGAGAACGAAACCCGCGCCTCGGCCATCGGCTACGACACGCGCCACTTCAAGATCCTGGTGTTCGTGCTGTCCGGTGCGGTCACCGGGATTGCCGGGGCGCTGTACGCCATGCTGCTGCACTTTGTGCCGCTGTCGAATATCGATCTGGCAATGTCCGAGAACATCCTGATCATGACCATCGTCGGCGGCACCGGCTCGCTGTTCGGCTCGCTGCTGGGCGCCGGCTCCATCGTGCTGCTGGGCGACTTTCTCTCCGACCTGTGGCCGCGCTGGCTGATGCTGCTGGGGGCAATCCTGATCCTGGTGGTGATCTTCATGCGCGGCGGTTTGTGGGGCGGCCTCGCGTCGCTATTCGAGAAGGTGCGCGGCGCGCGCAAACCCGCGGTCGTCGCCAAGGAGGACGGGCTATGAGTATCTTGCTGGAAACCCAGAACCTGGAGCTGGCCTACGGCGCGTTCCATGCGGTCAATGGCGTCAACCTCAAGGTCGAAGCCGGCACCATCCACACCATCATCGGCCCCAACGGCGCGGGCAAGACCAGCCTGTTCCACTGCCTGACGGGTGAACGCCAGGCCACCGCCGGGGCGATCCATTTCGACGGCAAGAACCTGATGCGCAAGCCCGCCCACGGCCGCGTCGGCCTGGGCATGGCGCGCTCGTTCCAACTCACCAGCCTGTTCCAGAACCTCAGCGTGCGCGAAAACCTGCGCCTGGCCGCCCAAGGCCGCGATGGCTCGCGTGCCTTGAACTTCTGGCGTCGGGTGGACAGCCAGCGCGAACACCTGGAGATGGCCGACCAGGTGCTGGAACGCCTGCAACTCACGGCACGCGCCGACACCCTGGCCGGTGAGTTGTCCCACGGCCAGCAACGGGTGCTGGAGGTGGGCATGTCGATCTGCTCCAAACCCAAACTGTTGATGCTCGACGAGCCCACCTCGGGCATGGGCATCGACGATATTCCGATCATGACCCAACTGATCAGCGATCTTGGGCGCGACCATACGGTGCTGTTGATCGAACACAACATGAGCATCGTCATGTCCATCAGCCAGCGCATCACGGTGATGAGCCATGGGCAGATCCTGGTGGAAGGCACGCCGGAGTTCGTGCGCGCCGATGAACGTGTGCGTACTGCCTATCTTGGGGAGGCTGCCTGATGCTGATCGTCGAGAATATCCATTCCTACTACGACAAAAGCCATGTGCTGGAGGGGGTGTCGCTGAGCGTCAACCCCGGCGAACTGGTGACCCTGCTCGGCCGTAACGGTGCCGGCAAGACCACCACCCTGCGCAGCATCCTCGGCATCATCTGCCCGCGCCAGGGCCAGATCCACTTCAACGGCCAGGCGCTGGTGGGGCAAAAGATCTTTGAAATTGCGCGCCAGGGCTTGGCGCTGGTACCGGAAAACCGCGGGATTTTCCGCCTGCTGACGGTGGAGGAAAACTTGCGCATCGCCGCCCGCAAGCACAGCCGCTGGCAGCTGGAAGACGTGTACGCCATGTTCCCGCGCCTCAAGGAACGGCGCAAAAACGCCGGCCATGCGTTGTCCGGCGGCGAACAGCAAATGCTCGCCATCGCCCGCGCCCTGCTGAACGACCCCAAGCTGCTGATTCTCGACGAACCCACCGAGGGCCTGGCCCCGGTGATCGTTGACGAGCTGGTGAAGATCCTGCGCAAGGTCAAGGACGAGGGCCTGCCGGTGTTGCTGGTGGAACAGAACCTGATGGTCTGCGACAAGCTCGCCGACCGTCATTACGTGCTCGAACAGGGCCGTGTGGTGTACGAGGGCAGCGCCGCTGACTTCCGCGCCGACCCGACGATCAAAAACCGTTACCTGGCCTTGAGTGCCTGAGTGGAGATTCCTGATGAACAGTCTTGCGCAACCGCTCCAGAGCAATGCCCCGCTGATCAACCGCGACCGCTTGTGGCAGTCACTGATGGACCTGGCCCGGCTCGGCGCCACGGCCAAGGGCGGCGTGTGTCGCCTGGCCCTCACCGACCTGGACCGCCAGGCCCGCGACCTGTTCGTGCAGTGGTGCGAGGCCGCCGGGTGCAGCGTCAGTGTGGATGCCATCGGCAATATTTTCGCGCGGCGCCCTGGACGCAACCCCGCCCTGCCCCCGGTCATGACCGGCAGCCACATCGACACCCAGCCCACCGGCGGCAAGTTCGACGGTTGCTACGGGGTAATGGCCGGGCTGGAAGTGATCCGCACGCTCAATGACTTGCAGATCGAAACCCAGGCGCCCATCGAAGTGGTGGTGTGGACCAACGAAGAAGGCTCGCGCTTCCCGCCGTGCATGATGGGCTCCGGGGTATTTGCCGGGAAGTTCGACTTGCAGGAGACCCTCGACAAGCTCGACGATCAAGGCCTGTCGGTGGGCAGCGAATTGCAGCGTATCGGGTATGCCGGTGCCCGTGCGGTGCTGGGCCATCCGGTGGGCGCTTATTTCGAGGCGCATATCGAGCAAGGCCCGGTGTTGGAGGACCAGGCGATTACCCTGGGCGTGGTGATGGGCTGCCTGGGCCAGAAGTGGTTCGACCTGACCCTCACCGGCGTAGAGGCGCATGCGGGCCCTACGCCCATGCACCTGCGCAAGGATGCCCTGGTGGGTGCTGCCGAGGTGGTCAGCGCGGTCAACCGTATCGCCCATCAGCATCAGCCTCACGCCTGCGGCACCGTCGGCTGCCTTAACCTGCACCCTGGCTCGCGCAACGTGATCCCCGGCCAGGTGCACATGACCATCGACCTGCGTCACCTGCACGTCGACAAGCTGCAAGCCATGGTCGATGAAGTGCGCGCAGTGATCGAAGACGCGGCCGCCCGCCACGGCTTGACGTTTGAACTGACGCCCACCGCCGACTTCCCGCCGCTGGACTTCCACCCGGCCTGTGTCAATGCCGTGCGCGAGGCTGCCCAGGCATTGGGCTTGAGCCATATGGACATTGTCAGCGGCGCCGGGCATGACGCGATCTTCGTCGCTGAACTGGGCCCGGCCGGGATGATCTTTGTGCCGTGCGAAGGCGGCATCAGCCACAACGAAATCGAAAACGCCGCGCCGGATGATCTGGCCGCAGGCTGCGCGGTGTTGCTGCGCGCCATGGTCAACGCGGCGCAGGGAGTTCAAGCATGAGTGAGATCGGCCAATTGACGGCGGTGCAACTGCTGCAACACTTTCGTGACAAGACCTTGTCGCCCGTGGAGGTCACCGAAGACGCGTTGCTGCGCATCGAGCGCTACAACCCGGTGGTGAATGCTTACTGCCATGTCGACCCGCAAGGCGCCCTGGACGCTGCGCGGGCGTCGGAACAACGCTGGTTCAAGGGCGAACCTTGCGGCGCCCTGGATGGCGTGCCGGCGTCGATCAAGGACCTCACGCTGACAGTCGGTATGCCCACGCGCAAAGGCTCACGCACCTCCAGTGCCGAGGGCCCGTGGGACGTGGACGCGCCCTTCTCGGCCTTCATGCGCAAGGCCGGCGCGGTGCTGCTGGGCAAGACCACCACTCCGGAATTCGGCTGGAAAGGCGTGACCGACAACCCGCTGTACGGCATCACCCGCAACCCGTGGGACACGCGCACCACCGCCGGTGGCTCGTCCGGGGGCGCCGGTGCGGCAGCGGCGTTGAACCTGGGCGTGCTGCACCAGGGCAGCGACGCCGGCGGCTCGATCCGTATTCCCTGTGCGTTTACCGGCACCTTCGGGATCAAGCCGACGTTCGGCTATGTGCCGCAATGGCCGGCCAGCTCCATGACGATCCTGTCGCACCTGGGGCCGATGACGCGCACCGTGCAAGACAGTGTGCTGATGCTGCAAGCCGTGGCGCGACCGGATGCACGGGACGGCTTGATCGGCGCGCCGCGAACCACGCCCTGGCTCGTTCCAGGGACGGACTTGAAAGGGTTGCGTGTCGCCTATAGCCCCACGTTCGGCTATGTGAAAGTCGACCCGCAAGTTGCCCAGGTGGTGGATCAGGCTGTGCAGGGCCTGGTGCAACTGGGCGCCCATGTCGAGCAGATCGACCCTGGCTTCAGCGACCCGTTGGATGTCTTCAGCACCTTGTGGGCCGCCGGTGCCGCTCGCCTGACCGGCACGATGAGCGAGGCGCAAAAGCAACTGCTGGACCCTGGGCTGCTACGCATTGCGCAACGGGGCGAGCGCTTGAGCCTGGACAATTTCAACGCAGCCCTGGAAGCCCGGGCGGCGCTGGTTGCACGGATGGCAGCTTTCCATGAGCATTACGATGTGCTGGTGTCACCGATGATGCCGATCACCGCGTTCGAAGCCGGGCACAACGTACCGCCGGATTCGGGAATGACTGAGTGGATGGAATGGACGCCGTTCACCTACCCGTTCAACCTTACCCAACAACCGGCGGCGTCAGTGCCCTGTGGGTTGGCGGCAAATGGCTTGCCGGTGGGCTTGCATGTGGTGGGTGCGCGGTTTGCCGATGAGCAGGTACTTAGGGTGTGTCACGCGTATGCACAGGCATTCCCCACAGCGCACTTGCACACACCGAAAATCCCGACCTGAAATACCTACAACTGTGGGAGCTGGCTTGCCTGCGATAGCGCTGGTTCAGTCAGCACATTGGCCTCTGACATACCGCCGTCGCAGCTTCTACACAATTTTGTAGGTTGTAGCAGCCAACGGTAACCACGATGCAAAGCGAGCCGCTCTTGATCTTGCTCTTGATCTGCTTTTGATCTTGATCTCAGGCGCCCCGTTAAACCACGCTGGCCGGAATTCGACAGGGATTTGGGGGGTAAACCGGCAGGGATGC
>NZ_JBQEQE010000053.1:0-14280 GCF_052046095.1 Pseudomonas sp. 22072
GCGCAGGAGCATGGGCTGTTGATCAACGTCACGCGGGGCAAGGTCATTCGCCTGTTGCCGCCACTGACGCTGGAGCGCAAGGAAGTGGAGATGATCGTGCGAGCCATCACCCGCCTACTGGACTGAAAGACGATGCTCGTTCCCACGCTCTGCGTGGGAACGCCTCCTGTGACGCTCTGCGTCACGCGTTAAGAGCGGACGCGGAGCGTCCAGGGCAGCATTCCCACGCAGAGCGTGGGAACGATCAGCAGCGTGGGAGTGATCAGAAAGAGGGGCCATTCAGCCATTCCTGGTTCATCGTTTCGGTGTCCCCCAAGTACTCCAACAACCACGCCATGGCCGGCGACAGTTTGTTCTGCGCCCACGCCACACACGAAGGGCTGGCCGGAAATGGCCGGCTCAATTGCAGCGCCACCAACTCCCCGCGCTCGATCCATGGCAACACCTGATGGGCCGGCGCCATCCCTACACACAGGCCATCGCGCAGGCAATCCAGGGCCGACGCCCAGTTGGGCACCACCAGGCGGCGCTGGTTATCCAGGGTCCAGGTGTCGCGCTTGGGCAGGTTGCGGGAGGTGTCGGTCATGCACAGCGAGGCAAAGGGGCGCAGTTGGTCATCACTGAGCAAACCTTCCACCGCAGCCAGCGGGTGCCGGGCGCTGACCACGCACAGCCAGTTCAACAGGCCCATGTCGCGGAAGCTGAAGTGGCTGGCCACCGGCACCGCGCTGGTGGCGCCGATCACGATGTCGGTGCGTTCATCGGCCAACGCATCCCACACGCCGTTGTACACCTCGTATTCGAGCAGCAATTCCACTTCGGGAAACTGCCGATAGAAGTCGAGCACCAATTGCCGGCAGCGCTGGGGTTTGACGATGGAGTCCACGGCCACCTTCAATTGGCCGCTCCAACCATTGGCCACCTGTTGGCAAAGGCGCCGGGTGCCGAGCATTTTTTTCATCACGCCGCGGGCTTCGTCGATAAACAGGCGGCCGGCAGGGGTCAGTTCCACGTCGCGATGCCGGCGCACAAACAGCGGCACGGCCAACCATTCTTCGAGCTGACGCACGGTGTAGCTGATGGCCGACGGTACGCGGTGCAGTTCCTGGGCGGCGGCGCTGAAGCTGCCGTGACGGGCGACGGCGTCGACTACATCCAGGGAATATTCCGACCACATAGGTGCTGCCTTCAAAATTATTGATGAGAGTGTCCAATTATTATCGCTTCACACAGATATTGTCAGCTTCATAATGGGCGCCAGTCAGCAAATAGTTTGATGGCAGTATCTACAAGGCTTCGATGAAAAATTCTTTTGGTTTTACCTGGTATCTGGCGGGGCTGAGCATGCTCGGTTATCTCGCCATGGACATGTACTTGCCGGCATTTGGCGCCATGGGCGAGCAGTTGAACATTGGTGCTGGCGCGGTGGGCGCCAGCTTGAGCATTTTTCTTGCCGGCTTTGCGCTGGGGCAGTTGCTGTGGGGGCCGCTCTCGGACCGCCTGGGGCGCAAGCCGATTCTGATCGCGGGCCTGAGCCTGTTTGTGCTCGGTTGCCTGGGCATGTTCTGGGTTCAGAGCGCGCCGCAACTGCTGGCCCTGCGCTTTATGCAGGCGATTGGCGTGTGTGCCGCCGCCGTCAGTTGGCAGGCCTTGGTGATTGATCGCTACCCGGCCGACAAGGCTCACCGCGTCTTCGCCAGCATCATGCCGTTGATGTCGCTATCGCCGGCCCTGGCACCGCTGTTGGGCGCCATGGTGCTGAATCACTTTGGCTGGCAGGCGATCTTCGGCGTGTTGCTGGTGGTGTCGTTGTTGCTGTTGTTGCCGACCTTGTTCCTGCGCAATGTGCCCAAGCGTTCGGAGCACAAGGGCAGCCCGGTGCGCCTGGGGTATGGGCAATTGCTCACTTCTCGGGTGTTTACCGGCAATGTGATGATCTTCGCCGCCTGTTCGGCCAGCTTCTTCGCTTGGCTGACCGCCTCGCCGTTCATCCTCGGTGGCATGGGTTACAGCCCGAATGACATTGGCCTCAGCTACGTGCTGCCGACCCTGGCGTTTCTCGTTGGCGGCTACAGTTGCCGCAGCGCCTTGCAGCGCCTGCCGGGTAAAACCCTGCTGCCATGGTTGCTGGTCGCCTATTGCTTGAGCATGGTGGCGTTGTACCTGGTGGCCACCTTGAGTGTGCCGACCCTGACCACCTTGTTGATCCCGTTCTGTCTGATGGCGCTGTGCAACGGCGCCAGCTACCCGATTGTGGTGGCGAATGCGCTGATGCCCTTTGCGGAAAATTCCGGCAAGGCGGCGGCCCTGCAAAATACCCTGCAATTGGGCTTGTGCTTCGTGGCCAGCCTGTTGGTGTCGTCGATGATCGAGCAACCGCTGTTGATCACGGTGATTGTGATGCTGGCGACGGCGCCACTGGCGGTGTTGGGCTATTGGCTGGCACGGCCGAAGGGCAACTCTTCCGAACTGGCCAACGCCTGAGCTGACAATACGATCAAACTGGTAGGAGCGAGCTTGCTCGCGAAAAACGTCAACGATAACGCGGGCTTTCTGAATGAACGCGGCGTCGGTGNTTTTTCGCGAGCAAGCTCGCTCCTACAAAAAGCCTGCTTCTTCAGTTAGAACGTCACTTCCATGTTCAGCGTCGGTGTTGAGGTGCGGCTGCCACGGCCGGCGTCCACCCCAAACTTGTTATGCCAGTACTCATACCCCACCCCCAGGTACAGGTTAGGCTTGACGCTTTTACCCGGTCGCACCGCCACCATCAGCGCTGTACGCATCAAGGCCTCCGCTGCCGTATCGCGGCCATGGTAATCCTCACCTTTCTCCCCGACGTAATTGATAAACCCCTGGAATTTCGCCGCATGGTTGCCCACCTCGAACGGTCGCATCCAGGTCAGGTTGAGCATGTAGGTAGCGTCGAAGGTGTGGTTCGACTCTTGCGCGCCGGGAATGCCGGTGTGGTTCTTTTCCTTGTAGTACATCAGGCTCAGGTCCAGCACGCCGACAGTGTTGAACTTCAACGTAGGGCCAATCACCAGGGCGCGCTTCTTGGCGGAAGCGAAGTTGTTGTTGCGGTTGGCGTCGAAGCCCAGGGTCAGCGCGTAATCCTTGATCAGCGCCGTGCCCGGCGGCAAGTCGAACACGCGTGAGGCATACAGCTGATGCCGGTACACGGCGTACACCTCGCTGCCACCGTGGTCGGTGCCTTTGCGCGGGTCGCTGCTGTCGGACAGGAATACGTCGAGGTTGAGGAAATTGCTGCCGTAACGGTAGCCGCTGGCGTGGGTAAAACTGTAGATGCGCTTGCTGAAGTCGTCGGGGTTGTTCGGGTTGGTGAAGTGCTGCCCGTAGCGGAACCCGACGCTGTTGTTCATCCATTCCACCGCAACAGCCTCCCCGCCGCCGAGAAGGGTCAATGCGACGGTGGCGCCCTGTAGTGCCTTTTTCATTATTTTTGTCCTTTGGCGTTCTGGCTCGTGACGGCCGGATTGTTTTTGTAACGCCGTTGGAGGGTATCTTGTTCGATTGATTGTATACAACTCTATGGACATACAGTCTGAACATTGCATACAGTGAGCGCACAACAAAAACAGAGAACCCCTCACCATGACTATCCCGAAGGCGTCACCGCAGCGGCCCGAAGATGAAAATCTGGGCGTCGCCGCCAACATGGCTTACGGCCTGCAGCATGTGCTCACCATGTATGGCGGCATCGTCGCCGTGCCGTTGATCGTCGGCCAGGCAGCCGGGTTGTCGCCGGCGGATATCGGTCTGCTGATCGCTGCATCGCTGTTTGCCGGTGGCCTGGCCACGCTTTTGCAAACCCTGGGCCTGCCGTTCTTCGGCTGTCAGTTGCCGCTGGTGCAGGGCGTGTCGTTCGCGGGTGTGGCGACCATGGTGGCGATTGTCGGCAGCGACGGTGCCGGTGGTGTGCCAGCGATTCTCGGGGCGGTGATGGCCGCGTCCTTTATCGGTTTGTTGATTACCCCGGTGTTCTCAAGGATCACCAAGTTTTTTCCGCCGCTGGTGACGGGCATTGTGATTACCACCATCGGCCTGACCCTGATGCCTGTAGCGGCGCGCTGGGCCATGGGTGGCAACAGCCGGGCGGCAGATTTTGGCAGCATGTCCAACATCGGCCTGGCCGCGCTGACCCTGGTGCTGGTGCTGCTGCTGAGCAAAATCGGCAGCGCAACCATCTCTCGCTTGTCGATCCTGCTGGCCATGGTGATCGGCACGGTCATCGCGGTGCTGCTCGGCATGGCGGACTTCTCTGGCGTCATGCAGGGGCCGATGTTCGGTTTCCCCACACCCTTTCACTTCGGCATGCCCACCTTCCATGTGGCGGCGATCATTTCCATGTGCATCGTGGTGATGGTGACGCTGGTGGAAACGTCGGCGGACATCCTGGCGGTGGGTGAGATCATCGACACCAAGGTGGACTCCAAGCGCCTGGGCAACGGCTTGCGTGCCGACATGTTGTCGAGCATGTTTGCGCCGATCTTCGGTTCGTTTACCCAGAGCGCATTCGCCCAGAACGTCGGCCTGGTGGCGGTGACAGGGGTCAAGAGTCGGTTTGTGGTGGCCACTGGCGGGGTGTTCCTGGTGGTGCTCGGCCTGTTGCCGTTCATGGGGCGGGTGATCGCGGCCGTGCCCACCTCCGTGTTGGGCGGCGCCGGGATTGTGTTGTTCGGCACAGTGGCGGCCAGTGGGATTCGCACGCTGTCCAAGGTGGATTACCGCAACAACATGAACCTGATCATCGTTGCCACGTCTATCGGCTTCGGCATGATCCCTATCGCCGCGCCGAGCTTCTACGATCAGTTTCCAAGCTGGTTCGCGACCATCTTCCACTCGGGCATCAGCTCGTCGGCAATCATGGCGATATTGCTGAATCTGGCGTTCAACCACTTCACCGCCGGCAACTCGGACCAGCAGTCAGTGTTTGTGGCGGGGACTGAGCGCAGCTTGTGCTTTCGCGACGTGGCTGCGTTGCGCGATGGGGATTACTACCGGGGTGGGAAGTTGTTTGATGCCGAGGGCAAGGAAATTCCCCTGGTAGCAGATACCTCAAAGAAAGCCGCAAAACCCGAAACCACTGAGGTTTAAACAGGTAGGAGCGAGCTTGCTCGCGAAAAACGTCAACGATGACGCGTGCTTCCTGAATAAACACGNCGGCGTCTGATAGTTTTTCGCGAGCAAGCTCGCTCCTACAGAGGGCGGATTTCAGCCGGCCTTGAGGGCTTTGTGCGGCAACGAACACGCCTCATCCAGAAACTTCACCACCGTCCCCATGCACGCCTGGCGCTCTTCCACATGGGGCATGTGACTGGAGTCTTCAAACAGTGCCCAGCGCACGTCCGCTATCTCATCCAGGAATGGCTTGACCACCAACGGTGTGGCTTCGTCATGTCGACCGGAAATCACCAGGGTTGGCACCTTGATGGCTGACAGGCGGCCGATCACATTCCAGTCCTTCAAGCTGCCAATCACGTGGAATTCGGTCGGGCCGCTCATGGCGTGGTACACCGTCGGGTCGGCATCCACCTGGGCGAAGGTGCGTGCCACTTCTTCGGGCCACGGGTTGACCCGGCACACATGCTGGTCATAGAAAATCCGTGAGGCCGCCAGATATTGTGGGTCTTGGTAGGTGCCGGCCTGCTCGTGCTTTAGCAGGGTTTCATGCACGCCTTCAGGCAACAGCTTGCGCAGGCGGTTGGCTTCGCTGACCCAGGTGCGCATGCAGGTGGGGGAGTTGGCAGGGATAAACGCGCGCAGGCCCTTGGGTTGCAAGATTGCGTGTTCGCTGCCCAGCATGCCGCCCCAGGATTGACCGAGGATCGCGTAGTTCTCACTGATTTGCAGGTGGTCCAGCAGGTTGTTCAACTCGTCGAGGAACAGGCCGATGGTCCAGAACGACGGGTCTTTTTCCGGTAAGTGCGTGGAGCGGCCGTTGCCCAACTGGTCGTAGTGGATGACCGCGTGGCCGCTGGCGGCGACGTCCTTGAACGCGTCGACGTAATCGTGGGTGCAGCCCGGGCCGCCATGGATGATCACCAAGGGCGTGCGGCCTGTGGTCAGGTCGCCGGTGACGCGATACCAGGTCTGATAGGCGCCAAAGGGCGCGTAGCCTTCGCGAACTTTTTCGATGAATTCCATTTCGTACCCTGCTCTGAAAAAAAGGATCAGGGTTACGATAGTCTGAACAAAAAGTTTAGGTAACTAGCAAAACAGATAGGTTTTTGCCGAAAGCTCAACCTTCCAGCAAGCGGTAGTGGGTGGCGCGAACCACGGCCTGAACACGGTTCTTGGCGCCCAGTTTGTGCATGGCCGAGGCCAGGTGCAGAGTGACCACCGCCAGGGAGCGGCTCAATTGCGAGGCGATTTCGGCGGCGGTCAGGCCTTCAGCCGCCCATTTCAGGCATTCGCGCTCGCGCTTGGTCAGGCGTATGTGCGGATAAGCCCGCACCTCCTTGCTGAACAGCGGGTACGCCGCTTCTTGGAGGGCATGGGTAATCAGGCTGAAATCGGCCAGCGTATGTTGGGCGTCCTTCAATACCGTGCGCGCCTTGCCGGTGCGCAACCCCGTCAGCGAGGCGAAGCCGCCCCGGGGCAGATGAATCGGCACGCTGACGCCGCAGGTCAGCTGACGCTCATGCAGATAAGAAGAAACGGGGGCGTGGCAGGGGTCGATGATCTTTTGCAGGGCTGTCTCAGTCTTGGCCTCATAGGACCAGACAAACGGCGACACTGTGCTCAGCGCCAGGTGTTGCACCGGGTCGATCTGGTAAAACCCTTCGCTGCACCATAAGGCGTGCCAATCGCTCGGTGTGTTGCGCAGTTGCAACAGCGAGGGCGTGATCAGTGCGCCGTTGAGGTCGATGGGCACCGGGGTGTAGTCATACACCAGGGCATCGAAGCCCAGTTGTTGGGCAAGGATAAACGTATTGTCCATCTGTTCATCCAGGCTCCTGCCCGGTATGAGGCGATTATTGAAGGCGGTCAGCTTGGCCAGCATCCGTTCTGCTCCCGAATTCATTTGAATCTCGACTTGCTGCAAGTAGAATGCCACGCCCCGGCGAAGGACTGCCAGGCCAAACCTATAAGAAATACTAGGTTATGGACGCACGGCATCCTCGGTAGTGTTGACCTGATAAACGGCCGCTACCCGCCAGGCCGATACAACACAAGGAATGTATGCATGTGGCGTGAAATTGCCCCCGACCAGCAGTACAACGTGCAAGTCGACGGCCATAACCTCGTGGTCTACAGCTTTGGCGAAGGCGATGAGGTGCTGCTGTGTCTCAACGGCGGGCCGGGCCTGCCGTGTGACTATCTGCGCGACGCCCATGGCTGGCTCAAAGCACATAACCTGCGAGTTGTTGCATTCGACCAGCTTGGCACGGGCGCATCAGCCAGACCGACCGATGCCTCACTGTGGGAAATCCGCCGTTATGTCGAAGAAGTCGAGACCGTGCGCCAGGCGCTGGGCCTGGGCCGCGTGCATCTGCTCGGGCATTCCTGGGGCGGTTGGCTGGGGATCGAATATGCCGTGCATTATCCCGGTGCGCTCAAAAGCCTGATCCTGGAAAACACCGTCGGCGACATTCCCCACCTGTCCCAGGAACTGGAGCGTCTGCGCGGCGCCCTGGGCAGCGAAACCGTGGCCATGATGCAACGCCACGAAGCCATGGGCACCCTGGACCACCCGCAGTACCAGGCCGCCATCACCTTGCTCAACTACCGCCACGTGTGCCGGCTCGACGAATGGCCAGAGCCGGTCAAGCGGTCCCTGGGCGACTGGAACATGGGGCCGTACGAAACCATGCAAGGTCCCAACGAGTTCCTCTATATCGGTAACCTCAAGGACTGGAACCGCCTCAAGGAAATGGCCGAGTTCACGATGCCGATCCTGATCACCACCGGCCAGCATGATGAACTCACCCCCGCCTGTGCGATGCGCATGAAACTTGCAGCCCCCCACGCCGAGTTGCATGTGTTCCCCAACAGCAGTCATATGCCTTTTTACGAGGAGCCACAGGCGTACTTCCCGGTGCTGCTGGACTTTCTCGCTCGCCACCGAGGCTGACGCATGAACCTGGCGCGCTACCGTTTTGTGTTGTCCCGGCCCCTGCAATTGCTGCCGGTGCTGCTGGGCATCAGCCTGATCACCTTCGTGTTGGTGCGCTCGATTCCTGGCGACCCGGCGCGTGCCTTGCTGGGTTCGCGCAGCACGCCGGATGCGCTGCTGAAGATCCGCGCCCAGTTCGGCCTCGACCAGCCCTTGTGGCTGCAATACTTTTACTTCCTGAAAAACCTGCTCAAGGGCGACCTCGGCCAATCGCTGCTGTACAAGGTCGACGCCCTCAAACTGATCGTCACCCGCATCGAGCCGACGCTGGTGCTGGTGCTGGGCAGCGTGGTGCTCGCTTTGTTGATAGCGGTGCCACTGGCAACGATTGCGGCGCGCCAGCAAGGCCGTTGGGCGGACAAGCTGATCCGCGTGTTCACCACGGTCGGCCTGGGCATGCCGGCGTTCTGGCTGGGGTTGATGCTGATCCTGCTGCTCAGCGTGAAATGGGGCTTGTTCCCGGTGTCCGGTTACGGGCGCACCTGGCTGGATAAGGCGCACCACATGCTTTTGCCATGCCTGACTATCGCCCTGGCGCTGTCGGCGGTGCTGGTGCGCAACCTGCGGGCGAGCATGTTGATGGAGTTGCAGGCGGATCACGTCACCGCCGCACGTGCACGCGGGCTGGCGGAAGGCGCGGTGTTTCGCCGGCATGTACTGCCCAACGCTCTGGTGCCGGCGGTCAACCTGCTGGCGGTCAACATCGGTTGGCTGATCAGCGGCACGGTGGTCATCGAAAGCCTGTTCGCGATTCCAGGCATCGGCCAGTTGCTGGTGCGCGGCATTTTCACCCGTGACTACATGGTGGTGCAGGGTGTGGCGATGGTGCTGGCCTGTGCCACGGTGGTGGTCAACTTCCTGGCCGACCTGGTAACCGTGGCCCTCGACCCACGGGTGAAGATGCAATGAGCAGTCGCCCATTGATTGCCCCGTGGCGCTTGCGCCTGCGCTTTGGTTTTCGCAATGGTCGACTGACCGCCGCGTGGGGTTTGTTGATCCTGTTCGCGTGGTTGGCCCTGGCGCTGTTTGCGCCGTGGGTCGCGCCCTATGACCCTATCGCGCAGGACACCAGCATGAGTTTGCTGGCCCCCAGCCTTGCCCATCCGTTGGGTACGGACAATTACGGCAGGGACATCCTGTCGAGGGTGATCTGGGGGGCGCGCATCGACCTGCAGTTGGCGGTTATCGGGGTGATCTTCCCGTTCATCATTGGCACCTTTATCGGTGCGGTCTCGGGTTATATCGGCGGGCGTTTCGACAGTGTCTGCATGCGTGTGATCGATGTGGTGCTGGCGTTCCCGTTCCTGGTGCTGATGCTGGCGATCATGGCCATCCTCGGGCCGGGCTTGCAGAGTTTTTACATCGCCATGGCGCTGGTGGGCTGGGTGTCGTACGCGCGCCTGATTCGCTCGCAGATCCTGGTGCTCAAGGAAAGCGAGTTCGCCCTGGCCGCCAAGAGCCTGGGCTTTGGCCATGGGCGCATTCTGTTCCGGCATTTGCTGCCTAATGCGCTGTTTGGCTCCATTGTGTTTTCCATGTCCGACGCGGTGCTGGTGCTGCTCAACGGCGCCGCCGTCAGTTACCTGGGCCTGGGGGTGCAACCACCGACCGCCGAATGGGGGACGATGGTGGCCGAGGGGCAAGCCTTTATCACCACCGCCTGGTGGATCTGCACCTTTCCGGGCCTGGCCATCGTGACCTTGGCCATGGGCTTCAGCCTGTTGGCCGATGGTGTTGCGCAGGTATTGGGAGAGCGCTCATGAGCCTGTTGCAGGTGCGCGACCTCAGTGTGATCGCCAACAACGCCGGGCGTGAGGTCACCTTGGTGGATCGGGTGTCCTTCGACCTGGCCGAAGGTGAAATCCTTGGCCTGGTGGGCGAGAGCGGTTCCGGCAAGACCATGGCCTGTCGCGGCCTGATGCGTCTGTTGCCATCGCCCAATCTGCGCGTGCAGGGCGGCGCTGTGCAGTTGGCCGGCCAGGACCTGTTGGCACTGGATGATGCCGGCATGCGTGCCGTGCGCGGCGGGCAGTTGGGCATGGTCTTCCAGAACCCCAGCAGCCACCTGGACCCGTTGATGCGCATCGGTGAGCAGATCGCCGAGGGCATCCGCCTGCACCAAGGCGCGTCGAAAAAAGACGCGCGCTTGCAGGCGATCGAGGTATTGCGTCAGGTCGGGATTCCCGACCCCCAGGCGCGAGTCGACAATTACCCCCATGAGTTTTCCGGAGGCATGCGCCAGCGCGCCATGATCGCCGTGGCCCTGGGCTGCAACCCGAAGGTGTTGATCGCCGACGAACCGACCACGGCCCTGGATGTGACGGTGCAGGCGCAAATCCTGCGGCTGTTGCTCGACCTGCGCGACCAGCGTGGCCTGTCGATCATCATGATCACCCATGACCTGGGCGTGGTGGCGCAAACCTGCGATGCCATCGCCGTGATGTATGCCGGGCGCCTGTGCGAGCACGGCAGCAAATACGAACTGCTGGCCCAACCGCAACATCCGTATACCGCAGGCCTGATCGACTGCCAGCCAGCCCACAGCAGCGGGCATGCGTTGTTGCGCACCATTGCTGGCCAGCCGCCGTTGCTCGATGCATTGCCCGACGGCTGCCGCTTCCACCCGCGCTGCCCACAGGCCGGCGCCTTGTGCGCCGAGTTGCTGCCCCAAGGCGCACGCGTGGCCTGTCACTACCCGTTGGGAGCGCGCCCATGAGCTTGTTACAGGTCAAGGATCTGGAAGTACGCTTTGCCGCGTCCGGCAGCGGCCTGTTTGGCCTCAACCGCCAGTGGGTAAGGGCGGTGAACGGGGTGTCGCTGAACCTCGCCGCCGGTGAAACCCTGGGTTTGGTGGGCGAGTCCGGCAGTGGCAAGAGCACCCTGGGCCGGGCAATTCTGCACCTCAACCCGATCAGCGCCGGGCAGGTGTTGTTCGACGGTATCGACATGGCCCATGGCAGTGCCATCGACATCGCTCGGCTGCGGCATGAGACCGCGATGATTTTCCAGGACCCCTACGCCGCGCTCAATCCACGGCACAGCATTGGCGAAACCATCGCCGAGGTACTGCGTGTGCAGCGTAAGGTGGCGGCGCAGCAGATTCCTGATCGTGTGAATGAGTTGCTCGAACTGGTCGGCTTGCGTCCTGAGCTGGCTTTACGCAAGCCCGGTTCTCTCAGTGGCGGCCAGTGCCAGCGCGTGGGTATCGCCCGGGCGCTGGCAGTGGAGCCGCGCCTGATCATTGCCGATGAATGTGTGGCCGCGCTGGATGTGTCTATCCAGGGCCAGATCATCAACCTGCTGCTGGAACTGCAACAGCGTATGAACCTGGCGATCCTGTTTATCGCCCATGACCTGGCCATCGTGCGACGCCTGTGCGACCGCGTGGCGGTAATGTACCTGGGCAAGATCGTCGAGGAAGGCCCGGTGGAAGCGGTGTTCACCGCGCCGCGTCACCCGTATACGGCGGCGCTGATCCAGGCCATCCCGGAGATCGATCCGCACCGGCCATTGCCTGCGCAGCCATTGCCCGGCGAACCGCCGAGCCCGCTGAATCTGCCGACTGGTTGTGCCTTTCACCCGCGTTGCCGGTATGCGCAAGCCAAGTGTTCCTCGGTATTGCCTCCCACCCATTTCGTGCACGAGCATCGGTACAGTTGCGTGCTTGAAGACCCTTTGCTTTGACCCTCTGCCATTCATTAACAAGGAGTTGTGATATGCACTCGCGCCACTTGAAATTGCTCGCCGCCGCTACCCTCACGGCCTGGTCGCTGACCGCCGGCCTGGCCCAGGCCGCCGGTGTGCTCACCATCGGCTGCCGTGAAGACAGCACCACTTTCGACCCGATCAAAAGCGCGCAAAACCGCGACACCTGGGTATTTGCCAACGTCTACGACACCCTGGTGCGCGTGGATAACCTGGGCACCAAGATGGAACCGGGCCTGGCCGAAAGCTGGGACATTTCCAAGGATGGCCTGACCTACACCTTCAAGCTGCGCGAGGCGAAGTTCTCTGACGGCTCGCCAATCACTGCCGCCGACGCCGCGTTCAGCCTGCTGCGCATCCGCGACAACAAGGCCTCGTTGTGGAGCGACCCGTTCAGCCTGATCAACACCGCCACGGCCAGCGATGCCAAGACCCTGGTGGTCACCCTGAAAACCCCGGCGGTGGCCTTCCTCTCGCAACTGGCGTCACCAACGGTGTCGATCCTGTCGGAAAAAGCCATGACCAAGATGGGCGAAGACGCCTACTCGGAAAGCCCGGTGACGTCCGGCGCGTTTACCGTGGACGAGTGGCGCAAGGGCGACCGCGTGATCCTGAAGAAAAACCCGAATTTCTGGCAGGCCGGCAGCGTGAGTCTGGACGGCGTGGAATGGGTGTCGGTGACCGATGACAACACGCGCATGCGCATGGTGCAGAACAACGAACTGGACACGGCGATCTTTGTACCGTTCTCTCGCGTGGAAGAGCTGAAAAAAGACCAGAACGTGGTGATCCACGCCGACCCGTCCACCCGGGAAGATCACCTGTTGCTCAACCACGAGCACGGCTTGTTGGCCAAGCCGCAAGTGCGCCAGGCCCTGGACATGGCCATCGACAAGCAATCGCTGGTCAAAGCCGTCACTTACGGTCAAGGCACCGTGGCTTATTCCTACATTCCAAAGGGCTCGCTGTACCACTACGCCAACAACCTGCAACGCCCGTACGACCCGGCCGAAGCCAAGAAGCTGCTGGCCGCTGCGGGTGCCCAGGACTTGAAGCTCAACTACGTAGTCAACGCCGGCAACGAGGCCGACGAGCAGATCGCGGTGATCATCAAGGACCAGCTAGCCAAGGTCGGCGTGACCGCCAACCTGCAGAAAGTCGACCCCACCCAAAGCTGGCAGATGCTGGTGGACGGTGAATACGATATTTCGGTGATGTACTGGACCAACGACATCCTCGACCCCGACCAGAAAACCACCTTCGTACTGGGCCACGACACCAACCAGAACTACATGACCCGCTACAAGAACGACCAGGTCAAGGCGTTGGTGGCGGCCGCGCGGATCGAGGCAGACCCGGCCAAGCGTGAGCAAATGTATGTGGAGTTGCAGAAACTGGCCAAACAGGATGTGAACTGGATTGACCTGTACTACAGCCCGTACATCAACATCTCACGCAAGAACGTAAGTAACTTCCTGCAGAACCCGTTGGGGCGCTTCACCCTTGAGGAAGTGGTCAAAAACTGAGTTTTTAACTACACCACAACGCAATGTGGGAGCTGGCTTGCCTGCGNCCAGCTCCCACCTTTGTTTTGCGGTGTGTCAGGGCTTATTGCGCATCGAAGGCCTGGCCATTGATGCCGGCACTGTCGGGCCCCATCAGGTACAGGTACACCGGCATGATCTCTTCCGGCGCCGGCCTTTCCATCGGGTTTTCCCCTGGGTACGCCTGGGCGCGCATGCTGGTGCGGGTGCCGCCCGGGTTGATGCTGTTGGTGCGCACTGCGGCCACATCTTCCAGCTCATCGGCCAGGGTTTGCATCAGCCCCTCGGTGGCGAACTTGGACACGCCATAGGCACCCCAATAAGCACGGCCCTTGCGCCCGACACTGCTGGAGGTGAACACCACCGACGCGTCCTGGGACAGCTTGAGCAGCGGCAGCAAAGTGCTGGTCAGCATGAACATCGCGTTGACGTTGACGTGCATCACCCGCATGAAGTTCTCGCCGGACAACTGCTCGATGGGTGTGCGCGGGCCGATGATCGAGGCGTTGTGCAACAGGCCGTCTAGGTGGCCGAATGCCTTTTCGATCATCGCTGCCAGCTCATCGTATTGATGGGGCAGGGCGGTCTCCAGGTTGAACGGGATTACCACCGGCTGCGGGTGGCCGGCGGCTTCGATCTCGTCATAAACCTGAGCCAGGTTGGCTTCGGTCTTGCCCAGCAACAACACGGTGGCGCCATGGGCGGCATAGGTCTTCGCCGCTGCCGCGCCAATCCCGCGACCGGCGCCGGTTACCAGGATGGTCCGGCCTTTGAGCAGTTCTGGCGGTGCAGAGTAATCAAACATAAATAGCCTCGACAAAATTCAAGGTGATACACCACTTGAAGTGGAATCCATTTCCTGTGGGAGCTGGCTTGCCTGCGATGGCGGACTAA
>NZ_JBQEQE010000054.1:0-10455 GCF_052046095.1 Pseudomonas sp. 22072
GAGCAAGCTCCCTCGCCACAAAAAGCAGCAACTCTCCGATCGTTACTTGGGCATCTTGCGAAAGCCCACCGCCAGGCGGTTCCAGCTGTTGATGGTGGCGATGGCGACGCTCAGGTCGACTTGCTCCTGTGGGCTGAACTGCGCAGCCAAGGCGTTGAAGTCTTCGTCGGGGGCGTGGGTGTGGCTGAGCAGGGTCAGGCTTTCGGCCCAGGCCAGGGCAGCACGCTCGCGCGGCGTGAAGAACGGGGTTTCACGCCAGGCCGACAGGGTGTACAGGCGCCGCTCGGTTTCGCCGCCCTTGCGTGCATCGGCGGTGTGCATGTCCAGGCAGAACGCGCAGCCGTTGATCTGCGATACGCGCAAGCGCACCAGTTCCAGCAGTGGCAGTTCGATGGAGAGTTTGCCCACCGCCGCTTCCAGGGCGAGCATGGCTTTCATGGCGTCCGGGGAGGCGGTATAGAAATCGGTACGGGTTTGCATGGTGAATCTCCAGAACGTTGGGATAGGTGCGCAGAGTAGTCAGCGCAGCGTTCTGGAGAAATAGCCAATCCGGGCGAAGAACAGGTGACCAATCTACAGACCGCGGTTCCTCAGCCACTGGATGAAGCCCTTCTTGACCGGTACCACGGGCGCGTCTTCGGTCAGGGCCTGGGCGGCATGGCGGCGGAAGTCCAGCAGCGCCTTCATGGCTTCGCCGATATCATGCCGGGCGTCCAGGCACGGCTTGAGGTATTCATTTTCGATGCGGTAGAGCGTGCAGTAGGTCTTGGCCGAAAAATCCGCCAGCGCCGCCTGGTCGGAGAGAATGCCGGACTCACCGATCACCTCCCCAGGGCCCATGCGCCCAGCCTCGAACTTGTGCCCGTCCTTGATCAACAGCACCGAGACCACGCCGGACTCGATGATAAACAGGTGATCGCTGACCTCCCCCGCCGCCAGGATCATCTCACCGGCGCGGTAGGTGTGCAGGGTCATGTTCTGGCTGAAGGTGTCTTTTTCTTCCTGGCGCAAGGTCGAGAAGATCGACGAGCGCTCCAGCAAGGCGCGGGCGCCAGACACCGCAGGCGGCGTGCTGCCTTCGGTGGCAGACAACAGCCCCACGCCCGCCGCCTGCAAATGCCGGTAGGCCAGGTCGTAAAGCTGGTTGCGGGTTTCGCGCTTGAGGCCCATGGCCGGCACAAAGCCGCTGATCTCATATTCCACGCCACTGCCGGTGGACGCCTTGAACGCGACGCTGGGCGCCGGCTGGGCCAGCAACGGCCGGCAGCCCTGCATCGCACGCTCCAGCGCTTCGATCACGGTTTGCGGGCGCGCATGGGGGCTGACTTGCAGGCTGACCGCCAGGCCGAACATGTCCGCCGGACGCGAGAAGTTGATGATCTTGGCCTTGGCCGCCAGGGAGTTGGGGATCACCGCCAGGCTGCCCTGAGAGGTTTGCAGGCGCGTGGCGCGCCAGTCGATATCGGTGACACGGCCTTCGGTGCCGTCGATGGAGATCCAGTCATCGATCTGGTAAGGCTTGGTGGTATTGAGGACGATCCCGGAAAACACATCGCTCAGGGTGCTTTGCAAGGCCAGGCCGACGATGATCGCCACCGCGCCGGAGGTGGCCAATACGCCCTTGACCGGCAGGTCGAGCACGTAGGCCATGGCGGCGATGATCGCAATGAGGAAAATCACTGCGCCCATCAGGTCCTGCAACAAACGCCCGGTATGGCCGACCCGCTGCATCATCACCGCGCCGAGCAATACCGTGAGGGTGCGCGCGGCGAACAACCACCAGCCGATCTGCAGCGCCGTGGCGGCCAGGTGCAGGGTGGTGTCATCGGCATAGGGCGCCGCTTGCATGGGGTTCATGCCGTCGTTGAACAACACGGCACTGAATACCGCGAAAATCACCAGCCGCGCTGCGAGTTTCCAGTTGGCCAGGTTGGGGGAAATAAGGCGCCACACGGCGATGTCGATCAGGATCAACGCCATGGCGCACAGCATCGGGTGATCAGCGATAAATGAGGGCATCCAGGCGACTCCAGGGCGAATGCCGAGAAGATCGCATGAAATCAGAAACCTGGAAACAAAATGTAGGAGCTGGCTTGCCTGCGATGCAAACACCGCGGTGTATCAGCTACACCAGGGTGATGCTATCGCAGGCAAGCCAGCTCCCACAGGAGGTTGCGGTGAACCGTCAGGCGTGCATTTGCCCGAACTGGCCCGACTGAAAGTCGGCAAATGCCTGGTGAATCTCCTGCTCGGTGTTCATCACGAACGGACCGTGCCCGACGATGGGCTCGTCGATGGGTTCGCCGCTGAGCAGCAGCACCTTGGCGTCGTCGTTGGACTCCAGGGTCAGTTGCTTACCGTCGCGCTCGAACAGGGCCAATTGCCCCTGGCGTGCGACTTCTTCGCCATTGATCAACAACGTGCCGCTGAGCACCACCAAGGCGGTGTTACGCCCGGCGTGCAGGTCCAGCGTGACCGCTTTACCGGCGTTGAGGCGCAAGTCCCATACGTCTATCGGCGTGAAGGTGCGGGCCGGGCCTTGAGTACCGGCAAATTTCCCGGCGATCAGCCGCAGGTGGCCGGCGTCGTTTGCCAATGGCAGCACCGGAATGTCGCCATCGACGATGGTCTGGTAACCGGCATCCGCCATTTTGTCCTTGGCCGGCAGGTTGACCCACAGTTGCACCATCTCCAGTGCGCCGCCACTACGGGCGAAGTCTTGGGAGTGAAACTCTTCGTGCAGGATCCCTTTGGCTGCGGTCATCCATTGCACATCGCCCGGGCCGATTTTGCCGCCGGCACCGGTAGAATCGCGGTGCTCGACTTCGCCGTCGTAGACGATGGTCACGGTTTCAAAACCGCGATGCGGGTGCTGGCCGACGCCGCGACGTTGTTCAGTCGGGGTGAATTCGGCTGGACCTGCGTGATCCAGCAACAGGAATGGGCTGATGTGCTTGCCCATGGTGTCGTAGGAAAACAGCGTGCGTACCGGGAAGCCGTCGCCGACCCAGTGGGCGCGGGGGCTGGTGTAGATACCAATCAGCTTTTTCATGGTGTACCTCCAAAGTGAGTACACCTTAAATCGCCTCACCCTTGAGCACTAGCCGGTAAAAATGGCCCTGATCGTTCTATATATAGGACAGCGTTTTAACCTGGCGTTGGCGCAGCAGTTGAAAGGCAACCAGTGCCGACAGTGCAAACCCGGCCTGGATAACGATCATCGGCGCGGCACTGCCATCGCGTAACTGGCTCAGCAACAACCCGCTGCACGTGGCGCCGAACATCTGTGCAAATCCCATGAGCCCGGCGGCTAAACCCGCACGATGCGCATTGGGCATCACGGCCCCGGTAACGGAACCGGGCAGCACCAGGCCGCCGCCGAGCGTGACCAGGGCGATGGGAATATCCAGCCCCACTACCGACAACCCGAACACCAGGTAAATCGCCAGGGCTGCCACCCCGCCCACCGCCACCATCGTCACACCCATCGCCACAATGCGCTGCGGCCCCAGGCGCTGAATGTTACGCCGGGTGTAGGTGGAGCCGACGATCAGCATCGACACAATCAGCCCGAAGTTGAGCCCGTATTCAAGGCTGCTGAACCCCAGCAGATTGATAAACACCGCCGATGAACCCGCGATCACCGTAAACATCGCGCCATAGGTACACGCCAGGGCCACCGCGTAAGCACGGTATTGGCGCCCCTTGAGCAGATCCAGATACTGCCCGCCGAGGGTGCGCCAGTGTGCGGCCCTGGGATCGAGGTGATGATTGCTCTCGCGAAAGAACAGAAGCGCCAGCAATAACACCAAGCTGCCGATCACCAACGCTAGGGCGATGGGCGCACGCCACCCCAGTAATTTGATCAGTAAGCCCCCTGCTATCGGCGCAACGACGATGGCATACAACATGCCGATCATCGTCAGCGCCAGGGCCGGGCCTGCCTCGGCTTTCCACACATCGCGCACCACCGTGCGCGCTAGTACCAGCGCGGCGCACGCGCCCAGGCCTTGCAACACCCGGGCGGCGATAAACTGCTGGATGTCGGTGACCAGCAGCATCGCCAGCGTCGCCACTACGTAGAGCGCCAGGCCCCCGATCAAGACTGGCCGCCGGCCGATGCGATCCGACAGCGGCCCGAACAGTAGCTGCCCCAGGCCAAACGCAGCAACGAATGCCGACAGCGCCATGAGTGCCGAGCCTTGCGGCGCCTGCAGCGCGTGCTCGATGGCACCCAGGCCGGGGATGATCAGTTGCGTCGAGACTTCACCCAATGCGGTGAGGGCAACCAGCAAGAACAGCAAGCTGCGTGAGGGTGCCGGGGCGTTTGCCATGGGGAGTATCCGGGGGCTGGATTAATTTATATTTCGACCATAATATGAGCAAAAAATTATGTCCATAATTTTTTGCCCTATGGTCACCCTGGAGTTCGTCATGCCCCCTCTCCCCCTGCGCCTTCTCACGCCCCTGGCTCTGCTGGTGGTCCTCAGTGGTTGTAACAGCAAGGCCGACAGCGCCGCCCAGGCGCCCACATCGCGCCCGGTGCTGGCCGTCAAGGTCGAAGCAGCCGGCACCCAGCAAAGCGCTTATACCGGCGTGGTGGCGGCACGCACTGAAAGTGACCTGGGCTTTCGGGTCAGCGGCAAGGTGATCGAGCGCAAGGTCGACCCCGGCCAGCACGTCTCCCGTGGTGACACCCTGTTGGTGCTGGACATCGGCGACTTCGAACTGGCGCTGCGCTCGGCCAAGAACCGCGTCAACGCCGCCCAGGCCCAACTGCGCCAGCGCCGTGACGATGAAAACCGCTACCAGCGCCTGGCCAGCACCGGCGCGGTGTCGCGGCAGATCTTCGACCAGTCGGCCACCAACCTGCGCGTCGCCCAGGCCGAACTGGCCGCAGCGCAATCGGATGCCAGCCAGATCGAAAACCGTCGCACTTATTCGGTACTCAAGGCCGATGGCGACGGCATCATCACCGACGTGCTGGCCGATCGCGGCCAAGTGGTGGCCGAAGGGCAAATCGTGGCGCGCCTGGCCCATGACGGCGCCCGCGAAGCCATCGTCAACCTGCCGGAGAACCGGCGTGACCTGGCCGCGCAAAAAGCCCTGGCGTTTCCCTTTGGCGCAGCGGACCAGGCCGTGACCGCCACCCTGCGCGAACTGTCCGCCAGCGCCGACCCGGTCACCCGCACCTACCGCGCACGTTACGTGCTGCAGGGTTCGGTCGAGCGTTTCGCCCTCGGCTCCACCATCACCGTGCGCCTGCAAGGCAACGGCCAGCCCCTGCAAACCCGCGTGCCGATTGGCGCCTTGCAGGATGCGGGGCAAGGCACGGGCGTATGGCTGATTGGCGATGATCAAAAGATCAGCTTTGCCCCGGTGAAGGTCGCCAGCCTCGGCCAGGAAGACGCCTTGCTCGACAGCGGCGTAACACCCGGCCAAACCATCGTCGCCCTCGGCGCTCACCTGTTGCACAGCGGCGACACGGTGCGCTTGCTGCCCGCCCAGGCCCTGGCCCTCAACCGTAAGCAGGATCAATGAGTATGCGCGGGATCAACCTCTCCGAATTGGCCGTCAAGCACCGCGCCGTCACCTTGTTCTTGCTGATTGCGATCCTCGTTGCCGGGGTCTTCGCGTTCGGCAAGCTGGGGCGCGCAGAAGACCCTTCGTTTACCGTCAAGGTCATGACCATCACCGCCGCCTGGCCCGGCGCCACCGCCCAGGAGATGCAGGAGCAAGTAGCCGACCGCCTGGAAAAGCGCCTGCAGGAACTGGACTACTACGATCGCGTCGAGACCATCGCCCAGCCAGGCTTTGTGTCGATGCGCATGACCTTCCTGGAGTCCACGCGCCCGAGCGAGATTCAGGAGCTGTTCTACCAGACCCGCAAAAAACTCAGCGACGAAGCCACGCGCCTGCCCAAGGGCGTGATCGGGCCGTTTTTCAACGATGAATATTCCGACGTGTACTTTGCGTTGTACGCCCTGGAAGCCGAACACCTGCCCCATCGCCAACAAGTGCAAATGGCCGAGGAGCTGCGCCAGGGTTTGCTCAACCTGCCAGGGGTGAAGAAGGTCAATATCCTTGGCGAGCAGGCCCAGCGCGTGTTTGTCGAGTTCTCCTATGAGCGCCTGGCGACCCTGGGCATCAGGCCCGAACAGATCTTCGCCGCCCTCGCCGCACAAAATGCCGTGGCGCCCGCAGGCTTCGTCGAAACGGCGGGCGCCCGCGCTTATATCCGCATCGACGGCGCGTTCGACAGCCTCGCGCTGATCGAAAACGTGCCCCTGCAAGTCAATGGCCGCGTATTGCGCATCGCCGATGTGGCCACCGTGAGCCGGGGTTATGAAGACCCGCCCAGTTATCGCATCCGCCATCAGGGCGACCCGGCGTTGATGCTGGGCGTGATCATGGAGAAGCACTGGAACGGCCTGGAACTGGACAAGAGCCTGCAGGCCCAGGAAGCCAGAATCCAGGCCGACCTGCCGCTGGGCGTGAACTTCGCCAAAGTCTCCGACCAGGCGAAAAACATCAGCCTGGCGGTCAACGAGTTCATGCTCAAATTCTTCGTGGCCCTGGCCGTGGTGATGCTGATCAGCCTATTGGCCCTGGGCTTTCGCGTGGGGCTGGTGGTGGCGGCGGCCGTGCCGCTTACGCTGTCGATCGTGTTCGTGATCATGCTGGTCACCGGCCGTGAATTCGATCGCGTGACCCTCGGCGCATTGATCATCTCCCTGGGCCTGTTGGTGGACGACGCGATCATTGCCATCGAGATGATGGTGGTCAAACTCGAAGAAGGCTTTGACCGCATCCACGCGGCCACCTATGCCTGGAGCTCTACGGCGGCGCCGATGCTGACCGGCACCCTGGTCACCATCATCGGTTTTCTGCCGGTTGGGTTTGCGCGCTCCGGGGCGGGTGAGTACGCCGGCAATATCTTCTGGATCGTGGGTTTCGCCCTGATTTCATCCTGGCTGGTGGCCGTGGTGTTTACGCCTTACCTGGGCGTGAAGTTGTTGCCGCAGATCAAGCCAGTGCCCGGCGGGCATGATGCGATTTATGCCGGGCGCTACTACCAGACACTGCGCAGCCTAGTGGAGGCCTGCGTGCGCGGGCGCTGGCTGGTGACCGGCATGGTGGTGGCCGCGTTCGTGGTATGCGGCCTGGGTATGGCGGTGGTGAAGAAACAGTTCTTCCCGGACTCCGACCGCTCGGAGCTGATTCTGGAAGTGTATATGCCACCCGGCAGCGCGCTCAAAAGCACCGAAGCCGTGGCGGCGCAGGTGGAGAAGGCGCTGTTGCAAGAACCGCAGACCAGTATGGTCGACACCTATGTGGGCGGCGGTGCACCGCGGTTTTTCCTGTCGTTGAACCCTGAAATGCCAGACCCGGCGTTCGCCAAGTTGATCGTGCAAACCCCGGACTCCCACGCCCGCGACGCGCTGAAACTGCGGATGCGCGAGCGCATTGCGGCAGGCGAATTTCCGTCGGCGCGGGTACGGGTCACGCAGCTCGTCTTCGGCCCGCCGGTGCCGTTCCCGGTGGTGTTTCGCGTCTCGGGGCCCGACCTGAATGTGCTGCGCGGGCTGTCTGAAGACGTGCGTCAGGTCGTGGCCGGCAACACGCTGACCAGAGACACCTTCCTAGAATGGGGCGAGCGTGCCAGCGGTTATCGCCTGGTGCTGGACCAGGATCGCTTGCGCTTGCTGGGTTTTACCCCCGACGAGGTCAAGTCCCAACTCAACGCCCTGCTCAGCGGCAACCCGATCACCGAAGTTCGCGAAGGCAACCGCACCGTCTCAGTGGTGGCCCGCGCCCAAGGCAGCCAACGCGAAGACCTGGCCAACCTGAACAACATGACGCTGACCAACAGCGCCGGTACGTCGGTGCCGCTGGCCCAGGTCGGGCATTTCAAGGCGGTGATGGAAGAACCGATCCTCAAGCGCCGCGACCGCGCCACCACCGTGGAGGTACGCGCCGACATCATCGATGGCGTACAACCGCCCGATGTGGAAATGGCGGTGTACAAAGACCTGCAACCGCTGATCGCCAAGCTGCCCAGCGGTTACAAAATCGACATCGGCGGCCCGGTTGAGGAAAGCGCCAAGGCCAACGTGGCCCTGGCGGCGCTGTTTCCGATCATGATCCTGCTCACCCTCACGGTGATCATGTTCCAGGTGCGCTCGTTCGGCGTGATGTTCATGGTGTTCGCTACCGCGCCTTTGGGCCTGATTGGTGCAGTGCCGACCTTGCTGCTGTTCAACCAGCCGTTCGGCTTCAACGCGATCCTGGGTCTGATTGGCATCGGCGGCATTCTGATGCGCAATACGCTGATCTTCACCGACCAGATCCGCCAGAACCAGGACCACGGCATGGCGATTCGCGAGGCCATTATCGAAGCCACGGTGCGGCGCGCGCGGCCGGTGATCCTTACGGCACTGGCGGCGGCGTTGGCGTTTATTCCGTTGACGTTGTCTGTGTTCTGGTCGTCGCTGGCTTATGTGCTGATTGGCGGTGTGCTGGTGGGCACGGTGTTGACGCTGTTGTTTCTGCCGGCGCTGTGCAGCCTGGTACTGCGCGACAAGGTTGCTGAAACGTCCCACGTAACTGCCGGATAAGCTCTACTCCCCTCCCCTGTAAACCTCTGCAAAGTCCCTCGCCTGATCAAACAGTGCGAGGGATTGCAGATGGTTTTTCCTGTTAGAGACTTGGTTACCTGGCCGCCCCCCGTGGGGAGCCGCCGCGTATGACCCAAGCAGCCCACATTACCTTTATCGAACACGAGCTGGATGGTTTCCATCAGAGCCTGGTGGAGTACCGCCAGCAGATGGGCGCCTGGTATTCGCGTGCGCTGGATACGGTCAGTCATGCAGCGGACATGCCTTCGTTGCTGGGTATGGATCGGGTGTTGCGGGTTGGGGATGCACAGCAGTCGGTCGGTCTTGGCGATGCGGACTTTTCCACCGTGGCCCGCTGTCCGGCAGGGGGTGTGCTGAAGATCCAGAGCAGGTTCGAGTCAGCGTACGACGTGGCGATCGGCAATATTCCGGTTGAAGTGATCGGGCTGGATGACGGCAGCTCCAGGGTCATCCTGCTCGACGAGCACGGCGACGGTTTCCACGAATGCGCCGCCGGCGGGCGCTATCAGGTAAGGGTTCAGGGCGGTGTTTCAGCGCAGCAAGTCGATGCCTTGTTTGCTTCCTATGCCGGGCTGACTGCGGATCTGGAGCAATGGCTGCGCGAGCAGTGGCAAGGCTTCAAGCCGCATTGGCAGCAATCCCCGGCCAGCGCAATAGGCAACGGCGTGCTCGCCGGCAGTTGGGCAGCGATCCGTGACGTGTGGGACAGCATCAAGCAGGTGCAGGCGATTCTTGAAGACCCGCTCAAGTACGTCGAGCACCTGGGTAGCGAGGCGGCCAGGTTGGCGCAAATCGCCACCGATGCGCCCAAGGTCATGGAACAAGCGATGTTGCTGGCCAGTGATGAGGCGGCGCTGTACCTGTTACTGCGCACCGCCATGATCTGGCTGGAGGCGTTACCACCTAGTGAAGTTGCGCAAGCGGCCGCCGGTTTTATGGTATCGCTGCTGATTGACCTGGTGATTGGCGTGGTGTTGACCATCGCGCTGCCGGCAGCGGGCGTAGCGTATTTGAGTATGCGCCTGGTCAAGTACGGCGCAGGGATTCTTCAGTCAGCCGTGGGTTTCGTGACCGGTGTGCTGACGATCCTCACAACGTTCATGCGGGCGGTGGACCGCTACAAAGCGGTGGCGGTTCGCGGGGTGGTGGGAGGGCTGAAGCAAGGCACGGTGCAGATGCGCTGGCGAGCGCGGCAGAACTTAGTGCTGACGCAGAAAGAGCGTGTGGATGATGTGCCGGCGGTAGCTTCAAATCCTAAAGGCGATGCGGCGGCGCCAGCGGACAAGACCGTTACCCATGGCTGCCCGGTGTCGATGGTCACGGGCGAGGAATTGCTGACCCTCACCGATGGCGCGCTGGATGGGATCTTGCCGTTTGAGTGGACGCGGCTGTACCGCACCAGTGCGGTGGATGTGGATTGTGGGTTGGGGTTTGGCTGGAGTCATGGGCTGGCCCATCGGCTGGTGGTATCGGGCGATTCGGTGGTGTGGACCGACCATGAGAACCGCTCGACTACCCTGCCCTTGCCCTCAGTTGCTCGACCGGCGATTACCAATAGCCTGGCGGAAGCAGCGATCTACTTGGGCTCGGCTCCTGATGAACTGGTGCTGGCCCAGGCGTCGCGGTTTTATCACTTTCGTAACGGTGTCTTGGTTTCCATCAGCGATGCGTATGACAACCGTCTGCGCATTTGCCGTGATCGCTCAGGACGGATTGAGCGGCTGGATAACGGTGCGGGTCGTTCCCTACTACTGCGCTATGAGCTGGACCGCATCGTCGCGGTGGACTACCAGGTTCATCGCGCCAAAGGGCGTGA
>NZ_JBQEQE010000055.1:0-10200 GCF_052046095.1 Pseudomonas sp. 22072
GCTCTTGCCCCACCACTCGGCACCTCGCCTAGGCTCGGTGTGCCCGTAATCCGCCAGTGATTTGGGGGGCCGCCGCCACGCGCCATCCATGGCGCGGGGCGGCTAAACCGGCATCCCTGCCGGTTTACCCCCCAAATCCCTGTCGAATTCCGGCCAGCGTGGTTTAACGGGGCGCTTAAGATCAAGATCAAAAGCAGATCAAGAGCAGATCAAGAGCTACTCGCTTCGCATCGTGTTTAGCGTTGACGGCGTTGGGTCAGTAACCGACGGTAAAGCGCTGGCGCGAATGCTTCGGTGTTTCCACTTCATCCAGCATGGCGATGGCGAAGTCGGCAAAACTGATCGAACTGTTGCCGTCACTGTTCACCAGCAGCTCATCCGTGCCCAGGCGGAATTTGCCCGTGCGCTCGGTGCCGTCGAACAGGGCCGATGGCGACAGGAAGGTCCAATCCAGCTCCTTTTCCTGACGCAACGTTTCCAGGAAGTCAGCCCCGGCACTGGCTTCAGCTTTATATTCAGCCGGGAACCCTTCGCTGTCGATCACGCGCCCGCCACCGGGCAACAACAGCGAACCTGCGCCGCCGACCACCAACAAACGTTTCACCCCGGCCTTTTTCACCGGGCCGATCACGGCGCTGGCGGGAAGGGTGGCGAAGTGCGCCGCGCTGATCACCACGTCGCTACCGCTGATGGCGTGTTGCAAGGCCTCGGCATCCAGGGCATCAACCTGTTTGACCGTAACGCCTGGACGCACAGCCAGCTTGTCGGTATTGCGGGCGATGGCGGTGACGGTATGCCCGCGACGCAGCGCTTCTTCCAGCAGTTGGCTACCGGCGCGGCCGGTGGCACCAATGATTGCAATCTTGCTCATGATGTTCTCCAACAGGGTTAAGGTTTAAAGCCAGTTACCACTTCATTTCGCCCTTGGCGACTTTGGCGCTCAGTTCCAGCGAGCTTTCGTCGGCGAGGGTGGGGTAGCGTTTTTTCATGGCCGCAATCAGGCCGGCGGAGTCCTTGGCCTTGGCGGTTTCGAGGTCGAAGGCCTTGATGTAATCGGCGGTGAAGTTGACCGAGGCCAGCGATGGCGTGCCCAGGTAATGGCCTGGCACCACGGTGTTCGGTTTCAGGTCTTCAATGCGCTTGAGGGTGGCCAACCAGTCTTTATGGGATTGCGCGCTCTGGGTATCAGCCATCCAGACGTGGATGTTTTCAGCGATAACCACACCACCAACCACGGCCTTGATCGACGGGATCCACACAAAGCTGCGATCTGGCTGCGGGCCGTCGAGGCCCACCACTTCAAGCTGCTGTCCTTCCAGGGTCAGGCTGTGGCCTTTAAGTACCTGCGGTACAAGGGTCTTGGCCGGTTTGTCTGCGCCCATTTTCGGGCCCCAGAAGGCCAGCTTGTCGGCGACAGTGGCGTTGATATGGTCGACCACCGGCTGCGGCGCCAGCACCTTGGCGTCGGGGAAAGCGGCGGTGAGGGTGTCCAGGCCGAAGTAGTAGTCCGGGTCGCCATGGCTGATGTAGATGGTGGTCAGGCGTTTGCCGCTGGCGCGGATCTTCTGCACCAGTTGCTCGGCTTGGCCTTTGCCGAATTGCGCATCCACCAGGATCGCGTCTTTCTCGCCGCTCACCAGCACCGAGCTGACCGGGAAGATCGCGGCTTCGCCTGGGTTGTACACGTCCAGTTTCAGCTCTGCCGCCGCTGCGTGGGCAGCGAATGCCAGGGCGGCAGTAGCCAGGGTCAAGCGTTTGAAGGTCGAGAACATCGGGCAGCTCCTGCCATAGATAAAGGATGCACAGAGCTTAGTTGCATAAAACGCGACAAAAAATGCGATGCTGGGACATAGTTTGTTTCTAAAAGCGGGCAAATCATGGATCGTCTTCAAGCAATGCGCGTGTTTGTCACCGTGGTGGACCTGGGCAGCCAATCCGCCGCCGCCGACCACCTTGACCTGTCGCGCCCGGTGGTCTCGCGTTACCTGGCGGAGCTGGAAGACTGGGTGGGTGCACGCCTGCTACACCGCACCACGCGCAAGCTCAGCCTCACTGCCGCCGGGGGTGAAACACTACCGCGTTGCCGGCAATTGTTGGATTTGTGTGGGGACATGCAGGCCGCCGTCAGCGAACCCGATGACGCGCCCCGAGGTCTGTTGCGCCTGAGCGTCAGCACCTCGTTCGGCCAGGCGCAGCTGGGCGCGGCGATTGCCGAATACGTCAAGCTTTACCCCTTGGTGACGGTGGATTTGCAGATGCTTGATCGCACGGTGAACCTGGTGGACGAGCGCATCGACCTGGCGATCCGCACCAGCAACGATCTGGACCCCAACCTGATCGCCCGGCGCCTGACCGTATGTCGCTCGGTGGTGTGCGCTACACCGGCTTATCTGCGCGAGCATCCGGCGCCGCAGAAAGTCGAAGACCTGGCCCGGCACAATTGCCTGACCCACTCCTACTTCGGCAAGAGCCTGTGGCATTTCGAAGAAAACGGAGAGCACGTTTCGGTGCCGGTCCACGGCAATATCACGGCCAACGAGGCCAGCACGTTAATGCGCGTGACGCTGGCCGGGGCAGGGGTGGCGATGCTGCCCAGTTATCAGGCCGGCGAGCTGATTCGCAGTGGGGAGTTGGTGCGCTTGCTGCCGCACGCCGAGCCACGACAAATGAACATTTATGCGGTGTACGCCTCACGCAAACACATGCCTTCGGCGTTGCGTAGCCTCCTGGATTTCCTGGTGCTGCGCTTTCCTGAAGAGCCGGGTTGGGATGTCGGGCTTTGAGCTGAAATAAGCGCGCTGAATGGCATCGCATCAGGGCAAGTTGACCTATGCTTTAAACAGCACCCTGTAGATCCGTTCAGAGGTCTGTGCCATGAGCATTAAAACCAGAAAGTACCTGACAATTTTCACCCTCTGCGCATTGGCAACAGCGCTGTATGGGACTGCCGCCTACCGCGTCGAGCAAACGCGCATGCAGCCAGCGGCGTTCGCTATCAGCTGCCATCAGGACCAATGCGTTCCCCGCACCGGTAGTTTCAGTGCGCTCAGGTAGGCTGCTCTGCCTTCAATTGTTCACGAAACGCCTTGGGTGAAAACCCGACCCTGCGGCGAAACAGCCGTGAGAAGTTGGTCGGGTCGGAAAAACCCAGCACTTCGGACATCTCGTTTATGGTCATGCTGGTGTAGGTCAGCAGGCGCTTGGCTTCCAGCAATTGGCGGTCATGCATGATCTGCAACGCCGGTTGCCCACCCAACTCCCGACACGTCCCGTTCAAATGTGAGACCGAGATGCCCAGCTTGTGGGCCAGGTCTTCAATCTTCGGGTGTTCGCGGTAATGCTGTTCGACCAGTTGCGTAAACCGCCGAAAGTACTCACGACCCCGCGGCGCGCGTGGATGGCGGCGCTGGATCGCCTGGCGGCTGACCCATACCAACAACACGCTGACCAAGGCGTGCAGCATCATGTCCCGTGCCGGTTGGTCATCGGCGTATTCGTCCTGCAAGCGTACGAACAGGCTGTTCAAGTAATCGCTGTCCTTGCCCGCCGGGTAGCTGCCGAGTGTGTGCAGGCCATCGACGGTAGAGCCCAGTTGCGCCTGCAAGTGGCTGACCAGCGGCGCCGAAAGCGTTACCACAAACCCTTCCACATCCTCGGAAAAACGAAAGCCATGCACGCACAGCGGTGGCAGCACTTGCAGGCTCGACTCGTTAAGCGTGGTGCGCTGGCCCTCGATTTCCAGTTGTGCCTGGCCTTTGTGCACATACAGCAACTGGCACAGGTCCGCGTGCCGGTGGGGCTGGATTTCCCACTGGTATTCCCGACTGCGCCGGGAAATGGTTTCGCAGTGCAACAAATCGGGAGTCGGCCACTGCTGGCTTTCCCCGTAAAGCTTGAAGACCGGAATCGCGGTTTTGGTCATGGTTTCAATCCGATACTCAGGATAATGGTTCGGTAATCGCCCCGATTGGCGAAAAGCACAGGTTTTGACGCAGTTTTCACCTTCTTATGAGCCTCACTCAAGTGAAAAATGTCAGCCACAAGAGCAATGACAACTCTTTCACTCCATACGTTCGCGTGAAGCTTGAAGGTCATAAAAATAATGAAAACCCTGAAAACCCAAGTCGCCATTATTGGTGCCGGTCCTTCCGGATTGCTGCTCGGCCAACTGCTGCACAACGCTGGCATCCAGACCCTCGTTCTAGAGCGTCAGAGCGCCGATTACGTACAAGGCCGTATCCGCGCCGGTGTGTTGGAACAGGGCATGGTCGACCTGCTGCGCGAAGCCGGCGTCAGCCAACGCATGGACGCCGAGGGTCTGGTGCACGACGGGTTTGATATTGCCCTCAATGGCCAACTCACCTCCATCGACCTCAAGGCCTTGACCGGCGGCCAGTCGGTGATGATCTACGGCCAGACCGAGGTCACCCGCGACCTGATGGCCGCCCGCGCAGCCGCGGGTGCCATTACCCTGTACGAAGCCTCCAATGTTCAGCCCCATGACCTGAAAAGTGAACAGCCATGGCTGACCTTCGAGCATGAAGGCCAAGCCTGTCGCCTGGAGTGCGACTACATTGCCGGCTGCGACGGTTTCCATGGCGTGGCCCGCCAGTCGATACCGGCGCAAGCGCTGAAGGTGTTCGAACGGGTCTATCCCTTCGGCTGGCTGGGCGTGCTGGCCGACACGCCGCCGGTACATGCCGAACTGGTGTACGCCAAACATGCGCGGGGTTTTGCGCTGTGCAGCATGCGGTCGCCGACCCGCAGCCGTTACTACCTGCAAGTGCCGGTCGAAGAGAAGCTGGAAGACTGGGCGGATGAACGTTTCTGGGATGAACTCAAAAGCCGCCTGCCCGACTCATTGGCCGAACAATTGGTGACCGGCCCGTCAATCGAGAAAAGCATCGCGCCGCTGCGCAGCTTTGTGGTGGAACCCATGCAGTACGGGCGCCTGTTCCTGCTCGGCGATGCCGCGCACATTGTGCCGCCCACCGGTGCCAAGGGCTTGAACCTGGCGGCCAGTGATGTGAGCACATTGTTCCGCATCTTGCTCAAGGTGTACCGCGAAGGGCGCCTGGACTTGCTGGAAAAATACTCGGCAATCTGCCTGCGCCGAGTGTGGAAAGCCGAGCGGTTTTCCTGGTGGATGACCTCGATGCTGCATCAGTTTCCCCAGGCGGATGACTTCAGCCAGCGTATTGCCGAAAGCGAACTGGACTATTTCATTCGCTCCGAGGCTGGGCGTAAAACCATCGCAGAAAATTACGTCGGCCTTCCTTACGAGCCTATCGAATAGCCTGCTATCGTATCGAGCATTCCCACCGGTGACCGTTGCCTGTGGGCCCTGCTCGAAGGTTCTGCCGTGACACACCTCAATCAGCCCGCTCCAACCGTTCCCGCCGTGCGCAGTATCCTGGTCGCGCTGATGATGGCGATCTTCCTGGGTGCCCTGGACCAGACCATTGTCGCCGTGTCCATGCCGGCCATTTCCGCACAGTTCCATGAGGTCAACCTGCTCGCCTGGGTGATCTCCGGCTACATGGTAGCGATGACCGTGGCGGTGCCGATCTACGGCAAGCTCGGTGACCTGTATGGGCGCCGCCCCATGATGCTCATCGGCATGGGCGTGTTCACCCTCGCGTCGCTGTTCTGCGGCCTTGCGCAAAGCATGGAGCAACTGGTGCTGGCGCGGGTTCTGCAGGGTATCGGCGCTGGCGGGATGGTCTCGGTGAGCCAGGCGATCATTGGCGACATTATTCCTCCCCGCGAACGGGGACGTTATCAGGGGTATTTCAGCAGCATGTACGCGGTGGCCAGCGTGGCCGGGCCGGTACTGGGCGGTTATATGACCGAGTACCTGTCGTGGCGATGGGTGTTTTTGATCAACCTGCCACTGGGCGTCGGTGCCTGGTACGTGGCCCATCGCACTCTGGTGGGGCTGCCGGTGCCGCAGCGCAAGCCGATCATCGATTACCTCGGCACGGTGCTGATGATCGTCGGCCTCACCGCCTTGTTGCTGGGCATCACTGAAATCGGCCAGGGCCATTCGTGGCGTGACGATCAAGTGCTGGGGTTGCTGGCCTGTGCCCTGCTGGCCTTGAGCGTGTTTGTATGGCACGAACGCCGCGCACGGGAACCGCTGTTGCCGATGCACTTGTTTGCCAACCGCAGTGCGGTGTTGTGCTGGTGCACGATTTTCGTCACCAGCTTCCAGGCGATTTCCCTGACGGTGCTGATGCCCCTGCGCTACCAGACCGTGACCGGCGCTGGTGCCGACAGCGCAGCCCTGCACTTGCTGCCGTTGGCGATGGGCTTGCCGATGGGCGCGTATTTCGCCGGGCGCATGACCTCGGTGACCGGCCGCTATAAACCGATGATCCTCAGCGGCGCGGTGTTGAGCCCGCTGGCGATTCTCGGCATGGCCTACAGCGCGCCCCAGGCGGTGGCGCTCACCAGCGTCTTCATGTTGTTGTGCGGTATCGCCGCCGGCATGCAGTTCCCGACCTCGTTGGTGGGTACGCAGAACTCGGTAGAGCAACGGGATATCGGTGTGGCCACCAGCACCACCAACCTGTTTCGCTCCCTGGGCGGGGCAGTGGGGGTGGCTTGCATGTCGGCGTTGCTGCTGGCGCTGTTGCACGATTCCAGTTTCGCCCATTTGACGAGCGGCGCACTGGTGGCCGAAGGCAGTTCCGGCAACGTACTGCTCGACGGCCTCAACGCCGCACCCGGCCCGGCGCAGGATGCGTTGCGCGACGAGTTGGCGGTGACGTTCCGGCATTTGCTGATGGTGAGTGCGGCGGTGTCGCTGCTGGGGTTGGCCGCTGCGATAGCGATGCCGAATCGGGTACTGCGCGGCCGTGAAGACAAAGTTAGATAAGCGGACGCGGAGCGTCCCAGGCGGCGTTCCCACGCAGAGCGTGGGAACGATCAGGATCAGGGGCTGTAATACCCCACCGCAACCATGAAATGCCCGCTCTTGCGCACATAGGCATGCTTGTTCTCGACCTTGCCGGTCACCGGGTTTTTCCAGCGGTATTTGTATTCGCCCTGGTCCTGTTCGGCCATCATCTGGAGGATCGGCACACCCACTGGTTTGCCATCCGGGTCCTTGATCTTGGCGAAGTCGGTGTTGATCAGGCGCAGGTTGGTGCCGTGGGCGACGTAGCGCCGGGTGTTCAGGTCCACCACAAACACGTACAGGTCATCTTGCAGGAAGCCACCCTGCAAAGAGTTGATCGCCTTGAGCGTGCCGGTTTCATCCTTGACCAACGCCTCCACCGCCTTGTTGCGCAGCGCCCGTGCCTGTTCCGGCGTGGCGCGCGGCAAGTAATAACCGACCGCCAGGATGCGTTCGCCCACCCGCTGATAAAACACATGCTTGTGTTCGACCTTGCCGTCATTCCAGTTCTGCCAGCGATAGTCAGCCTGCTGGATACCCTGGCCTTCGGGCACGCTAAGGGCTTGTTTGAACGAGGCTTGCAGGTCGGGCCCGAGCACCTCGGACACATCGCGACCGATCAGCGCGGAGGAGGGCCCGCCACTGGCCAACAGCACGCCTTTTGTATCGACCACAAACACATAGCGGTCCTGGTCGATGAACTCGCCCTGACGGCTGAAGGCGGCGAAGGCCTTGTCACCTTGCTTGTGGTAGTACGCCAAGGCTTTTTCCAGCAGGGCCTTGGCGGCTTGGGCATCCGCTTCCTGTGCCGTGGCGGCATGCACCTGGCTGCAACACAACAGCAGCAGCCAGGTGAATCGGAGCAGTCTCTTCATTTACCCGTCCCTCGTTCTTGTTGGTGTGCCAAGAGCGTAGACGGTTGGCGGCAAATCAGAAGGGTTTGGTCGGCAGGTATTTGCCGTCCAGGGTGATGACCGCACGGGAGCCGCCGTCCGGGTCTTCGACTTTCTTGATGTCCAGCTTGAAGTTGATGGCGCTGATGATGCCGTCGCCGAATTGCTCATGCACCAGGGCCTTCAAGGTAGAGCCGTAGACCTGCAGCATTTCGTAGAAACGGTACATGGTTGGGTCGGTCGGCACACCGCTCGGGAAGCTGCCGCGCAGTGGGACGCTTTGCAGCAGTCGGCTGGCGTCCTCGTCAAGGCCGAGTTTGCCGCACACGATGTCGGCCGCCTCCTTGGGCAGCGGGTGCTGGCCGAGCAGGGCTGCGGTGACGAATGCCAGGCTCAGCCCGGTGCCGTCGGTGAGGTCCTGCCACGACAGGTTTTTGCGTGCCTTGAGGTCGATAACGGTGTCGGCCAGGGCCAGGCGTGGGGTTTGGGCGAATTGGGATTGCAACATGGTGACGTCCTCTTGGGTTGAATAAGGTTCAGGCGGCGTGGGCGCGGGTGCTGGGGTGGTCGAGCAGGGAGACGAAGCGCCCGGTGTGCCCGTCCAAAGCGTCGATGCCGCCGGTTTCGATGTCGTACACCCAGCCATGCAGGTTCATCCGGCCTTGTTCCAGCGCCAGGGCGACCGAAGGGTGGGTCTTGAGATTAGCCAGTTGGGCGACCACGTTTTCGCGCACCAAGGCATCCAGGCGGGCAGCGTCCGAGGCATGCGTACGGGCTGCATTGATCACCTTGGCCGACTCGGCATGGCGCAACCAGTTGGCCACGGCGGGCAGGTGGTCCAGGCATTTGCAGGTAGAAATTGCAGTCATTGCACCGCAGTCCGAGTGCCCGCAAATCACAATGTCGCTGACGCCCAGCACCGCTACGGCATATTCGACTGTGGCCGACACGCCTCCCGGTTCCGGGCCGTAGGACGGCACTATGTTGCCGGCGTTACGGATGACGAACAGGTCACCGGGTTCCTGCTGGGTCAACAGCTCGGGGACTACGCGGCTGTCAGAGCAGGACACGAACAAGGTGCCGGGGTTTTGCGTGGTCGCCAGGTGTTTGAACAAGTCACTGCGAGGGGTAAAGGCTTCACGTTGGAATTTGCGAAAGCCGTCGATGAGATGCTGCATGGTGGTTCTCCTTGCGTCGCTGATGGGGCAAGGATGGAAGTTTTCGGTTATAGCGTCCAAGACCGGTTTATTATGCTTTCTATAAGTCATGCCTATAGTTGGAGCGCTGCCCATGCTGTTGCGTCATATCCGTTACTTGCTGGCCGTTGCCGAGCATCGCAATTTCACGCGTGCCGCCGAGGCGCTGCACGTGTCGCAGCCGACCTTGTCGCAACAGATCAAGCAACTGGAAGAAAGCCTGGGCGCGCCACTGCTGGACCGTTCCGGGCGCAGTGTCAGCCTGACCGACGCGGGGCAGGCCTATGTGCGTTATGCGCGGCTGGCCTTGCAGGATCTACAGGCCGGCACCCGCGCCATACATGACGTGCAGGACCTGCGCCGGGGGCATTTGCGCCTGGCCATGACGCCGACCTTCACCGCCTACCTGATCGGCCCGCTGCTGGCACGCTTCAATGCGTTGTATCCCGGCATCACCTTGAGCATTGAGGAACTGACCCAAGACCGCATCGAAGCCGCCCTGGGCGAGGACCTGCTGGATATCGGCATCGGCTTTACCGGCGAGCATGGGCTGGAGATCCACTGCGAGGCGCTGTTTGTCGAAGAGCTGAGCCTGGTCGTCAGTGCCAGCCATCCAGAACGCACACAACCAGCCTGGCTCGAACAGCCCCTGGTGCTACTGAACACAGGCTTCGCCACCCGCCGCTATATCGACGACTACTGCCACCAACAAGGGGTTAAACCGCAGATTGCCATGGAGGCCAACTCCATCAGCGCGATCATCGAAATCGTGCGCAGCACGCCCCTGGCAACCATCCTGCCCCGCGCACTGGCCGAGGCCCAGGCAGGCCTGCATGCCGTGGTGATCAATCCACCGTTGCCGCAGCGCACCGCGGCACTCCTGAGTCGCAAGGGCGCGTATCGCAGCGCTGCGTGTGCGGCGTTTGTAGCGTTGATCAAGGCGTAGGACCGGGCTGACGCCCCAGGATCCCAATGTGGGAGCTGGCTTGCCCGCGATGACGGCCCGCCAGCCGACGCCTTTCTACCTGATGCCCCGCGATTCAAATGTGGGAGCTGGCTTGCCTGCGAAGACGGCCTGACAGTCAACACCGTGGATTGTGTACATATCCATTCCTGCGGTAACGGCCACCTAGGGTTCCGCCCTGACGGCGGGTCACTTTGGAAAAGAGCCCCAAAGTAACCAAAGGGCTCTTGCCCCACCACTCGGCAC
>NZ_JBQEQE010000056.1:0-7625 GCF_052046095.1 Pseudomonas sp. 22072
TGCCGGTTTAGCCGCCCCGCGCCATGGATGGCGCGTGGCGGCGGCCCCCCAAATCACTGGCGAATTACGGGCACACCGAGTCCAAGCGAGGTGCCGAGTGGTGGGGCAAGAGCCTTTTTGGTTACTTTTGGCTGGGCCGGCATTCCGGGCTCTTTTCCAAAAGTGACCCGCTGTAAAAGCGGAACCCTAAGTGGCCGTTACCGCAGAAATGGATATGTACACAGATAACAGCTTCGGCTGTCAGACCGCCATCGCAGGCAAGCCAGCTCCCACAGTTGGATCGTCGGGTGTCAGGTAGATAGGTGTCGGCTTTCAGACCGTCATCGCAGGCAAGCCAACTCCCACCTTTGTACTACCTGCATTCAGATAGAACTTCTGCACCCAGCCCCGCCTCATAACTAACAAGCCCACCGCCCCGGCACCCCCATGGATCTTGTCATCGCCCGCCCCGAAGGCCTCTACTGCCCTGCCGGTGATTTTTATATCGACCCCTGGCGTCCAGTGGAACGTGCGGTCATCACCCACGCCCACGGCGACCACGCCCGCACCGGCCATCAACACTACCTGGCCGCCGCCCCCGGCGAAGGTATCCTGCGCTGGCGCCTGGGCCAGGACATCAACCTGCAAACCCTGGCCTACGGTGAACGGTTGGTGCATCACGGCGTGACCTTGAGTTTCCATCCCGCCGGACATGTACTGGGCTCGGCCCAGGTACGCCTGGAATACCAGGGCGAAGTCTGGGTGGCGTCCGGCGACTACAAGGTCGAACCCGATGGTACCTGCGCGCCCTTCGAACCGGTGCGTTGCCACACCTTTATCACCGAATCCACCTTCGGCCTGCCGATTTACCGCTGGCAGCCCCAGGCGCAGATTTTTGCCGGGATCAATGACTGGTGGCAGGCCAATATCGCCAGCGGCAAAGCCAGCGTGTTGTTCTGCTACTCCTTCGGCAAGGCCCAACGCATCCTCCATGGGCTGGACGCCAGCATCGGCCCGATCCTCAGCCACGGCGCGGTCGAACCGTTGAACCGGGTGTACCGCGAAGCGGGCATCTACATCCCCGAGACGCTGTATGCCGGCGACTTCAAAAAGACCGACCCACTGCTGCGCCAAGCCCTGATCATCGCCCCGCCCTCCGCTGGAGGCAGTACCTGGATGCGTCGCTTTGGCGACTACAGCGACGCCTTCGCCAGTGGCTGGATGCGCCTGCGCGGTACCAGACGGCGGCGCGGCGTGGACCGTGGCTTCGTGCTCTCGGACCACGCTGACTGGCCGGGCCTGTTATGGGCCATCGAACAAACCGGGGCACAACGGGTGATGGTCACCCATGGTTCGGTCGGTGTGTTGGTACGCCACCTGCGGGAGAAGGGCTTGGATGCCCAAGGCTTCAGCACCGAATACGGCGATGACGAAGAAGAGGCCACGGCATGAAAGCCTTCGCTGAGCTGTACGCCAACCTCGACGCCACCACTTCCAGCAATGCCAAGCTCGCCGCCCTGCAGGCCTACTTTCTGCAGGCGCCGCCAGCAGATGCCGCTTGGGCCGTTTACTTTCTTAGCGGCGGGAGGCCACGACAGCTGGTGCCGACGCGCCTGCTACGGGACATGGCCACCGAAGCGGCCGGCATCGAACCCTGGCTGTTCGAAGAGAGCTACCAGTCCGTAGGTGACTTGGCCGAGACGATCTCACTGCTCCTGCCAGAATCCACCTACACATCCGAAGACGGCCTGGCCGTGTGGCTGGAAGAAAAACTGCTGCCCCTGCGCGGTCTGCCACCCTTGGACCTTGCAGACCGGCTGCCGGCGCTGTGGGCGCAACTGGACCAACCGAGCCTGATGGTGTGCATCAAATTGATCACCGGCAGCTTCCGGGTCGGGGTATCCAAACTGCTGGTGACCCGCGCCCTCGCCGCCATGGCCGATCTCGACAGCAAACGCGTGGCGCAGCGGCTAGTGGGCTACACCGATTTGTCGAACCGTCCCACAGCCGAAGGCTATCTAAAGCTGATTGCCGCCGAATCGTCCGACGAACACGCGCAACGTGGCGGGCAACCCTATCCGTTTTTTCTGGCTCACGGGCTGGCGCAACCGGTGGAGCAATTCGACACGCTGCTCGGTTCACCCGCCGATTGGCAGGTGGAATGGAAGTTTGATGGCATTCGCGCACAACTGGTCAAGCGCGAGGGACGCCTGTGGGTCTGGTCTCGCGGTGAAGAGTTGCTGACTGAACGCTTCCCCGAACTCCATAGCCTGGTCAGTGGCCTGCCCGACGGTACGGTGATCGATGGCGAAATCGTGGTGTGGAAAGACTCGGTGCAACCCTTCGCGCTGCTGCAACAGCGCATTGGCCGCAAGACCCTGAGTAAAAAAGTCCTTGAGGATGCGCCAGTGGCGGTGCTCGCCTACGACTTGCTGGAGTATCAGGGCGACGACTGGCGCAACCACATCCAGGCCGAACGTCGCACCCAATTGGAACAGGTGATCGCTACGTGCAACCAACCGGTGTTATTGCCTTCGCCCTTGCTGGAAGGCAAAACCTGGGCAGCCTTGGCCGAGCAGCGCGAAGCCTCTCGCAGCCTGGGCGTGGAAGGCATGATGCTCAAGGATCGCAACGGCCTCTACGGCGTGGGCCGCACCAAGGACATGGGCCTGTGGTGGAAATGGAAGGTCGACCCCTTCAGCGTCGACGCCGTGTTGATCTACGCCCAGCGCGGCCATGGCCGGCGCGCCAGCCTCTACAGCGACTACACCTTCGCGGTATGGGACGGCCCACCGGGAAGCGAGCGCACACTGGTGCCGTTCGCCAAGGCGTATTCCGGGCTGACCGACGAGGAAATGCGCAAGGTCGACGCCATTGTGCGCAAAACCACGGTGGAGAAGTTCGGCCCGGTCAGCAGCGTGACGCCCAGCATGGTGTTTGAGTTGGGTTTTGAAGGGATTGCCCTGTCCAAGCGGCACAAGAGCGGGATTGCGGTGCGGTTTCCGCGGATGCTGCGCTGGCGCCAGGACAAGGCGGTGGATGAAGCGGACAACCTGGCCACGCTACAAGACTTGCTGACTTGACATAGCACCCTGTGGGAGCGGGCTTGCTCGCGAATGCGGTGGTTTAANTCAGTGACTGACACAACGCATTCGCGAGCAAGCCCGCTCCCACATGCCTGGTCTACCTTTGACCCGAAATAGTGCGCTCATTTGCTGACGCCCATTTTTGGGCGCCGCCTACACTTGGAACTGCCTTATCCCATCGTTTAAAAGCCCATCCGGAACTATGGTGCAGAAATTGCTACTTGTGATGGGTCTGACACCGTTCAGTAACAGTCCTAATCGCGCCACAAGCGCTTATCTTGGTTTCCAGGGATTACATAATGAAAAAAGCATTGCTGACCCTTTCTGCACTGGCTCTGTGCATGGCTGCTGGTGTTGCTACAGCCAAGGAATACAAGGAACTGCGTTTTGGTGTCGACCCTTCCTACGCACCGTTCGAATCCAAGGCCGCCGACGGCAGCCTGGTAGGCTTCGATATCGACCTGGGCAATGCGATCTGCGCGGAGCTGAAGGTCAAGTGCAAGTGGGTCGAAAGTGACTTCGACGGCATGATCCCGGGCCTGAAAGCCAATAAGTTCGATGGCGTGATTTCGTCGATGACCGTGACCCCAGTGCGCGAGAAGGCCATCGACTTCTCCTCTGAGCTGTTCTCCGGCCCGACTTCGCTGGTGTTCAAGAAAGGCGCTGGCTATTCGACGCCAGAATCTCTCAAGGGCAAATCCGTGGGTTACGAGCAAGGCACCATCCAGGAAGCCTACGCCAAGGCCGTACTGGATAAAGCCGGGGTGACCACCAAGGCTTACGCCAACCAGGACCAGGTGTACGCCGACCTGACCTCCGGGCGCCTTGACGCTTCCGTGCAGGACATGCTCCAAGCCGAACTGGGCTTTCTCAAGTCGCCAGCCGGTGCTGGCTATGAAGTGAGCGCAGCTATCGACGACCCACTGCTGCCGTCGAAAACCGCTATCGGTATCAAAAAAGGTAACACTGAACTCAAGGCGCTTTTGGATAAAGGTATCAAAGCGTTACACGATGATGGCACCTACGCCACTATCCAGAAGAAACACTTTGGCGATCTGAACCTGTACAGCGGCAAATAATGCCTGGGGCGCCCTACTTCGGGTGGGGCGCTTTTTTATCGCCATAGGTCCTGATTTATGTTCGAAGATCTGTTGCAAACCCTCGGGCTGAGCGCATTCAGCCTGAAGGGTTTCGGCCCGCTGTTGCTGCAAGGCACCTGGATGACCATCAAGTTGTCGGTGCTGTCCCTGGCCGTCAGCGTATTGCTGGGCCTGCTCGGCGCCAGCGCCAAACTGTCCAGCCTGGCCATTGTGCGTATCCCCGCCCAGCTCTATACCACTCTGATTCGCGGTGTGCCGGACCTGGTACTGATGCTGTTGATTTTCTACAGCCTGCAAACCTGGCTCAGTGGCTTTACCGACTTTATGGAATGGGAATACATCGAGATCGACCCGTTCAGCGCCGGGGTGATCACCCTGGGCTTTATCTACGGTGCGTATTTCACCGAAACCTTTCGCGGTGCGATCCTCGCCGTGCCCCGCGGCCAACTCGAAGCCGCCACCGCTTACGGGCTCAAGCGCGGGCAGCGGTTTCGCTACGTGACCTTCCCGCAGATGATGCGCTTTGCGCTGCCGGGCATCGGCAATAACTGGATGGTGATGCTCAAGGCCACCGCACTGGTGTCGATCATCGGCCTCGCAGACTTGGTAAAAGCCGCCCAGGACGCTGGCAAGAGCACCTATCAACTGTTTTATTTCCTGGTGCTGGCGGCGCTGATCTACCTGTTGATCACCAGCGCCTCCAACTTTGTCTTGCGCCGACTTGAACGTCGCTACTCCGCAGGCGCCCGGGAGGCAGTGCGATGATTGAGCTATTGCAGGAATACTGGCGCCCCTTTCTTTACAGCGACGGCCAGCACATCACCGGTCTGGCCATGACCTTGTGGCTGCTCAGCGCCTCACTGGTCATTGGTTTTCTGGTATCGATTCCACTGTCTATCGCCCGCGTTTCGCGCAAGCGCCTGGTGCGTTGGCCCGTGCAGTTCTACACCTACCTGTTTCGTGGTACGCCGCTCTATATCCAATTGCTGATCTGCTACACCGGCATCTACAGCCTTGCCGCCGTACGAGCACAACCGGTGCTGGATGCGTTCTTTCGCGACGCGATGAACTGCACCCTGCTCGCCTTCGCCCTCAACACTTGCGCCTACACCACGGAGATTTTCGCCGGGGCAATCCGCAGCATGGCCCACGGCGAAGTCGAGGCGGCCAAGGCTTATGGCCTAAGCGGCTGGAAGCTGTACGCCTACGTGATCATGCCTTCCGCGTTGCGACGCTCGTTGCCCTACTACAGCAACGAAGTGATCCTGATGCTGCACTCGACCACCGTGGCCTTTACCGCGACGATCCCGGATACCCTCAAAGTGGCGCGGGATGCCAACTCCGCCACCTTCATGACCTTCCAGTCATTCGGCATTGCCGCACTGATCTATCTGACGGTGACCTTTGCCCTGGTCGGCCTGTTTCGCCTGGCGGAACGCCGTTGGCTGGCCTTTCTCGGGCCGAGCCACTAAGGAGTTTGCATGCGCCACCAGCTACATGACCTGATCGCGCCGGTGCCCGGCACGGCGCGGCAGATCCACAGTTTTCACTTCGGCCCGCAGCAGCCCGAAGGGAAGGTGTACATTCAGTCCTCCCTGCATGCCGATGAATTGCCGGGCATGCTGGTGGCCTGGCACCTGAAGGCGCGCCTGGCAGAACTTGAAACGGCCGGGCGCTTGCGCAGCGAAATCGTGCTGGTGCCCGTCGCCAACCCGGTGGGCCTGGAACAGGTGTTGATGGACATCCCCTTGGGCCGCTACGAACTGGAAAGCGGGCAGAACTTCAATCGCCTGTTCGTCGATCTCAGCGAAGACGTCGGCAACCAGGTCGAAGACCTGCTGGGCGATGATCCCCAGCGCAATGCCCAATTGATCCGCAGCGCACTGTCGCACGCCCTGGCCGCGCACACCGCCCAGACCCAGTTGCACTCCCAACGCCTGGTGCTGCAACGCCTGGCCTGTGATGCCGACGTGGTGCTGGACCTGCATTGCGACTTCGAAGCCGTGGCGCACCTGTACACCACGCCCGAAGCCTGGCCACAGGTAGAACCGTTGGCGCGCTACCTGGGTTCGCAGGCCAACCTGTTGGCCACCGATTCCGGTGGGCAGTCTTTTGACGAATGTTTCACCCTGGTGTGGTGGCAATTGCAGCAACGCTTCGGCGAACGCTACCCGATCCCCATGGGCAGCTTGTCGGTGACCGTCGAGCTGCGTGGCCAGGGCGATGTCAACCACGGCCTCGCCGCGCTGGACTGCCAGGCCATCATTGATTATTTGATCCACTTCGGCGCCATTCGCGGCGATGCAGCCCCCTTGCCTGCCCTGGCCTACCCGGCTACGCCGTTGGCGGCGGTGGAGCCAGTGACCACTGCAGTGGGTGGCTTGCTCGTGTTCAGCGCCCTGCCGGGGGAATACCTGGATGCGGGGCAATTGGTCGCTGAAATCATCGATCCCATTACAGACCGCGTGACGCCTGTGCACTGCCAGCACGCCGGGCTGCTTTACGCCCGTTCGCTACGCCGCATGGCCACGGCCGGCATGGTGATCTGCCATGTCGCCGGCACACAGGCCTACCGCAGCGGTTATCTACTTTCGCCTTGAGGATGCATGCCACATGTACAAACTGACCGTTGAAGGCCTGCACAAAAGCTATGGCGACAATCAAGTGCTCAAAGGTGTGTCGCTCAAGGCCAAGACCGGTGATGTGATCAGCCTGATCGGCGCCAGTGGCTCAGGCAAGAGTACCTTCCTGCGCTGTATCAACTTTTTGGAAACCCCCAACGATGGCGCCATGACCCTGGACGGCCAGGCGATCCGCATGGTCAGCGACCGCCATGGCATGCGCGTGGCCGACGACGCCGAGTTGCAACGCTTGCGCACACGGCTGGCGATGGTGTTCCAGCACTTCAACTTGTGGAGCCACATGAGCGTGCTGGAAAACATCACCATGGCCCCGCGCCGCGTGCTGGGTTGCAGTAAAAAGGACGCCGAAGACCGTGCCCGCCGCTACCTGGACAAAGTCGGGCTGCCGGCGCGCGTGGCTGATCAATACCCGGCGTTCCTCTCCGGCGGCCAGCAGCAGCGTGTCGCCATCGCCCGCGCCCTGGCCATGGAGCCGGAGGTGATGCTGTTCGATGAACCCACGTCGGCGCTGGACCCGGAGTTGGTGGGCGAAGTTTTGAAGGTGATCCAGGGCCTGGCCGAGGAAGGCCGCACCATGATTATGGTGACCCACGAGATGAGCTTTGCGCGCAAGGTTTCAAGCCAGGTGCTGTTCCTGCACCAGGGCCTGGTGGAGGAGCAGGGCTTGCCGGAGGATGTGCTGGGCAATCCGAAAAGCGAGCGCCTGCAACAATTTTTGAGCGGCAACTTGAAGTAGGCGCGAGCTTGCTGTGGCGAGGGAGCTTGCTCCCGCTGGGGCGCGAAGCGGCCCCCGCTCTTTGCTCAAAAAGACTGGGACT
>NZ_JBQEQE010000057.1:0-7406 GCF_052046095.1 Pseudomonas sp. 22072
ACCACCACGGTTTCACCGACACTGGCTTGCTCACGCAAGCGCGCTTCGATTTCCCCCAGTTCGATACGGAAACCGCGGATCTTCACCTGATGGTCGACACGCCCCAGGTAATCCACCACGCCATCCGGACGCCCGCGGGTCAGGTCACCACTGCGATACACGCGACTGCCGGGCTTGCCGAACGGGTCCGGCACGAAACGCTCGGCAGTCAGTGCCGGGCGCTCCAGATAACCCCGGGCCACGCCCTCGCCGCCCAGGTACAACTCGCCGGCTACGCCGATGGGCTGCAGGTTCAGTTGCGCATCCAACACGTAGCCACTTCGGTTGCCCAACAAGGTGCCGATGGGCGCGTAGACAGCTCCGCAAGGGTCGCCCTTGCGTGCCTTCCACAGCAGCGGCGTGACCACGGTTTCGGTCGGGCCGTAGCCGTTGAACAGGTATTCAGGCTTCAGCGCGCGCCACGCCAGGTCATAGCTGGCTTGAGCAACGGCATCACCACCGAAGCAGTACACCCGCACTGCCGGCGGGTTGCCGTCGCGCTCGGCATGTTCGGCCAACTGTTGCAGGTACACCGGTGGGAACACCGCCATGGTCACGTTATGGCGATGCATCTGCTCGTAGGTGTATTCCGGCAGCCACAGGCTGTCGTCACGGATCAACACGCTGGCGCCGTTGATCAGCGGGTGCATCCAGCCTTCGTGGGAGCCGTCGAAAGCGAACGACATGAAGTGCAGCTCGCAATCGGCCGGCGAGGTTTCATAGCGCTCGCCGGTAGCGATGATATGCGCCACCAGCGGGCCGTGTGACACCGCCACGCCCTTGGGCAAACCGGTGGAGCCGGAGGTGTAGATCACGTAGGCAAGGTTGTCGCCGTCCAGAGCCACAGTCGGGGCCGTATCGCTGTAATCCGACCAGGCTTGCACCTGATCCACCGCCAAGGCGTCGAGGCCGTCCGGGATCGGCAACCGGTGTTGCACGGCCGAATGGGTCAACAGCAATTTCGAACGGCTGTCTTGCATCATGTACAGCAGGCGATTACGCGGGTATTCGATATCCAGCGGCACATACACACCGCCGGCTTTCATCACCGCCAGGAACGCCACCATGATTTCGGCACTGCGCGGCATGGCGATGGCCACCCGTACTTCCGGGCCGACCCCACGGGCGATCAGGGCATGGGCCAGGCGGTTGGCCTGGCGATCCAGTTCGCCGTAGCTCAGGGTTTGCGCGTCGAACTTCACCGCCACCGCCGTCGGGTTTGCCCGGGCGCGATCGGCAAACAGTTGATGCACCAGGCGCTCGGCCGAAAAGCCAGACTCCGTGCGGTTCCACAGTTGCAGGATCTGTTGTTGTTCGGTCGCGTCCAGCAAGCTTAACTGGCTGAGCTGCTGCCGTGGGTTGGCGACCATACCTTGCAGCAGGTTCTGCCAGTGACGCGCCATGCGTTGCACGGTGCTGGCTTCGAACAGGTCCTGGGCATAACCCAAGGTGGCCCATATACCTTCGGTGGACTCCTGAATATCCAGGTCCAGGTCGAAATGTGCGGTCTTGCTGTCCCAGTCCAGTCCTTCTACCCGCAGCCCTGGCAATTGGTGCTGAACCTGAGCCTGGCCGATGTCAGTCTGATGATTGAACATGACCTGGAACAGCGGGTTGTGGCTCAGGCTACGCTCAGGTTGCAGGGCTTCCACCAGTTGTTCGAACGGCAAATCCTGGTGGGCCTGGGCTTGCAGGGCGCGTTGCCGAACGTGCTGCAGCAACTGCTCGACACTCATCTGCCCATGCACATCCGCCTTGAGCACCTGGGTGTTGACGAAGAAACCAATCAAGCGCTCGGTCTCGCTGCGATTGCGGTTGGCAATCGGCACGCCGACACGTATTTCTTCCTGGCCGCTGTAGCGGTGCAACAAAGTCTGGAACGATGCCAGCAACAACATGAACAGGGTCACGCCCTGCTGTTGGGCCAAAGCCTTGAGCCCCTGGGTGAGTTCGGGCGCCAGCTCGAACGCCAGGCGCGCGCCGCGGTGGCTCTGCACAGCCGGGCGCTGATGATCGAACGGCAACTCCAGCACGCTCTGCTCACCGCCCAACAGTTCACGCCAGTAGGCCAGTTGACGTTGCTTTTCACCGGCGTCCATCCAACTGCGCTGCCATACGGCATAGTCGGCATACTGGATCGGCAGCGCCGGCAACTGCACGTCCTGGCCTTGGCTGTAACCGGCATACAACTGCACCAGTTCCTCGACCACCAACTGCATCGACCAACCATCGGAGACGATGTGATGCTGCACCAACACCAACACATGCTCGTCGGCGGCCAGGCGCAACAGCGTGACGCGCAGCAACGGGCCTTGTTGCAGGTCGAACGGCTGGGCGATCAGCGCTTGCACCCTGGCTTTGAGCTGGGCGTCATCGACATCAGCCTGGGTGATCGGCAAGGACATTGGCGGCTCAATCACTTGCACCGCGCCGTCGTGATCCTGGCGGATATGGGTGCGCAGACTTTCATGACGCGCCAGCAAGCTATCGAAACTGCGTTGCAACGCAGCCAGGTCCAATTGCCCTTTCAGGCGCAGCGCGCTGGGAATGTGATACGCCGCGCTGTGGGGTTCCAGTTGCCAGAGAAACCATTGTCGCTCCTGGGCGTAAGACAGTGGCAACGGCTGCACACGCCCGGCCGGCAGTAGGGCCGGCGCCGTTGGCAATAGGCTCTCCTGGGTTTGCAAGGCCGCGACAAACGCCTCCAGCCGCGGGTGTTCGAACACGGCTTTGAGCGGCACTTCCAGGCTCAGGGTCTGGCGGATGCGTGACACCACCTGCATTGCCAACAGGGAATGCCCTCCCAGTTCGAAGAAGTGCTGGTTCAAGCCCACCCGTTCGGCCCCCAGAATAGCCGCCCAGATCGCCGCCACCTGTTGTTGCAACGGGGTGACCGGCGCTCGCCAATCCTGTTGTTCCACGCTGGCATCTGGCTTGGGCAGCGCCTGGCGATCCAGCTTGCCGTTGGGGTTGAGCGGCATGCGGTCGAGGAAGATCAGGTGCGCCGGCACCATGTAGTCCGGCAGGTGGTCGCGCAAGGTGGCCATCAACTGTTCACCAACCTCGGCGCGCTCGGTTTCAGGCAGCGTCTGCGCAGGCACCAGGTAGGCCAGCAGTTGGTTGTCGGCAGCCAGCAATAGCGCTTCACGCACGCTGTCCTGGGCCAGCAGCACGGTTTCGATCTCACCCAGTTCTATGCGAAAGCCACGGACCTTGACCTGGTGATCGACCCGCCCGACATATTCCACCACACCATCGGCGCGATAACGCGCCAGGTCGCCGGTGCGGTACAGACGCTCGCCGGATGGGCTGAACGGATCAGCGACAAAGCGCTCGGCGGTCAGGCCTGGCCGTTGCAAATACGCACGGGCCAAGCCATTGGCGCTGGCGATATAGAGTTCACCCACGGCGCCCAGCGGTAGCAGGTTCAGGTCACGGTCCAGCACATACAGGCCACGCCCTGGCAGCGCCCGGCCAATGGGGCTGGCACCGCCGGCGCCGACGGCGCTCGGGTCAGTGCAGTCCAGCACGCTGGAAACCACGGTGGCCTCGGTAGGCCCGTAGGTATTGAGCAAGCGCACATGGCCAAGCCCGGCGCGCTGCCACAACAGCGGGCCGTCCAACGGCATGGCTTCGCCACCTATATGGATCTGGCGCAAGGCACCATAGGTTCTTGGGCCTGCTGCCAGGCAATCTTGCAGGAAAAGCTTCCAGTAGGCCGTGGGCAAGTCGGCCAGGGTAACGCCCTGGGTGATGATCTGCCGGTACAGCTCGGCACCGTCCCACAACTGCGGGCCACGCAGTACCACGGTGGCGCCAAGGGTCAGGGCTGGGTACAGCTGCTCGACGAAACCGTCGAAGTTCAAGGTGGCAAACTGCAGCACTCGGTCCTGGGCAACCAGCTGCGAGTAATCCGCCGCGATGCCAGCAAACTCACTCAGTGCAGCCTGGCTGATGGCAACCCCCTTGGGCTTGCCTGTGGAGCCGGAGGTGTAGATCACATACGCCAGGCTCTGGGGCTCGACATCAACCGGTAAATTACTGTCGGCACACAACGCCAACTGCGCCTGGACCCGGTCGATGTCCACCGCCAGCACCCGGGCCGGCAACGGCAGACGCCCATGCAGGTGGGATTGGGTCAACATCAGGCCCACACCACTGTCCTCAAGCATATGCGCCAGGCGTTCGCGGGGGTACTCAGGGTCCAGCGGCACATAGGCCGCTCCTGTCTTGAGCACCGCGAGCAAGCTGACCACCATGGCAAAGGAGCGCTCCACGGCGATCCCCACCAGCCCTTGGGGGCCGACGCCCTGAGCCAGCAGGTAATGCGCCAGGCGGTTGGCCTGACGGTTCAGTTCTCCATAGCTGAGGGCCTGCTCATCCAGGGCCAGGGCCTGACGTTCCGGCTGCTGATCAGCCTGGGCTTCAAACAGCCGGTGTACAGCCTCAAAGGGGGTGACACCAGCCGGGGTGTTCCAGTTCTGGAGCATCCTGTGTTGCTCAGCGGCGCTCGCCATCGGCAGTTCGCAGAGGCGGCTGCGGGGTGCACTCACCACCGCCTGCAGCAGGTGCTGCCAATGTTGCGCCAAGCGCTCGATGGTGGCGGCATCGAACAGGTCGGTGGCGTAGGTCAGCGCGGCCCAAAGCCCGTCGGCGGATTCATGGGTGTCCAGGCTCAGGTCAAAATGGGTGGTCTGGCTGTCCCAGTCCAGTTCCACCACACGCAGGCCCGGCAACTGTTGGCCTTCGCGGCCGCCCTGGGCCTCGGTCTGGTGGTTGAACATCACCTGGAACAACGGGTTATGGCTCAAGCTGCGTTCAGGCTGCAATGCCACCACCAGTTGCTCGAACGGCAGGTCCTGATGAGCCTGGGCCTCCAGGGCGCGGCGTTTGGTTTGTTGCAGCAGCTCGGCAAAGCTCATCTGCCCGTCAAGGTCAGCCTTGAGTACCTGGGTGTTGACGAAGAAGCCGATCAGCCGCTCGGTTTCGACGCGGTTACGGTTGGCGTTCGGCACGCCAATGCGGATATCCGACTGCCCGCTGTAGCGATACAACAGGGCTTGGAACGACGCCAGCAGTAGCATGAACGCGGTCACGCCCTCTTGCTGCGCCAGGCGCTTGAGGCCCGCCACCAACGTCGGTTGCAGATGCACCTGCAGGCTTGCACCGCGATGGCTTTGCTGCGCCGGGCGCGGGCGGTCCAGCGGCAATTCCAGCACCGGTTGCTCGCCGCCCAGCAGGGCCTGCCAATACGCGAGTTGGCGCGCCTGTTCCCCGGCTTCCATCCAGCCGCGTTGCCACAGCGCGTAGTCGGCGTACTGGATCGGCAGTTCCGGGAGTTGCAGGTCATGGCCCTGGCTATGGGCGGCGTAGAGCTGCACCAGTTCCTCCACCATCACCTGCATCGACCAGCCATCGGAGACGATGTGGTGCTGCACCATCACCAGCACATGCTCATCCTCGGCCAGTTGCAACAGCGTCACACGCAACAACGGCGCCTGGTGCAAATCGAACGGCCGCGCCACCTCCTCTTCCACCCGCGCCATCAACTGCGCTTGGTCGACATGCGCCTGCTGGATCTGCACCCGCGCCTGCGGCATCACTGCCTGCCACAGACGTTCATCGTCCTCGACCAATTGCGTGCGCAAGCTTTCATGCCGGGCCAGCAGGCTGTCGAAACTGCGTTGTAACGCTGCCAGGTCCAAGTGCCCGTGCAAACGCAGGGCGCCAGGGATGTGGTAGGCGGTGCTGTCCTTGTCCAGTTGCCAGAGGAACCACTGGCGTTCCTGGGCGTAAGACAACGTCGGTGTGTCGCTGTCGTGGCGGGTGGGAGCAATCGGCAGTTGAGCGAAACTCATGCCCCGGCTTTGCAGGCGCTGGTAAAACTGCTGGCGCTGCTCCAGAGGCAAGCGAAGAAAGCGCGACACCAGGTCGATATTAGGGTTGGAAAGCATGGTTCAAATCGCCTCTAGTTCGCTCAAAAAGTCACGAAGGTCATCAAAATCTTCCACGCTGCCGGCGCGGAAAGTGGCTGCGGCCTGCACGTAGGCGCGCAGCGATTCAGTCTGGAACAGTTCCACCAACGGTACGTCCAGGCCGAGCTCGGCCTGCACCCGCGAGGTAATCTGGATCGCCAGCAAGGAGTGGCCACCGACATCAAAGAAGTTGTCGTTCAGGCCCACTTGCGGCAGGTGCAGGATGTCGGCCCAGATCGTGGCGATCTGCTGCTCAAGCTCGGTTTGCGGGGCCAGGTACTGCTGCTGCATCTGGCTCGCATCCGGCAGCGGCAGGCCTTTGCGGTCGAGCTTGCCGTTGGGGGTCAGCGGCATCTGCGCCAGGAATACGAAGTGGCTGGGCACCATGTAGTCCGGCAGGTCGGCTTTCAGGGCACGACGCAGGGCGTCACGGAACTCAACCTGGTCGGCCAGGCTGGCGTCGGCCGGTACCACATAGGCCACCAGTTGTTTGCCGGTCGGCCCCTCCTGGGCGACCACCACGGTTTCACCGACACTGGCTTGCTCACGCAAGCGCGCTTCGATTTCCCCCAGTTCGATACGGAAACCGCGGATCTTCACCTGATGGTCGACACGCCCCAGGTAATCCACCACGCCATCCGGACGCCCGCGGGTCAGGTCACCACTGCGATACACGCGACTGCCGGGCTTGCCGAACGGGTCCGGCACGAAACGCTCGGCAGTCAGTGCCGGGCGCTCCAGATAACCCCGGGCCACGCCCTCGCCGCCCAGGTACAACTCGCCGGCTACGCCGATGGGCTGCAGGTTCAGTTGCGCATCCAACACGTAGCCACTTCGGTTGCCCAACAAGGTGCCGATGGGCGCGTAGACAGCTCCGCAAGGGTCGCCCTTGCGTGCCTTCCACAGCAGCGGCGTGACCACGGTTTCGGTCGGGCCGTAGCCGTTGAACAGGTATTCAGGCTTCAGCGCGCGCCACGCCAGGTCATAGCTGGCTTGAGCAACGGCATCACCACCGAAGCAGTACACCCGCACTGCCGGCGGGTTGCCGTCGCGCTCGGCATGTTCGGCCAACTGTTGCAGGTACACCGGTGGGAACACCGCCATGGTCACGTTATGGCGATGCATCTGCTCGTAGGTGTATTCCGGCAGCCACAGGCTGTCGTCACGGATCAACACGCTGGCGCCGTTGATCAGCGGGTGCATCCAGCCTTCGTGGGAGCCGTCGAAAGCGAACGACATGAAGTGCAGCTCGCAATCGGCCGGCGAGGTTTCATAGCGCTCGCCGGTAGCGATGATATGCGCCACCAGCGGGCCGTGTGACACCGCCACGCCCTTGGGCAAACCGGTGGAGCCGGAGGTGTAGATCACGTAGGCAAGGTTGTCGCCGTCCAG
>NZ_JBQEQE010000058.1:0-5587 GCF_052046095.1 Pseudomonas sp. 22072
AAATGTATAGCTGACCCACCGTTATCGCAGGCAAGCCAGCTCCCACAATAACCTCGTGGTGTCAGGCGGCCCGCTCTTCCCCCGGGTTGCGCAGGAAATAGCGCTTGTACTCCCGACTGAACTGCGACGTGCTCTGGTACCCCACCTTGTGCGCCGCCTGCGCCACGCTCATGCCTTCCACCAGCAGCAACTGCTGGGCCTTCAATAGCCGCAGGCGCTTGAGGTACTGCACCGGCGATAACAAGGTGCAGCGTTTGAAATGCTCATGAAAGGTCGACGCACTCATGTGCGCATACCCGGCCAACGTCTCGATATTCAGCGGCTCGGCGTAATGGGCATGCAGGTGATTCAATGAGGTGGCGATGCGCGAAAACTGCCCCTGTTGTTCCACCAGCGCACGCAGCACATCGGCCTGAGGCCCACGCAAGGCGGTGAACAACAATTCGCGCACCCGCGCAGGCCCCATGATCCGGCTTTCCAGCGGATCGTGCAGGCACTGCAACAACCGCTCGACGCAGCCGCGCATCGTATCGTCCAGCACCACCGAACTCATCGACTCCAAGGTCTGCGCGGTCGGCGGCGGCCCGGCTTGCATGCCCATGGCAATCACCAACTCGCCCAACACCACGCGGTCGATGCCTACCGTCACGCCATACAACGGCGCCTCGGGGGCCATGGCAAAGGTCTCGCATTCGAACGGCACCGGCATCGCCTGGATCAGGTAATGCCCGGCGCCATACTCCAACGTGCGCGGGCCGAGGTAGGCGACCTTGCTGCCCTGGGCCACGAACATCAGGCTTGGCTCATAGATCTGCGGCCCACGCGCCACATCGCAACTGGCGCGCAGCACCTGCACGCCGGGCAGGTGAGTCGGGGAAAAACCGTCGCGGGGCGTGAGCCCTTCGATCAAGGCAACCAGCGTGGCATTGGCGTCCAAATGGCGGGTCAACAGCATGGCAAAAAACTTCGCGGATGAGGGATGACAGCATCATCGCAGGTCTGGCGGCCAATATATCCAAACCTCAGGCACTGCCGGACGAATAGGCATGAGACTCGGAGCAATTGCCATGTTCGCGCCCCCAGGCCGGCGCGCAGAATTTGCCGCCTCTGCAGTCCAAGCTTTTGTGAGGTTTACTATGTACACCGCCATCGGTTACGCCGCCCAGTCGGCCACCACGCCCCTCGCCCCGATGTCATTTGAACGCCGCAGCCCACGCGTCGATGACGTGGCCATCGAGATTCTCTACTGCGGCGTGTGCCACTCCGACATCCACCAGGCGCGCAACGAATGGGGCATCGCCGTGTACCCGCTGATGCCGGGCCACGAAATTGTTGGCAAAGTCACCGCCGTCGGCGCCAACGTCACCGCGCATAAAGTCGGCGACTTGGTGGGCGTAGGCTGCATGGTGGACTCGTGCCGCCACTGCGAAGCCTGCCAATCAGACCTTGAGCAGTATTGCCTCGAAGGCCCGACCATGACGTACGCCACGCCAGACCGCGTGGATGGCAGCAACACCATGGGTGGCTACTCCGACAGCATCGTGGTCAGTGAACACTTTGTGGTGAAGATCCCGGCCAAACTCGACCTGGCCAGCGCTGCGCCGATCCTGTGCGCAGGCATTACCACCTACTCGCCCTTCAAGCACTACGGCGTGAAAGCCGGCGATAAAGTCGGGATCCTCGGCATGGGTGGCCTGGGCCACATGGGCATCAAGTTCGCCAAAGCCATGGGCGCCGAAGTCACGTTGTTCACGCGCTCGGCCAGCAAGGCCGAGGAAGGCCGTCGCCAGGGCGCCGACCATGTGATCGTGTCCACTGATGCCGAGCAAATGAAAGCTGCTGCCGGGCACTTCGATTTCCTGCTGGACACCATCCCGGTGCAGCACGACCTGAACCCCTACCTCGATGTGCTGCGCTTTGACGGCGTGCATATCCTGGTCGGCCTGATCGAGCCGGTGGACCCACCCGTCAACGCTGCCAAGCTGGTGCTGGGTCGTAAAGTCTTGGCCGGCTCGCTGATCGGCGGCATTGCCGAAACCCAGGAAGTCCTGGATTTCTGCGCCGAGCATGGCATTACCTGCGACATCGAGATGCTCGACATTCGCCAGATCAACGAAGCTTATGCGCGCATGATTGCCGGTGATGTGAAGTACCGCTTTGTCATCGACATGGCGAGCCTGAAAGCCTGATCAGGCCTTGGCGCCCAACTCCGCTGACAGCCGGGCTGCGACCTGTTTGATCACAGGGATCAGTTCGGCCATTTTCTCCAGCGGCATATAGGGCACCGTACTGGCAATGCTGATGCCGGCGACAATGCGCCCGCTGGCATCGCGCACCGGTGCGGCCACGCAGCGGATCGAAGGTTCGTTGTCTTCGAGGTCAAACGCGTAGCCACCCTCGACATACTCATGCATGCGCTGTTCGAACTGCGCCCAGGATTGCTCCGGGTGCTGCGGCCATTGCAGGCTCTTGCCCACCGCCGGCAAGCTCGCCTCGTACAAGCGCTGCCACTCCTGCGGCGAATCATCCAGCATCAACGCCTTGCCGATACCGGTGCGCGCCAGCGGCATGCGATGGCCGACCCGCGAGCGCATTTCCGGCCCATTGCGGCCGGGGTTCTTGTGCAGGTAAAGCACCTCGTCGTACTCACGAATCGCCAGGTGAATGGTATCGCCGGTCAGCGCCGACAACTCATCCAGGTAGGGCACCGCCAGGTTCACCAAGGGCAACTCTTCACGGGCCTGGAACCCCAACTCGATCAGCTTGGGCCCCAGCAGATAACCGACCTGGGGCACCACGCGCAGGTAACGCTCGTCCACCAGGCAACTGGCCAGGCGGTGCGTTGTGCTGCGCGTGGTGCCGATGCGCCGGGCGATCTCCTTGAGATCCCGCGCACCAGCCGCCACCGCTTGCACCACGCCCAGGCCGCGCAACAGGGTCTGGGTGCCGGTGGGGGCGGCGTCTTTGACGGGGGTGTGGGCGTTTTCCTGCATATCGGGCCTATAAGTATGAAAGCGGGGGCATTATGGCAAATACCGCCCTCTTGAACACAGGAGATCCAAGCTGGGAGCTGGCTTGCTGTGGCGAGGGAGCTTGCTCCCGTTCGACAGCGCAGCTGGAGCCGGCTTTTGGGGGCGCTTCGCACCCCAGCGCAAGCAAGCTTGCTCGCCACAGCAAGCCAGCTCCCACAGTTTGATCTTCACAGGGCGACCATTAGCGTTGTTTCATGCGGTCGATTATCACCGCCAGCAACAGGATCGAGCCACGAATCACATATTGGTAAAAGGTATCGATGTTCTTCAGGTTCATCGCATTCTCGATGATCGCCAGAATCAACACCCCGGCAATCACATGGCGGATCATGCCGATACCGCCGCTCAACGACACCCCGCCCAGCACGCACGCCGAAATCACCGTCAGCTCGAAACCCTGGCCAATCATCGGCTGGCCCGAGGTCATGCGTGACGCGAGGATCACCCCGGCCAAGGCGCCGATCAAACCGTGCACGGCAAAGATGATGATCTTGGTGCGATCGACATTGACCCCGGCGAGCAACGCCGCTTCCTGGTTGCCGCCAATGGCCATGGTGTTGCGCCCATAGGTGGTGTAATTGAGCAGCCAGCCAAAGAACACAAAGCACAGGACGGTGATGATGATCGGCACCGGCACGCCCAGCAGCTGGCCGTTGCCGAACACGAAGAACCCTTCGTTCATCACCCCCACCGCCTTGCCGTTGGAGAAGATGTAGGCCAGGCCACGTACGATCTGCATGGTCGCCAGGGTGGCAATCAACGCATTGATGCGCAGCTTGGCGATCACAATGCCGTTGATCAGCCCTACCACCAGGCCCATGGCCAAGGCCGCCGACACGCCGAGTACCACGCTGTCGGTGTCACGCATCACGATGCCCGCCACCACCCCGGCGCAGGCGATCACCGAGCCTACCGACAAGTCGAAGTGCCCTGAGGCCAGGCAGAACAACATGGTGCACGCAGCAATACCGACAGTCGAAATCGCCAGGCCCAGACCGCGCATGTTCAGCGGTGAGAGGAAGTTATCGATGAACACCGCGCTGAGCACAAAAATGCCCAGTGCCGCCAGCAGCATCACCCAGTCATCGAGAAATTTGCGCTGATTGAAACCCAGCCAGAAACCCTTTGCAGTTTTTACCTCAGACATAGCCAAACCCTCTTGTTCTTGTTCAAGCCCGCGACTGTGGCAGCGCCAGTTGCAGCAGGCGTGCTTCATCCGCTTGGGCGCGGGGCAACTCACCGGTCAAGGCGCCTTCACTCATCACCAGGATGCGGTCGGAGATGCCCATCACCTCCATCAGGTCGCTGGACACCACGATTACCGCAATGCCATTGGCCGCCAGGTTATGGATGATCTGGTAGATCTCCGACTTGGCGCCGATGTCGATACCCCGGGTGGGTTCGTCCAGCAGCAGGACCTTCATCGGCATCGACAACCAGCGGCCAAGGATGGCTTTCTGTTGGTTGCCGCCGGACAGGTACATGATCTTCTGCGCCGCGTTCGGCGTTTTGACCCGCATCGCCTGGATCTGCCGGTCGGCGTTAGCTTTCTCCCAACCTTCGCGCAACAGCCAGCCAAAGGTGGAATGGGCACCACGGGCGCTGATGTTGATGTTTTCGGCGACGCTGCCCAGCGGGATGATGCCCTCTTTCTTACGATCCTCCGGACACAGCAATACCCCGGCGGCGATGGCGTCGCGGGGTGAGCGCAACTGCAACGGCTCACCGCACAGTTCCAGGCTGCCGGCACTGGCGCGCTCCAACCCACTGAGCAGGCGAAACAGCTCGGTACGCCCCGCGCCCACCAGCCCGAACAGGCCCAGGATCTCGCCCTTGCGCACCTCAAAGCTGATCGGTTCACGCAGGCCAGGACCGAGCAAGCCGTCTACCTTGAGCGCCACTTCGCCCTGCTCACGCGGTCGGTAATCGTAGATATCCTGGATATCGCGACCGACCATGCAGGTCACCAGTTGATCGTGGGTCAGCGTGTTCATGTCCTCGAACGTACGCACGTAGCGACCGTCCTTGAAGACCGTCACTGCGTCGCAGATACGGAACACTTCTTCCATACGGTGCGACACGTAGAGCACTACTTTGCCCTCCTCGCGCAGGCGCGTGATGATGGCCATCAAGCGGTCGATTTCCCGCGCCGAGAGGCTACTGGTCGGCTCGTCAAAGGCGATCACATGGGCGCCACGGGACAGCGCCTTGGCGATTTCCACCAATTGGCGCTGGCCCAGGGACAGGCGCCCGAGTTTTTCGTCGGGGTCGATTTCATCGGCCAGCCCCTTGAGGCAGGCCAGGGCCTGCTTGCGCAGCAGGCTCCGGTTGACCACGCCAAAGCGCGTGGGTAAATGCCCGAGGAACAGGTTCTCGGCCACGCTCATTTCCGGCACCAGGTGCAGCTCCTGGTGAATCACCGCCACACCGCTGGCGATGCTGTCGGCGGCGCATTTGAAGGCCATGGTCTGCGCGCCGATCTGCACCGTACCGCTGGACGGAATGTAGGCGCCGCCGAGGATTTTCAGCAGGGTCGACTTGCCGGCGCCGTTCTC
>NZ_JBQEQE010000059.1:0-4764 GCF_052046095.1 Pseudomonas sp. 22072
TGATCAGTCGTACCTGGCTTCACCGGCTGGTCTTTTGCATTCGGCTTCACCGACTGATCAGTCGTACCTGGCTTCACCGGCTGGTCTTTTGCATTCGGCTTCACCGACTGATCCGTCGTACCTGGCTTCACCGGCTGGTCTTTTGCATCCGGCTTCATCGCTTGATCAGTCGTACCTGGCTTCACCGGCAGGTCTTTTGCATCCGGCTTCATCGCTTGATCAGTCGTACCTGGCTTCACCGGCAGGTCTTTTGCATTCAGCTTCACCGCTTGATCAGTTGTAGCTGGCTTCACGGGCTGGTCTTTTGCCTCCAGATCAGGCGTAACACTTTTTCCCAAAAGCATCTCCCGCATGGATTTGAAGAACTGCTCGAGCATGTCAAATACTCTGGTGAGCGCCGTCGCACTCACCATGACCTCACTGTTTTCATTGCGTGCAGATGCGGGGTTGAGGTTGAAATGGCTCGTCGGAGGTTTAGGTTGCATGTCGACTTTCAACGGGGTCGGCAACTGCCCGCTCAGAGGTGATGTATCAACTTTGACAAAGGGCGAATTATTGACAGATAGAGACATTCATAAACTCCTTAATCGGCGCCACCTGACTCCGTTAAATGGCCAGGGAAGCAATAGCCTTAATGAACTGCAAGCAACAACACTGCCTGACAGCTGCTAATTTGTGGGAGTTAACGCTGACCAGTTCCTAAAATCGCGCGTCATATAAAGAAACCAAACCAAATTTTCAGACTTTGCCTCGTGCTTTTTAAAGAACACCTCGATTTGCCGCCCCCGAATGTGTGCGTGGCAGAAATACAGATTAATAACTCACCTGAAACGCAACTTGTCGATACAATTCAAAACGCCGCGTAACCGCCAACTTTGATATTTCGCGCGAACATATAAGACACAACCAGAACCACGCACCGAAGACATATATTTATAAATAAACTTACACAGAGAAACTTTTGAATTTAAAAAACCTATAACGTGCCTGTTTATTACCGAGCAACATTCAACCTATGTGAGAACAAACTGCGAGCGCTCTATAAAGGGCGTCAAGTTCAGCCATAGATAATCCCAACAAACAAAAAAATGCCCCATATCTCTCAATATGGGGCATTTTTTGAAACAGGACGCCGACTCAAATAATGTTGCACCCACCATCAACGGACATTGAAGCGTTACAACTCATAACGTTGCCGGTTGTGGGTGAGGCATGCCAAGCAAGCGGCTAACCTGTTCCAATGCGGTTTCACGACGCAGGGCCGTAAACAGTTCGACCGCCTCCGGGTAATTACGCGTCAACATCGCCAGCCATTGCTTCAAACGGCCCGGCGCCTGCTTTTCAGTCAACTGGGCTACCGATTGACGCCAGAACTCGTGGAGCATGGGTTGCATCTGCGCCCAGGTCATCTCCACTACTTCTTCGCCAGCGCGCGCAGCAGCGATTTGCCGGGCCAGGTCAGGCCGCGCGACCAAGCCGCGTCCCAACATGATGTCTTCTACGCCGCTGATTTCCCGGCACCGCCGCCAATCTTCAACACTCCATATATCACCATTGGCAAACACTGGCACCTTCACCACGTCTTGCACACGCGGGATCCACTCCCAATGGGCGGGGGGCTTATAGCCATCGGTTTTGGTACGCGCATGTACCACGATATGCGCCGCACCACCTTCTGCCAGGGCCGTTGCACACACCAACGCGCCATCCGGGCTGTCGAAGCCCAGACGCATCTTGGCGGTCACCGGGATATGGGCAGGTACGGCACGGCGCACATGTTCGACGATCTGGTTGAGCAGCTCCGGCTCCTTGAGCAGCACCGCACCGCCGCGGGACTTGTTGACGGTCTTGGCTGGGCAGCCGAAGTTCAGGTCGATGACTTGCGAACCCAGCTCGCAGGCCAAGGCGGCGTTCTCCGCCAGGCAAACCGGGTCGGAGCCCAGCAATTGCACACGCAACGGCACGCCCGCAGCGGTGTGCGCACCGTGCAGCAGTTCCGGGGCGAGCTTGTGGAAATAGGCAGGTGTGAGCAGGCGGTCGTTGACCCGGATGAACTCGGTCACGCACCAGTCGATACCGCCCACGTGGGTCAACACGTCCCGCAGGATGTTGTCGACCAACCCCTCCATGGGCGCCAAAGCAATTTGCATGGAAAACACTCAACAAAAATCGTGGCGCAGTTTACTGGGTTTCCTGCGGCAACCGTTAACCCCCTGTCAGGGCGGGGCCGTAACCTTCAATAAACTCGGCGGGCATACGCTTGGGCTTGCCGCTGGACAACTCAATACATACGAAGGTTGTTTGCGCACGCAGCAGGGTCGCGCCGTCACGGGGGCGCACAAGCTGGAAACGACGGGTCATTTTCAGGCGTTGGTCCCAATCGACGATCCAGGTGGCAAGTTGTAACTCATCGCCCTCATAGCCTGCGGCCAGGTAGTCGATCTCATGGCGCACCACGGCCATGGCGCGGTCGAGGCGGCGGTATTCGGTGAGGTCCAGCCCCAGGCGCTGGGAATGGCGCCAGGCGCAACGCTCCAGCCATGAGACGTACACCGCATTATTGGCGTGCCCCAGGCCGTCGATGTCCTCAGCCGCAACCTGCAGATCGATGATGAACGGCGTTGCCAAATCCCAGCCCATGCCTTGCTCCAGTCGATTGATGTCGGCGGGGCAGTGTATCAGGCGCTTTGGCGCTCCTGTAGACGGCAGCCGGCCAATAGGGCAAGTACAGCGTCGATGACCTGCGGGTCGGCGAGCACTTTCTGGTGGCCACCCTGCTCCAGGCGCAGCAGGCGGCTGTCGAACCAGGCTTCGTGAATGGCTTGAGCCGCCCTGACCGGAACGAAGGTGTCGTCTTCGGCGTGCACGATCAGGCCGGGAATGTTCAACTGGTAGTGGGCCACGTCCAGATGCTTGAGCGGCATGCCCATGCTCAACTCCACCTCTTGGATAAAGGCTGAGCGCGCCCGGGGCGGCAAGCCGACCATGCGGGTGAACCCGCGTAGCACATCCAGAAAGCGCGACGGTGCGGCAATGCTGACCAATGCCTGCGTACGCAACCCCAACTGCACCGCCAACATCGCACTGGCGCCGCCCATGGAATGGCCGACCACCGCATACAGCGGCGGCAGCTCGGCCGCCGCCTCAAGCATGGCGCGGGCAAACAGCAGTACATGAGCTTCACGCCCTGGCGAACGGCCGTGAGCGGGACCGTCCAGGGCTATCACCGAATAGCCGTTGTCGACCAACGCCGTGATCAAGCTGGCGAATTGAGTCGGGCGGCCTTCCCAGCCATGCATCAGCAGCACCGCCGGGCCATGCCCCCAACGCAATGCCGACAGGCCGAAACGCAGAGTGATGCGCTCCGAATGGGCCAACAGCGGCAACTCCCAGTCACGCGGCGGCAGATCGCGCGGGGTCATGAAGGTGCGACGCATCTTGCTGGCGACCGCATGCGGCGCAAGGCGCCCCACCGTGCCATTGAAACCACGAACCCAGGTCAATGCGCCCATCTTGCATCCCCTTTTTCAGCGTACCGCCGACTTGGCCGCACGTATCACCCGATCTGATAACTCGCCGGGTCCGAGTGCCCGCGCCAGGGTCAGCCCCCCTACCATCAAGGCCATGTCCGCCAGGGCCTTGTCGATATCTTCGGGGCTGCCGGCCAATTGCGCGGCCATCAACTCGACGTGCTCGTTCAAAACCTCGCGAAAAGCGTCCGGCAAGCGCCCCATCTCCCCCACCGTCGCGGGCAACGGGCAGGCCTGGGTCGTGGAGTCGCGGTGCTTGCGCGACAGATAAAACGCTGCGACCAACGTGCGGCGCTCTTCGCCGGTCAGTTGTTCGTCCAAGTCATCGATGGAGGCGCGACGCTGCGCCAGCAACTGGCTGAACGCTTCCAGCATCAGCGCGTCCTTGCTTTCAAAGTGCGCGTAGAAGCCGCCGACTGTCAGCCCCGCCGCCCCCATTACTTCGCCCACACTGGGCTCAGCCGGGCCACGCTGGATCAATGCCGCGCTGGCAGCCTGCAAAATACGTTCGCGGGTTTGCGCTTTTTTATCGCTCATCGAAGCCTCCGTCTTTCATGGGTTGAATATTATTACCATAATAATATTTGGCAAGCGATAAGCACGACCGCCGGTCAGAACAGAAAATGGGTGATAAAGGAGGGAATTGGCCAAACGCCAGACAAACAAAAGGGCCATTCAATAATTGAATGACCCTTAAAAATCCCGCAGAGCGGGTAATCGTGGCGTCCCCTAGGGGACTCGAACCCCTGTTACCGCCGTGAAAGGGCGGTGTCCTAGGCCACTAGACGAAGGGGACACAAACCTTCTATACAACAGATCAGCGCTGAGAACTGATCGATCCAAGGACGGTGTGGCCGGAACCTTGAACCTGTAAAATTGGTGGAGCTAAACGGGATCGAACCGTTGACCTCTTGCATGCCATGCAAGCGCTCTCCCAGCTGAGCTATAGCCCCGGATTTTTCGTCTCGCGACGCAGCAGACCTTTCGAGCTGCTTGTTGAAACTGGCGTCCCCTAGGGGACTCGAACCCCTGTTACCGCCGTGAAAGGGCGGTGTCCTAGGCCACTAGACGAAGGGGACAAAACCTTCTGTACATCTGATCAGAGCTGAGACCTGATCAATTCAAGGACGGTGTGGCCGGAACCTTGAACCTGTAAATTGGTGGAGCTAAACGGGATCGAACCGTTGACCTCTTGCATGCCATGCAAGCGCTCTCCCAGCTGAGCTATAGCCCC
>NZ_JBQEQE010000060.1:0-3735 GCF_052046095.1 Pseudomonas sp. 22072
GCGCATGCCGTCGGCACCGTAGACGTAGCGCTCGGTGTCATTGAGGCGCAACGTGCGCTCCACCATATGCACATGGCTCAGTTGGTTACGTGCATCCCAACTCAGTGTTCGGCACCGGTCCAACATCAACAGGTTGCCGCTGGCATCGAAGGCTTCGGCAATCTCCGCTTCGGTCGGTGGCCTCCCGCCCACCTCGGGCAGGCAGCGATTACTGTGCTTGGCCGCCGTCAACACACGCCCATGTTGCTGTGGGCCGTGGTGGATCAGCTCGAGCAAATTGCCGCCAGCGTCGTAGCGATAGGTTTGACGATAGTTAGCCACGGCAGCCGGATCCTCGAGATGAGCAGGCCCGCGATTAGCGCTGCCGCCCTCCCAGCCGGTGGCTTCGATCAACTGGTAAAGACTGTCGTAGGTATAGCGGTTGATCGGCTCGATGCGTTGGTTGGCAAAGAAGCGCACCGGCAGTGCCTTGTCTTCAAGGCTAAGGATATTGCCCACCGGGTCATAGACGTAGTGCAAATCCTGTAGCGGTTCGTCGCTAGGCCCGGCAGCGCTCAGACGGTTCAATCGCCCGTCTTTCGGGCAGTAATCAAACCGACTGGTGACCTGGTTGCCTGCCGTTTGCTGTTCTATCTGTCCTTGAGCGTTGTAGTGAATGTCATGTACCAGCCGCTGCGCGGCGGTCGCGTTTTTCAGCTGCAGCCAGGCCTCGCGCAATCGGCCGTCGATGGTGTGATTGAAACGCTGCCGATTACCCTGCGCATCGGTTTGCTCCAGCACATTGCCCACCGGGTTGAACTGCAAAGTACTGCGAGCACCGGCTGCTTGCTCAAGCAAATTATCCCGCTCATCGAAGGGCAGTGGCCAATCAGGCATATCCAGGCTTTGCAGATAACGCTGGGTTTGCGCTATCGGCTCGCCAGCTACCCCGTAGTAGTCGAAATGACGAGTACCGGCCGGGTCATCTTGGCGCACCACCCGCCCACATTGATTACGTTCAGCCGCAGTCGGCTCAGCCATCCCGTATGCAAAGCGCTCGGTGCAGGCTGAATTTTCAATAATCGCCACAGGTCGCAGTAGCGCATCGAATACTGCGCGGCGTTGACTACCGCGCCCATTCCAGAACTGCATACCCTGCCCAGCCTCACCGAACAGTTGAACATCCCAACCCGCATCGACGCTTTGAATCAACAATACTTGGCCGCCAAGCGAGTGAAGGATATTCAGGTTGGCAGGCACCTGCGGGTCGTCTTTTTGCACCGACTGCAGACGCGGGTCCCAGCGCGCTGTCGCTCTGCCTACCGCGTCATGCGCAGTGCGGTCGATGTGTGCCTGTGCCGCTTGGCCGGCAGTCGATCGTAAATACTTCACCGAGCGAACGGGTAGACTTCTCGGATCGGTAACAGTCAATGTGGGGGTATGGCTATTCAAGCTGAGCATGGCTGAGTCTCTCTACTTGAGGATTGCCGACATAAAATTCATTTCACACCGGCCATCTCCGTTCGAAGTTCGTGGTTAATAGCGCTCATGGGGATTTTATTTCCAAGAGTTTGCACTACCTACCTTAATGAAGCGTCTAAGCGGCATCTTTTCATTTCTACGATCATTAAAGCCCTGAACGTCGCCTCCCGACTCGACCAATATAGCCTGACGAACGATATCATTGGCCTCACTATCATATTCTCTTATGATCGAGCTAAACACCTTTGGACCTACCATCGAACTCATTAACTTTATTCGCTCAGGTGTTTCCAACTCGAGTATCCCGGCTCCGATGCGACCGTGACCATCCGTATACTCTTCAGACTTAACAACTTCTTTATAACGCACGACCATTTCTTTCTCGATATGCTTCAGTGTTTTGTTTCCAGCATGCGCGGCAAACGAGCTATTGTTTATCAGCACCGCATTTCTGGAGCCCCTATTTTCCCAAGGCACCCGAACAGGTGAGTTTGTGATTATTTCGTCGGGTCTTGCATAAAGCGTCGTGTCGCCCAGGCGCTCGTGCCCTTCACTCTCAGCACCGAGATACTGGTCATCGACATCGGAGTAGAGCCCTCCTTTCTTGCGAACCAAATAGGGCCGTAGCGTATCCACCGCAAACGCAAAGTTTTTTGGATCTCCCGACCTGAAGTCTTTATAAATAGCCCCCACTGGACTTTTTTTGAATTTCCTGAAGAGTTTCTCCTCTCTCAAATAGACAACATTATGAACTTTAAGATCCTGTAGGACATTCGCAAATGCATCCTCGTTACCTGACTCAAGATAAAGATGAACTTTATACCCGCTCGCCTGCTCGACAGTATTATTAATATTGCTGACATGCGCCGCCAACGCTTCCGCTGACTCGCCCACCCATATCAAGTGGATATCTTTATTCACCGGCTCGCGCTTCTCACCCACAGCGTCTCGATAACCAATGGGATTACCGCCTAGAAAGGCGAATACATTTAAACCATCACTGACACCCACGGGGTCCGGGTTAGTCCAGCGCTGAAACCTGGGCATGTAATAGCGCAGACCGTAATAATAAAGGCCGGTCGCATCCCGCTCCTTACCCGAATAACGCAACGTGCGATAACTCTGCTCGCTCGAGTCTCCCCTCTCAGTGAACGCCGTACTGCCAAACGGATGATAAGTCTCGCGGCTGATGATCCGCGCTTCACTGTCCAGCTCCAGCGAGCAGGACCCCAAATGATCGTTCAGGTTGTAGCGGTATTGATCATTGGCCAGTTGACGCGGCACCGCGCCCTCCCAGTGCAACACCTGCACCGTGGTGCGGCCGGCCTGGACGGTGACGACATACAGTTTTTCGTCATCAATCGTGCGGGTTTCCAGACCGGGTAAATAGCACGTCTCGCTGATCACCGTGCGGGCGTTGGTTTGTGCTGTGCGCACCTTGCGCTGGCGCATGCCGTCGGCACCGTAGACGTAGCGCTCGGTGTCATTGAGGCGCAACGTGCGCTCCACCATATGCACATGGCTCAGTTGGTTACGTGCATCCCAACTCAGTGTTCGGCACCGGTCCAACATCAACAGGTTGCCGCTGGCATCGAAGGCTTCGGCAATCTCCGCTTCGGTCGGTGGCCTCCCGCCCACCTCGGGCAGGCAGCGATTACTGTGCTTGGCCGCCGTCAACACACGCCCATGTTGCTGTGGGCCGTGGTGGATCAGCTCGAGCAAATTGCCGCCAGCGTCGTAGCGATAGGTTTGACGATAGTTAGCCACGGCAGCCGGATCCTCGAGATGAGCAGGCCCGCGATTAGCGCTGCCGCCCTCCCAGCCGGTGGCTTCGATCAACTGGTAAAGACTGTCGTAGGTATAGCGGTTGATCGGCTCGATGCGTTGGTTGGCAAAGAAGCGCACCGGCAGTGCCTTGTCTTCAAGGCTAAGGATATTGCCCACCGGGTCATAGACGTAGTGCAAATCCTGTAGCGGTTCGTCGCTAGGCCCGGCAGCGCTCAGACGGTTCAATCGCCCGTCTTTCGGGCAGTAATCAAACCGACTGGTGACCTGGTTGCCTGCCGTTTGCTGTTCTATCTGTCCTTGAGCGTTGTAGTGAATGTCATGTACCAGCCGCTGCGCGGCGGTCGCGTTTTTCAGCTGCAGCCAGGCCTCGCGCAATCGGCCGTCGATGGTGTGATTGAAACGCTGCCGATTACCCTGCGCATCGGTTTGCTCCAGCACATTGCCCACCGGGTTGAACTGCAAAGTACTGCGAGCACCGGCTGCTTG
>NZ_JBQEQE010000062.1:0-869 GCF_052046095.1 Pseudomonas sp. 22072
GATGACGTGTTCATCGATAAGAGCACTCAGACCGTCAAGATCACCGACGCTTCCGGCGGCAACTTCGAAAAACTGGAAGTTGCAGGCAGCGGCGCAACGACCACGATCAACGACACCATCGACAAGGTCGATGTGGTCCTGACGGCCACCACCACCGTTGGTGAAGGCGGCAACATCGTCTACACCGCCAGCCTTGTGGATAAAAACGGCGCACCGGTGACTAACATCATCAATCCGCTGACCGTCACCCTCGATAACGGCAAGACCATCACCATTGGTGTGAATCAGTCGAGTGGCTCTATCACCACCATCGCGCCGGATGATGTGTACAAAGGCGATCAAACTGTCACTACCGCCATCAAAAGCGTGACCGGCGGCGAGCACTTCGAAAACCTGGTCCCTGGCACGACGGCAGTGAACACTACTGTCACCGATAACCCTGGCACCGATAACACCACCACCGTTACGTTGACGGCTCCGGCTGAGGCAAACGAAGGTGGGCAGATTACGTACACCGCCACGCTGTCCAACAAAGCGGGCACTGACGTAACACTGAAGCTCGACAACGGTTCAAGCATCACCATCAAGGCTGGCGACACCGTTGGCACCGTAACCGTGCCTGCGCCTACCGATGACGTGTTCATCGACAAGAGCACGCAGACCGTTCAGATCACCGAGACCACTGGTGGCAACTTCGAAAAACTGGAAGTCGCAGGGAATGGCGCAACCACCACAATCAACGACACCATCGACAAGGTTGATGTAGTCCTGACCGCGACCACCACCGTTGGCGAAGGCGGCAATATCGTCTACACCGCCAGCCTTGTGGATAAAAACGGCGCACCGGTGACCAACATCACCAATCCGCT
>NZ_JBQEQE010000063.1:0-789 GCF_052046095.1 Pseudomonas sp. 22072
AGCGGGCTTGCCCGCGAAGAGGCCAGCACAAGCACCACACATTCGACAGGCACAAAAAAGGCCGCTTTTGCATAAAAGCGGCCGTTCCGAAGTAGCTAAAGACCCGTAAAAACGACTTAAGTTCCCCATACAAAACAGTAACTTAGCAAATTGTATACAACCTCTGCCGCCGGTCGGATTTCGATTGTCAGCGCCTCGATACAACCTCAGGATCGCGCCGTCATCCCTTGAGGTTTCCCTGAATGAAGTTCTCCTCGATTCTCTTGTTGTCCCTTGGCCTGGTCAGTGGCGCAGCCATGGCAGGCGGCACCACCGAAGCCGGTGTAGGCGGCGCATTGGGTGGGGTTCTAGGTTCCGTTGTCGGCCAGCAGCTGGGCGGCAACACCGGTTCGACCATCGGCGCGGCCCTCGGCGGCGCAGGCGGTAGTGCAGTCGGCGCCGACAAACGTAGCCGTGGCGAAGCCGCCATTGGTGGCGCACTGGGCGCAGCCGGCGGTAACGTCGTAGGGCGCAGCGTTGGCGGCAGCACCGGTGCACTGATCGGCTCCGCAGCCGGCGGTGGTGCGGGCGGCGCGCTAGGCAACTACATGGGTAACGAAAGTGATCGCGACAGCCGCCATTACCGCGATCGCGACCGTGACGATCGTCGCTATTACCGCGATGGCCACCCAGGTCGCGGCCATGCCTATGGGCATCGCAAGAACAAGCATCGTTATCGCGACTGATAAACCCGCGCTCTGACGAACACATCCGATGTGGGAGCCGGGCTTGCCCGCGATAGCAGTGAAA
>NZ_JBQEQE010000064.1:0-662 GCF_052046095.1 Pseudomonas sp. 22072
GCAAGAACCGAAACGCTACCGCTAGTCTGGTTTACGCCGATGGTGATGGTCTGGCCATTATCCAAGGTGACGGTCAACGGATTGGTGATGTTAATCACCGCTGCGCCGTTTTTATCCACAAGGCTGGCGGTGTAGACGATATTGCCGCCTTCGCCGACGGTGGTAGTGGCGGTCAGGACGACGTCGACTTTGTCGATGGTGTCGTTGATCGTGGTGGTGGCGCCGTTGCCTGCTACTTCGAGTTTTTCGAAGTTGCCTCCGGAAGCATCAGTAATCTTTACGGTCTGAGTGCTCTTGTCGATGAACACGTCATCAGTAGGGGCGGGCACGGTCACAGTACCGACGGTCTCGCCAGCTTTGATAGTGATCGACGAGCCGTTATCCAGCTTCAAGGTGACATCAGTACCGGCCTTGTTGCTCAAGGTCGCGGTGTAGGTGATCTGGCCGCCTTCGTTAACGGCACTTGGCGCAGTCAGCGTAACCGTGGTGGTGTTATCGGTACCCGGTGTGTCCGTAACGGTGGTGTTCACCGCGGTAGTGCCAGGGACCAGATTTTCGAAATGCTCGCCGCCGGTCACACCCTTGATAGCGGTGGTGACAGTTTGGTCGCCCTTGTACACATCATCAGGAGCAAGAACCGAAACGCTACCGCTCGATTGGTT
>NZ_JBQEQE010000065.1:0-639 GCF_052046095.1 Pseudomonas sp. 22072
GATGACGTGTTCATCGATAAGAGCACTCAGACCGTCAAGATCACCGACGCTTCCGGCGGCAACTTCGAAAAACTGGAAGTAGCAGGCAACGGCGCAACGACCACGATCAACGACACCATCGACAAGGTCGATGTGGTCCTGACCGCCACCACCACCGTTGGCGAAGGCGGCAACATCGTTTACACCGCCAGCCTTGTGGATAAAAACGGCGCACCGGTGACTAACATCACCAATCCGCTGACGGTGACTTTGGATAACGGCAAAACCATCACCATCGGTGTGAATCAGTCGAGCGGCTCCATCACCACCATCGCGCCGGATGACGTGTACAAAGGCGACCAGACCGTCACCACCGCCATCAAAGGCGTGACCGGTGGCGAGCACTTTGAAAACTTGGTTCCTGGCACGACGGCAGTGAACACCACTGTCACCGATACCCCAGGCACCGATAACACCACCACTGTGACGCTGACGGCTCCGTCCGAGGCAAACGAGGGTGGGCAGATTACGTACACCGCCACGCTTTCCAACAAAGCGGGCACTGATGTCACGCTCAAGTTGGATAACGGCTCGTCGATCACCATCAAGGCTGGCGAAACCGTTGGTACTGTGACCGTCCCTGCGCCTAACGATGATGTG
>NZ_JBQEQE010000066.1:0-580 GCF_052046095.1 Pseudomonas sp. 22072
ACGATGTTGCCGCCTTCACCCACGGTAGTGGTGGCGGTCAGAACTACATCCACCTTGTCGATGGTGTCGTTGATCGTGGTAGTTGCGCCGTTGCCTGCGACTTCGAGTTTTTCGAAGTTGCCGCCGGAAGCGTCAGTAATCTTGACGGTCTGAGCGCTCTTATCGATGAACACGTCATCGGTCGGCGCGGGCACGGTTACGGTGCCAACAGTGTCGCCAGCCTTGATCGTGATCGACGAACCGTTATCGAGCTTCAGGGTGACGTCGGTACCGGCCTTGTTGCTCAAGGTCGCGGTATAGGTGATCTGACCACCTTCGTTTGCTTCGGATGGAGCGGTCAGCGTCACCGTGGTGGTGTTATCGGTACCCGGTGTGTCCGTAACGGTGGTGTTCACCGCTGTAGTACCCGGCACCAGGTTTTCAAAGTGCTCGCCACCAGTGACGCCTTTGATAGCAGTGGTGACGGTTTGATCGCCCTTATACACGTCATCAGGAGCAAGAACCGAAACGCTACCGCTCGATTGGTTTACGCCGATGGTGATGGTTTTGCCGTTATCCAGGGTCACGGTCAGCGGATTGG
>NZ_JBQEQE010000067.1:0-470 GCF_052046095.1 Pseudomonas sp. 22072
CACATCATCGTTAGGCGCAGGGACGGTCACAGTACCAACGGTTTCGCCAGCCTTGATGGTGATCGACGAGCCGTTATCCAGCTTCAGGGTGACGTCAGTGCCAGCCTTGTTGCTCAAGGTCGCGGTGTAGGTAATCTGACCACCTTCGCTCGCCTCGGTCGGAGCCGTCAGTGTCACGGTAGTGGTGTTGTCGGTACCCGGTGTATCAGTCACAGTTGTAATGACGTTATCTGTACCTGGGACCAGGTTTTCAAAATGCTCGCCGCCAGTCACGCCTTTGATAGCCGTGGTGACGGTTTGGTCGCCCTTATACACATCATCAGGAGCAATAACCGAAACGCTACCGCTCGATTGGTTTACGCCGATGGTGATGGTTTTGCCGTTATCGAGGGTGACGGTCAACGGGTTGGTGATGTTAGTCACCGGCGCACCGTTTTTATCCACAAGGCTGGCGGTGTAAACGATGTTGC
>NZ_JBQEQE010000068.1:0-460 GCF_052046095.1 Pseudomonas sp. 22072
AACCAGACTAGCGGTAGCGTTTCGGTTCTTGCTCCTGATGATGTCTATAAAGGCGATCAAACCGTCACCACCGCTATCAAAGGCGTAACCGGCGGCGAGCATTTCGAGAACCTGGTGCCGGGCACTACCGCGGTGAACACCACCGTTACGGACACACCGGGTACCGACAACACCACTACTGTGACGCTGACAGCGCCAAGTGCCGTTAACGAAGGTGGTCAGATCACCTACACCGCGACCTTGAGCAATAAGGCTGGCACCGACGTCACGCTGAAACTCGACAATGGTTCAAGCATCACCATTAAGGCTGGCGACACTGTTGGCACCGTCACTGTCCCTGCGCCTACCGATGACGTGTTTATCGATAAAAGCACCCAGAGCGTTAAGATCGCCGAGACCACCGGCGGCAATTTCGAAAAACTCGAAGTGGCAGGCGACGGCGCAACCACCACCATCAATG
>NZ_JBQEQE010000069.1:0-422 GCF_052046095.1 Pseudomonas sp. 22072
CTCGATTGGTTTACGCCGATGGTGATGGTTTTGCCGTTATCCAGGGTCACGGTCAGCGGATTGGTGATGTTGGTCACCGGCGCGCCGTTCTTATCCACAAGGCTGGCGGTGTAAACGATGTTGCCGCCTTCGCCAACGGTGGTGGTGGCGGTCAGGACCACATCGACTTTGTCGATGGTGTCGTTGATCGTGGTGGTGGCGCCGTTGCCTGCAACTTCCAGTTTTTCGAAGTTGCCGCCGGAAGCGTCAGTGATTTTGACGGTCTGCGTGCTCTTATCGATAAACACGTCATCGGTCGGCGCAGGCACGGTTACGGTACCAACAGTTTCGCCAGCCTTGATGGTGATCGACGAACCGTTATCCAGCTTCAGGGTGACGTCAGTGCCCGCTTTGTTGGACAGCGTGGCGGTGTACGTGATCTG
>NZ_JBQEQE010000070.1:0-384 GCF_052046095.1 Pseudomonas sp. 22072
CCATCGGCGTATTCGTAGCGGGTGACGTGGCCGAGTTCGTCGCGTTCGGCGATGATTTTGCCGTAGGGGTTGTAGCTGAACTCCCTACAACCACCGCCTGGCTGGGTCAGTTTCAGCAAGCGTCCTGCGGCGTCCCACTGATACTGGATTAGTGCGCCATGCTCATCCTCACGGGCAACCTGTCGACCCAGATCGTCATAGCGATAACGCTTGATCCCACCATGGGGCAAGTGCTCCTCAAGCAACTGCCCATGTTCGTTCCACACCAGTCGATGGCAACTGTGATCCGGATACCAAATCCCGTTCAGTTGCCCGTGCTTGTTGTAGCTGTAGTCAGTAACCTCTCCATCGGGATCGGTCCTACGCGTAACATCGCCTTGCTCA
>NZ_JBQEQE010000071.1:0-372 GCF_052046095.1 Pseudomonas sp. 22072
TACGAGCGCGACCACGCCGGTCGCCTCGTCCGAAAAATCCTGCCCGATGCCAGCGTTGTCGACTATGCCTACGACCGCCAGGGCAACCTCCTCAGCGTCGAGGACGGCCACTGGGCGTTGGCCTACGAATACGACCGCCAAAACCGCCTCACCGCCGAACACCAGGGCTGGGGCACCCTGCGCTACGGCTACGACGCTTGCGGCCAGCTGAAAAACCTGTGCCTGCCGGACAATAACCGCGTCACCTTCACCCACGATAAAGGCGGCCACCTCGCTACCGTCGAACTCAACGGTGAAGTGCTCACCTCACATCTGTTCAAGAGCGGCCGCGAGCATCAGCGCCAGCAAGGCCAACTGCTCAGCCACTACCAC
>NZ_JBQEQE010000072.1:0-344 GCF_052046095.1 Pseudomonas sp. 22072
CCATCGGCGTATTCGTAGCGGGTGACGTGGCCGAGTTCGTCGCGTTCGGCGATGATTTTGCCGTAGGGGTTGTAGCTGAATTCTCGTGTGGCGCCGCCTGGCAAGACGAGGCGAATCAACCTGCCGACGCAGTCCCAGTGATATTGCGTCAGCGCACCATGCTCATCCTCACAGGCAACTTGTCGCCCTAAATCGTCATAGCGATAACGCTTGATCCCACCATTGGGCAATTGCTCCTCAAGCAGTTGCCCGCGTTCGTTCCACACCAGTCGATGGCAACTGTGATCCGGGTACCAAACTCCAGTCAGTTGCCCGTGCTTGTTGTAGCTGTAGTCAGTAACCTC
>NZ_JBQEQE010000073.1:0-338 GCF_052046095.1 Pseudomonas sp. 22072
TTGTCGATGGTGTCGTTGATCGTGGTGGTTGCGCCGTTACCTGCGACTTCGAGTTTTTCGAAGTTGCCGCCGGAAGCGTCAGTAATCTTGACGGTCTGGCTGCTCTTGTCGATGAACACGTCATCGCTAGGAGCGGGCACGGTCACAGTGCCAACAGTGTCGCCAGCCTTGATGGTGATCGAAGAACCGTTGTCGAGTTTCAGCGTTACGTCAGTGCCCGCCTTGTTGGACAGCGTGGCGGTGTACGTAATCTGTCCGCCTTCGTTAACAGCGTTAGGCGCTGTCAGCGTCACAGTAGTGGTGTTGTCGGTACCCGGAGTGTCCGTAACGGTGGTGTT
>NZ_JBQEQE010000074.1:0-320 GCF_052046095.1 Pseudomonas sp. 22072
TGGATAACGGCTCGTCGATCACCATCAAGGCTGGCGAAACCGTTGGTACTGTGACCGTCCCTGCGCCTAACGATGATGTGTTCATCGACAAGAGCACGCAGACGGTCAAGATCACTGAGACCTCTGGCGGCAATTTCGAGAAATTGGAAGTTGCGGGCGATGGTGCGACCACTACGATCAACGACACCATCGACAAAGTTGATGTGGTCCTGACGGCCACCACCACCGTTGGCGAAGGCGGCAACATCGTTTACACCGCCAGCCTTGTGGATAAAAACGGTGCGCCGGTGACTAACATCACCAACCCGTTGACCGTCACC
>NZ_JBQEQE010000075.1:0-319 GCF_052046095.1 Pseudomonas sp. 22072
CTGTAGCTCAGTTGGTTAGAGCGCACCCCTGATAAGGGTGAGGTCGGCAGTTCGAATCTGCCCAGACCCACCAATTTTGTGTGGGAAACGCCTGTAGAAATACGGGGCCATAGCTCAGCTGGGAGAGCGCCTGCCTTGCACGCAGGAGGTCAACGGTTCGATCCCGTTTGGCTCCACCACTACTGCTTCTGTTTGTATAAAGCTTAGAAATGAGCATTCCATCGTTGTGATGGTGAATGTTGATTTCTAGTCTTTGACTAGTTCGTTCTTTAAAAATTTGGGTATGTGATAGAAAGATAGACTGAACGTTACTTTCACT
>NZ_JBQEQE010000076.1:0-318 GCF_052046095.1 Pseudomonas sp. 22072
CAGGCCAGGCCGGACTCTACCAGCAGCGCTTCAAGCCCCATCAAGTCCGGCACCTTCGCCACCTGCTCCCCCACTTGCACCGCCGCCTCCTCGAGCGTTCGCCCGTCACGCTGGCTTCGCCGCAGGCCGCTTCAAAGCTGGTCAGCGGAATCTGCCGATCGCGCCACGTGACCTGGCGGCGCATAACTGATCGTTCCCACGCTCCGCGTGGGCATGCATCCTGTGACGCTCTGCGTCACCCTTATGCTGACTGGCGGGACGCGGAGCGTCCCCGGCGGCATTCCCACGCGGAGCGTGTGAACGATCAGTCAGGCCAGG
>NZ_JBQEQE010000077.1:0-318 GCF_052046095.1 Pseudomonas sp. 22072
TCTGCGTCACCGTTGCACAGGGCGTGAAACCTGGACGCGGAGCGTCCGGGGCGGCATTCCCACGCAGAGCGTGGGAACGATCAGGCTGGTGTTGGTTGAGGCTGGGTTACTTGGGGTAGAGCGGCGGCAAACTGGTGGTGTTGGTGGCCGGGTCTTGTTCGCGTTCGGCCGCAGGAATGGCCTTGATCGCGCGCCATTGATCGCTCCCACGCTCTGCGTGGTAATGCATCCCGTGACACTCTGCGTCACCGTTGCACAGGGCGTGAAACCTGGACGCGGAGCGTCCGGGGCGGCATTCCCACGCAGAGCGTGGGAACG
>NZ_JBQEQE010000078.1:0-308 GCF_052046095.1 Pseudomonas sp. 22072
GGCGAAGGCGGCAATATCGTCTACACCGCCAGCCTTGTGGATAAAAACGGCGCACCGGTGACCAACATCACCAATCCGCTGACCGTGACCCTGGATAACGGCAAGACCATCACTATTGGCGTAAATCAGTCGAGCGGTTCTATCACCACCATCGCGCCGGATGACGTGTACAAAGGCGACCAGACCGTCACTACCGCCATCAAAGGCGTGACCGGCGGCGAGCACTTTGAAAATCTGGTTCCAGGTACTACCCCGGTTAACACCACCGTTACTGATACACCGGGCACCGATAACACCACTACCGTAAC
>NZ_JBQEQE010000079.1:0-305 GCF_052046095.1 Pseudomonas sp. 22072
ACTTCCAGTTTTTCGAAGTTGCCGCCGGAAGCGTCGGTGATCTTGACGGTCTGAGTGCTCTTATCGATGAACACGTCATCGCTAGGAGCGGGCACGGTCACAGTGCCAACCGTGTCGCCAGCCTTGATGGTGATCGAAGAGCCGTTATCCAACTTCAGCGTGACGTCGGTACCGGCCTTATTGCTCAAGGTCGCGGTATAGGTGATCTGGCCACCCTCATTCGCTTCGGTCGGAGCTGTCAGCGTTACGGTAGTGGTGTTATCGGTGCCCGGTGTATCAGTAACGGTGGTGTTAACCGGGGTAGT
>NZ_JBQEQE010000080.1:0-304 GCF_052046095.1 Pseudomonas sp. 22072
TCGGTTAGAATACCGGCCTGTCACGCCGGGGGTCGCGGGTTCGAGTCCCGTCCGCTGCGCCATATTCGGTCACCTGGAATGCTGAACGCCAGGTAACCAAAGAAAGCCCGCTCATTGAGCGGGTTTTTTTCTGTCCGAAATATGGCAAAAAATCGTGCGCTAAACTTTTTTTAAATAAATTGCATTTAAATCAAGACATTACGATTTTTTGGTGTATGATGCGCCCACACCGAAACGAAGGGTGATTAGCTCAGCTGGGAGAGCATCTGCCTTACAAGCAGAGGGTCGGCGGTTCGATCCCGTC
>NZ_JBQEQE010000081.1:0-303 GCF_052046095.1 Pseudomonas sp. 22072
TGCTGGCCAGGGATCGGGCCGAGGTTGACTTCGACGCGACGGTTCTGCGCACGGCCATTCACGTCGGCGTTGCTGGCAATGATCGAATGATCGTTCCCACGCTCTGCGTGGGAACGCATCCCGTGACGCTCCGCGTCACCGCACAAGCCTCGACTTTTGCGCCATCAGTGGGACGCGGAGCGTCCGAGCGGGCATTCCCACGCAGAGCGTGGGAACGATCAAAAAAAAAGGGCGCCGTGCATTGACTGCACGGCGCCCTTTTTAGTGCCCAGGGTTTACTGGTATTGCTGGTACGGATTGCCC